>LOEV01000020.1 GCA_001516065.1 Alphaproteobacteria bacterium BRH_c36
CTAGTGAGGCGTCGCGCCTTAGTTGACCGATGGTGCGGCGAGGCTTGAGTCAACTAAGGCTCGATAAACGCCTCACTAAGCCATTGATGTTACTAGTGGCCCTGATGTCGCGCCCAAATCGGACGAGGTTGCGGCTATGATGCGATTTTGGCGCGACGGGCCACTAGCGCGCGTTCATTTTTCATGGACTCGCGGCCGCGCTCGCAGCCCCGATCAGTCGCTAAGTCCCACCATCAGCTTGAGGTTCTGGACGGCGGCGCCGGCAGCGCCTTTGCCGAGGTTGTCGAGGCGCGCGACGAGGACGGCCTGACCGAGCGTATCATCGGCAAACACGAAGAGTTCCATGTCGTCGGTGCCGTTCAGGCCCTGCGGTTCGAGCTTGCCTTTTGTCGCGTTGATAGCGTCGGAGGTGACGCGGACATGCTGGGCGCCATCGTAGTGAGCCGTTAGCGCGGTTGCGATATCGCCAGCCGTGGGCTTGCCTGTCAGGCTTGAAAGATGCAGGGGGATCGAGACCAGCATGCCTTGGGCGAAGGCTGCGACCGAGGGGATGAAGATCGGCCGCGTGGTCAATCCGGAATAGAGCTGCATCTCGGTGACGTGCTTATGGTGCAGCGCCAGTCCATAAAGCTGGAATGCATCCGCCGTGCCGGCTTCGTAGTCGGCGATCATCGACTTGCCGCCGCCCGAATACCCGCTGACTGCGTTGATCGAGACCGAATGGCTGCTAGGCATCAGGCCGGCGTCGATCAGCGGGCGCAACAGGGCGATGGCTCCGGTCGGGTAGCAGCCGGGGTTTGAGACTTTGCGGGCCGCCGCGATACGGGAGGCTTGGCCTTCGAAGAGCTCTGCAAAACCGTACACCCAGCCGTCGGCGGTGCGGTGGGCGGTCGAAGCATCGATAACGCGCGGGGCATCCCCGCCGAGCGCGTCGACGAGTACGACGGCTTCGCGGGCGGCGTCATCGGGTAGGCACAAGATGATAACGTCGGCCTCACGCATCATGTCCTGGCGCGCAGCCTCGTCCTTACGAAGCGCCTCGTCGATGGAAATCACGTCGAGGCCGTCAAGCCCAGCCAGCCGGTCGCGGATCTGCAGGCCGGTGGTGCCGGCCTCGCCATCGATGAAGACCTTTGCCATCTTTGACTTCTCCTCAGCCTCCCGCGCCCGGCCCTAGGCCGAGCCGGTGCATAATGCCTTCGAAGATCGTTTCCGAACAGCCGATCTGCCAGGCGGCGCAGGCGATGTGGTGGCTGTCGCGGTAGATCATGTCGATCGCCACGTAAAGGATGATGAGAAGACCGATCCAAGCGATCCACGGATAACGGTGCAAAAGTCTGGCGATATAGGTCGATGCGACGGCCATCAAAATAATGGCAACCGCCAGGCCGATGACGAGTACGAGGGTCGATTCGCCTGCCGCACCGGCGACTGCGAGAACGTTGTCGAGCGACATTGAAAGGTCGGCGAGGATGATGGTCCACATCGCAGACCAGAAACTGGTTTCGGCCACGCCGGAATCGTCAGAGGCAAGCTTGCCTTCGATTTCATCGATGGAGGGGCCGTTAGCGCTGACGATCTCGCGATACATCTTCCAGCAGACGAACAGCAGCAGCAGGCCGCCGGCAAGCGTCAAGCCGATGACCTGCAGCATCTGCTGGGCAACGCCGGCAAACAGGATGCGCAGAACAACGGCGCCGGTGATGCCCCAGAAAATGACCTTCGCACGCATGTCGGCGCGAACACGGGAAGCAGCCATGCCGACGACGATCGCGTTATCGCCGGCCAGCGTCAGGTCGATCATCAGAATGTTGAGAAGGGCGACGGAGTGGGCGCGCCACCATGCGGGGGACAGCATGTGCTCGATCTCGGTGGCGAGTGTGCTGAGCAGCGAACCGCCGTCGACGGCCAGGACTTCCATGCGTCAAGCCTCATGTTTTGCGCGTACGTCTTAAACGGAGAACACCATTAGCGGTTCCACCGCGGCTGGCGGTATGTGGCACCGCGGGCGAACGCCGACAAGCCGGGCCGGCGATGAAACAGAACAGCCCGCAATCGCGGGCTGTTTCATTCTTGGCTGGGGCTTCGTTTGCCAACACTGCGCAAGCTTGTGTTGGGCAGGAAGCCAAGCCCAACGCACCCGTTGCGCTGCATCCGTGCGCCCGATGTTTCTGCGCGCCTGTTGGCAGACAGCGAGTTCGACGCCTCAGCGCTTCGAGAACTGGAAGCTGCGGCGGGCCTTGGCGCGGCCGTACTTCTTGCGTTCCACGACGCGGCTGTCGCGCGTGAGGAAGCCGCCCTTCTTGAGAACCGAACGGAGATCGGGCTCATAATAGGTCAGGGCTTTGGAAATGCCGTGGCGGACGGCGCCGGCCTGGCCGGAGAGACCGCCGCCGACAACTGTCGCCATGACGTCGTACTGGTCGGCGCGGGCGGCTGCGTTGATCGGCTGCTTCAACAACATCTGCAGCACGGGCCGGGCGAAGTATTCGCTGAAGTCCTTGTCGTTGACGACGATCTTGCCGCTACCGGGCTTCAGCCAGACGCGCGCGATTGCGTTCTTGCGCTTGCCGGTCGCATAGGCACGGCCAAGCGAATCGATTTTCTGGACGTGAACCGGCTGCTCGGCAGCGGCGGGAGGGGCACTCGAAATTGTTCCGAGATCCTCGAGGGTCTTGGTTTCTTCGGCCATTAAGATCAGCCTCTTACGTTCTTCGAGTTCAGGGTTGCGACGTCGAGCACCTGGGGCTGCTGGGCCTCATGGGGGTGTTCGGCGCCCTTATAGACCTTGAGATTGCGCATCAACTGACGCTGCAGCGGTCCACGGGCGAGCATGCGCTCGACGGCCTTGACGAGAACGCGCTCGGGGAAGCGGCCGTCGAGGATCTGACGGGGCGAACGCTCCTTGATGCCACCGGGATAACCGGTGTGCCAGTAGTAGCGCTTGTCCTCTTTCTTGTTGCCGGTGAACACCACCTTGTCAGCGTTGACGACGATGATGTTGTCGCCGCAATCAACATGTGGGGTGTAGATCGATTTGTGCTTACCCTTGAGGCGCATGGCGATGAGCGACGCGAGACGGCCGACGATGAGGCCGGAGGCGTCGATCAAAATCCATTTCTTGTCCACCTCGCCGGGCTTGGCGACGTAGGTCTTCATTGGCAGGACTCCCGCCGGTTTGGTTGCCGGCATGATTTGTTCGGAAATTCTCGGGTGGCTTGGCTGGTCTCGGGAAACCCTTGACCGGCTGGTCCGTTCGCCAGAACGAAGCACTGCTGGCCGTTGGACAGCTAGTAACTAGGGAAACGTTCCTGGTTCAGCCGCGTCGAATAGTTGCGCCGCGGCGGTCTGTCAATCGAAATCGTTCAGCTCGTGAATTAAATACTTCTTTTCAATGGGTTAAGTAGGCGGTAAAATATTACCGTGTGGTTATCGTCCATCCTACGGTGCGTTCGGTGGGCAAGGCGGATTTCTGCCGCAAGTTCCGCTTGCTCGCGCCGCAAAGTTCACGCAAAGCATCATCTGGGCCCGACCGGGTAGCCTCACAACGGAATCGGAACGGATGCGGGTCTCTACAGGTTTACGGGTGTGCTCGTTGACTAGGTCGAACGAGCAATGTGGCGATCATTACCGCCGGACGGGCGGCTTTCTGGAGGAGCGCGATATGCGGCATTGCAAATGGATTTTAGCGGCGACAATGGTTTGCCTGCTGGCTGGAGCTGGTCCTGTGCCAGTTGCCATGGCGCAGGATGCTGACGGCGACATCAAGCAGATCGTGTTGAGCGAAGCGCAGGTGAAGGGGCTGATATCAGCTCAGCCGGATTTGGCAGCCGTCGCCAAGAAACTTGAAGGTGTGCCGGAAGGAAACGAGGTCAGCGTCGAGAAGGAACTCGATGAGATCGCCGTGAAGCATGGCTTCAAGGATTTTACCGAACTCGATGACGTCTCGGCCAACGTACAGCTAGTGCTGGACGGGCTTGACCCGGAATCGGGCGAATATACCGATCCAGTTGTCGGGTTGCAGGAGGAGCTGGCGGAGGTGAAAGCCGATGCGTCGATGGCGGCGGATGAAAAGAAAGCGCTTATCGATGAACTCGAAGAAGCGTTGACGACCATTCCACCGCTGAAGCACAAAGAGAACATCGAACTCGTCAAGGCGCATCAAAAGGCAATCCAGGATGCGCTCGATGCCGGCGAAGTCGGCAAGTGACCGGATTCGCCCGATTTGCCTTCACCGGTCGACCGGCAGTATCGACCGTCAGGTTCGATCGGGGTGGCAATTATCGCGCCAGGTTGGAGGAAGTACATGCAGGATCAGCATCGCGGTACGGGGGCTCAAGCCCAGGCCGCTGACCGGCAGGAACCGGCCATCCTGGTCGAGCGCCCGCAGGACGGTATCGCCGTCGTGACATTGAATCGTCCCGGCGCCCGCAATGCTTTGTCGCTCGAGGTCCTCAAGGGGCTGCGGGAGATTTTCTCGCAACTGGCTTCTGACGATGCCGTTCGTGCCATTATTCTTGCTGCCAACGGGCCGGCATTCTGCGCCGGCCACGACCTCAAGGAACTGACGGCGCACCGAGGCCAGGCCGATGGCGGCAAGGCGTTCTATTCCGAGACGATGACGACCTGCTCGGAGTTGATGCAAGGTATGGTTGCCTGTCCTAAGCCGATCATCGCTGCGGTCCATGCAATGGCTACGGCGGCGGGTTGCCAGCTTGTCGCCACCTGCGATCTCGCCATTGCCGCCCAAGGCGCGAAGTTCTGCACGCCGGGCGTCAATATCGGCCTGTTCTGCTCGACGCCGATGGTTGCCTTGTCGCGAAACGTGCCGCGCAAGCGAGCGATGGAGATGTTGCTTTTGGGCGAGATCATCGACGCGCAGACGGCAGCGGATTACGGGCTCGTCAACCGGGTCGTTCCGGCCGAAAGGCTGATGGATGAAGCTATGGGATTTGCCCGGCGCATTGCCGACAAATCCGCTGCCACCGTACGCATCGGCAAAGAAGCGTTCTACCGGCAGATCGAGCAGCCGCTGGGCGAGGCCTACGACTATGCGGCGGCAATAATGGTTGAGAACATGCTGTACCGGGACGCCGAAGAAGGCATCGGCGCCTTTATCGAAAAACGCAATCCGGAATGGAAGGGCTGCTGAAGTGCTGCCGACACGGATCAATCTGGTGACGCTGGGCGTCGCGGACGTGGGGCAGTCGCGTGCGTTCTACGAGAGTCTAGGCTTTGCCGCTTCGGGCTTCGAGAGCAGCGACGTTGCATTTTTTGATATGAACGGGACGGTTCTCGGGCTCTACGGCCAGGCCGCGCTGGCCGAGGACGCCGGTGTCAGTGAAGACGGTATCAATGACGACGGGTCGAGGTTTCGCGGGACGAGCCTGGCGATCAATCTTGCTTCGAAATCCGAGGTTGACGACGCATTGGCGTTTGCGCAAAGCTGCGGGGGGCGTATCGTGCAGCCGGCGAGGGATGTGTTCTGGGGTGGCTATTCGGGATATTTTGCCGATCCGGATGGTCATCTCTGGGAGATCGCGTACAATCCGCTGATGGTCCTCGATGAGAAGGGGCAGATGACGCTGCCGCCGCCCGCATGAGCAATTCGCAACAATCCTACCTAGACGAAGATATCGCCCAAGTACTGAACGAGGCGCGCGTCTTCGCGTTTATCGGCGCTTCCACGAACGTCAGCCGGCCAAGCTACTTTGCGATGAAGTATCTTCTCGCCAAGGGTTACGAGGTGCATCCAGTCAACCCCGGGCAAGCCGGAAAAAAGCTTCTCGGCCGCACCGTCTATGCGACCCTCGCGGACGTACCGGCGCCAGTCGATGTCGTTGACATTTTCCGCAATTCGCAAGCTGCGCTGGCAATCACGCGCGAGGCGATCTCTCTCAAGGACAAACTCGGCATCAAGGTTGTGTGGATGCAACTTGGGGTGCGCAACGATGACGCTGCCGCCGAAGCCGAAGCGGCGGGTCTGCGAGTCGTCATGAACCGCTGTCCAAAGATCGAATATGGCCGCCTCTCCGGTGAGATCGGATGGATGGGTGTCAACATGCGAACCGTCTCGAGCAGGATGCCGAAAGTCTCCGCTTACGGCGTGCAGGCGCGCGTTCTGCCGCAGAGCCGCAAGAAGCCACTCGAAGCCTGAGTTATGTGGTGGCGCGCTGCTGGCGATATCCGATGGCCGCTCGACCCGGTTTGACCTTTTGGATTGCAGGCGCTCGATGGCTTAGGCCTTGTCCTTGCACCGGCCCGACAGTTCGCGGCGCAACTCGCGGGAAACTTCGGCGGCGAGCAACGTTCCACGTGAAACCTGAGCCGGAGTCAGAGATTCGGCGTCCGGCCCGCGCAGAATTTTCGAAGCGTTTGCTGCTTCGTTGCTGCCGATTTTCAGTTCGTCGCAAGTGAGTTCGGATTTTTTCTTCTTGAAGGCGAAGAGCCGGACGCCGGAAGCATAGGCGTGTGCGGATGGCGTCTGACGCACCCAGGCGCGGGTTGGGTCGTTCGTCATGTAACTGAGGGTCGCCTGGCGCTTCTTTATACAATCGGGGGTGTCGTCGACGCAGCTGAGGCCCGCGAGCGGCGATGTCACTGTGGCCGTGCTCAAGGCACAGCCGGCCAGTAAAATTGCCGCATAAGCGCCAATGATGGCCGGGCGTAGGGCTGTTGGCATGACTCTCCCGCTCGTCTCCGGTAAAGGAGCTTGTTCTCTTGCGGTTGAGCCCATAGAAGGCGGCAATGGCAGGGTCAAGGCAGTTTGCGTTGGCACTGTCGGCGCCTGTTGATCAATTTCCAGACAAACGGGTCGTTGACCCGAAAAAACAGGAGATCGCCACGTTGGTGCATGCAATCAGAATTCATCGCTATGGCGGCCCCGAAGTCATGCAGTGGGATGAAGTCGAAATCGGTGCCCCAGGGCCGGGTCAGCTTCATCTGCGTCATCTTGCGGTCGGGCTGAACTACATCGATACCTATCATCGCACCGGTGCCTATCCGGTCGGTGACCTTCCGGCCGTGATCGGCATGGAAGCCTGCGGCGAAATCGTCGCGGTGGGCGAAGGCGTCAGCGAATTCGCGGTCGGCGACAAGGTCGCGTATGCGAACCCGATCGGTGCCTACGCGCAAGAGCGGCTTATTCCGGCCGAGCGCGTCGTCAAGGTTCCCGACGCAATCGCTCCCCAGACGGCGGCCGCGATGATGCTGCAGGGGATGACGGTGCGCTATCTCCTCAACGTCACCTACCGGGTCGGGCCCGAGACAACGCTGCTGCTTCATGCTGCCGCCGGCGGTGTCGGGCTGATCGCCTGCCAATGGGCAAAGCATCTGGGAGCGACCGTGATCGGGACGGTCGGCTCGGATGAGAAAGCCGAACTCGCCAAGGCCAACGGCTGCACCCATACCATCAACTATCGCACCGAGGATTTCGTGGCCCGCGTCAAGGAACTGACGAACGGCAAGGGAGTCGATGTCGCCTATGACGCGATCGGCAAGGATACGTTTCCGGCAACTCTCGACTGCATCAGGCCGCTTGGGCTGTGGGTGTCGTTCGGCGCGGCTTCGGGGCCGATCCCGAACTTCGATATCGGGATCCTGTCGAAGAAGGGTTCGCTGTTTGCGACGCGGCCGACCTTGTTCACCTATACCGCAAGCCGCGAGGATCTGGTGGCCAGCGCCGAGGACCTGTTCGGTGTCGTGCAAAGCGGGGTGGTGAAGATCGCCGTCAACCAGACCTATCCGCTGAAAGATGCGGCTCAGGCACACCGCGATCTCGAGGCACGCAAGACGACCGGTTCGACGGTGCTCCTGCCTTGAGCCGTTGATCCGTGATGACGGGGGCGTCCGCAAAGGGGGCGGGCTCGATGAGGGAGGCGAACATCGAAGCGGGCAGCGAAGCGCGCGGCGGGGAAGTATCCCGGCGCGGGTTGGGGTTCGTGCTCGCCGTCGTTACGCTTTATGCGGTGCTGCATGCGGGCTTCCGCCTCCTCGCATCACACGTGCTGGGTGAGGACGACGTCGTCGATATCGTTTTGACGCAGGACCTGCTTGCAGGCTACGAAGCCTTCGCGCGGCAACCTCCGCTTTACGACTGGGTTTTGTGGGCGGTGCAGCAGGTCACGGGACCGCGGTTCGAGAATTTTCTCGTCATCAAATACGCAGCCCTGGTGGCTTCGGCTGGGTTCCTTTACCTGGCGGCCCGGCGGGTTCTGGACGACCGGCTGTTCGCGCTTCTGAGCGTCGAATCGCTGGCGCTGATCTACTCGATCAGCTGGCGGTATCACGAAGGCTTCACGCATGAAGTCGGCGCGATGGTCGCGGTGTTGGCGACGACGTGGCTGCTGGTGCGCATCCTGCAGGAAGGGCGGACTGCGGACTACGCGGGGCTGGCGATTGCAATGGGGCTGGGGTTTCTGACCGAACCTGCCTACACCGTCTTTCTCGTTACGTTCCTGATGGCCGCGATGCTGCAACCGGCCTTGAGGTCTGTGCTGCTTCGTCCACCGCTCGCCCTGGCTGTGCTTGCGGCACTGGTTATCGCCTCGCCCTACCTGACGTGGCTGCTGGACGAGCCGCGCCGGCTGACCTGGTTGACCGGACTTTGGAGTGATGGGTGGAGTTTCAACTGGGAAGGGATCTGGGATGCGGTTCGCGGACCGGTGGCGTACCTGTCGCCGCTGCTGTTCATTCTGCCGATCATGTTTCCGGGCTGGCTGAAAACGGCCTGGGCCGATCTTAGAAATTGGCCTCCGGCTGCAGGACCTCCCGACTACGAGCGTCTCATTTTGCACGCCGCAGGGCTCGCATTTCTCGCGTCGGTCGTCGGGGCGCTAGTGTTCGAAGTGAGCGGGCTTGCCGTGCACGTACTGATGCCGCTTTACCTTGCCAGCGTCATCTGGCTATTCGGCGTGGCGCGGCGTTCGGGCTATGAGCGGCTGCATGTGCAGCGCTTCACACGCCTGGCGCTGGCAATCGCACTCATCGCCTTCGTGGCCAGGATGGCCAATCTCTATGTCATGGAGCCTGCCTGCCAGACGTGCCGCTGGGGCATCCCTTACGCCACGCTGGCGGATGAAATGCGCGGGCGCGGCGTCGAGGACGGCGGCACGATCGTCAGCCTTGACAACGAGCTTTCCGGGAACCTGCGACCGCATTTTCCGCATAGCGCGGTGGTAACGCGGCTCTACCCCAATTTCACGCCCGAGGGCGCGGACTGGACGCGGGGTCGCGTCGCCTATCTATGGGACGGGGCGATGAGCCCAAAAGCCGCTCAGCGCCATCTGCGCTTCCTATTGCCGAAGGGGATTGAAGCCGGCGACGGCGAACTGATTTCAGTTCCCTGGCGCTCGCTGTGGCGGGAGACCGGTTACCGGCACAGCCAATGGTATCTGCTGGTCGTGGAAAAGGGCGACAAGAAGCGCATAGTCAACACCGGACGGGCGCGCCGGCTGGGCCTCTGAATCTGGCGCAGATGAAGGGCGGCGCTGTCTATTCGACATCGGAAAAGCGCGACGGATCAGGTTTCAGGCCCGTGACACGCTCAAGCGCGATGGCTGTAAGGACTTTGCCTGCCAGCGTCTGATGGCCAAGATTGCTCATTTCGGATGCGGAGACAGTTGGAAGGGCCTGCAGGCCGGCAGTGTTGAAACCGGAAGAGGACAGGATGGGTGACTGGGCGCAGGCGGCAAGGAAGACGCAGAGCGCAATTATCGAAACGATACGGACGATCACGCGAACCCCCTTCTTGCTAGCGGGCCAAAACCCGATCTACACCGATCGTATCGATGTCAGCCACCCCTGCTGACAAACTACTGCCTCGCAGCGGACACACAAGAGGTTAAACCGTGGCAGATGAACTCTGCCTGAATGCCGCGGTGTGGGAGGCCATGAATTTGACGGCGACGGATCAGAGCCCGGACAGTCCCGGTCATGAGTCAGGGCGCATGCAACACGCGTTCAGCAATTGCCAAACAGCGAACTGATGCAGCGCCACGTTTTCTTGGCCGCGCTGCCGATCGCGTCCCCTGCTTTTTCAATCGATTGGCCTGTTGTCTTCGCAGCGTCGACGACCGCGCCGCCGGCTTGATTGAGGCCCTTCTGCGAGGCGATGGCGGTTTGCTTTGCAAGCTCCTCCACCGTTTCAGGCGGCGCGTTCGTTGCCGGGGGGCTGGCGTCGGCTTGCCTGCCCTCATCGGTGCGCGGCAATTCGTCCGGGTCTGCGCCGAAGGCGCCGGATTTGGCGGGTTCGGCGGCGGGTGATGCTGCAACGATCCCTGCCGGGTGCGCCTGAGGTATAGGGGCATCAGGTGCGGGGGCGACCACCACCAGTTCGCCGCTGCAGACCGACTCTGTGGCCCGGCTGACGGCACAGGTCGCGTGCGCGTTGCGCTTCGCCAGTTCAGTGATGCAGATGAGTGCAATCGAAGCGTTGGCGGGCAAGCTGGGATCGCTGACCTGGCAGCGATAAATGGCAAACGGATTGTCGCATCGCACGCACGCCTCTTGGGCGGCTGCGGGCAAGAGCATGGCGGCAAAGACGGAGGCCGCCAGCAGAATGAGGCAGGTTGAGCGGGCTGTCATGGCGGTTGCCACTCCTTTAGGTTTGCCTGCGAATTGCCATTTCGCAACTGGCACCGACCGACCTATTGCCCAACGGCCGGTGTGGTGAGTTTGGCGATCAGCGTGCGCTCTGGAGTTGTGGGCCGCGGAGCCACCTCCTGAAACGGATGTGCTGCAAAGCCGGCTGAACACGTATAGGCAGGAATTCTGGCATCTTCTGGCGCCGTTGGCGACTGCCGGGTGAAGTGCGGGCATATTTTCGCGCCTTGTCATGGCTTTACCCACGCGTTCCTGGCAGAAGGCTTGCGGCATAGCTTGCAATCGGTCTGTCGGATCACTAGAAAAGGGCGCTCAAGGAGACGTGGCCGAGTGGCTGAAGGCAACGGTTTGCTAAATCGTCATACGCTGTCAAGGCGTATCGAGGGTTCGAATCCCTCCGTCTCCGCCATAAGCTATTGATTCTCAACGCTTTTTGGTGTTTCCGGACAGGGTTTGAACTCGTCCCGTAATTCCCGCGGGTAACGCCCACCGCGACTGTAGCGCCATATTCAGCAATAGCTACAGGAAGAGCCTCCTGATGAAGCGATGGATCTGGTTCGCTCTGCTACTGATACCGCTCTATTAACTGTTGGATGGGCAGGCATCTGCCTATGTTCTTGGTCGTGTCCCCATCAGCCCGGCCGAGCTCGTGACAAGAAAAGGGCCGGAAGAGCGCCGCATCCCCGTCTGGCTGCAACTGACCTTCACAGAGACAAGGCTCGAAGGATCTGCCAGCCGGATCAGCGCCTCTAGCATTCACTTTGGCTTTCGCCAGACATATGAAGTGACTGGGGGAGAGCGCGTAGACTGCCGACGCCTGCCTTTCGGCAACTACTGCTCTGGCGGTTGGTCCTACGTTTTCATAAATCACGCCACCGAGTGATCGGCGTTCGCAAGACCGAGTAACAAAGCCCGTTGGCCTGGGCCAAATTGGGGGCACCCCATTGGCAGCTATGTGCCGAAAAGTCCGCCCTGGGGTCATCAAGTTCGGCGGCTTGTTAGTGCGCTCGGCTCGACCGGTCTACCTTGGGAAGCGGCCGGACCATCGCGAACGTGGCACCACTGAGAAAACGTGCGACTGCATGTCCCCCGGACATGCTGGATGACGACGCAGCCCGACTTCAGTCAAAGGCTGGCTCAACACTAGTACCCACTTTCCGAAGTTCGTGAGTTACCCGCGGCGGACTCCGGAGCGAACTTTGGAAAGTAAAGGGTACTAGCAAGATATTGTTTCTAG
>LOEV01000021.1 GCA_001516065.1 Alphaproteobacteria bacterium BRH_c36
GTGAGGCGTTTATCACGCCTTAATTGACACCGGCCTCGCCGCTCCGCCGGTCAATTAAGGCGCGACGCCTCACTAGGCCATCAGCGGGTTGTCCCGGCGCACGACCTGCGCCCGATAATCAAGGGACTGATGCTGAACGCGTGAGCAACATCCGACATGACGGGACGGTCGAGCGCGACTCCGGGATTGAGAGATCACAATGGGAGAGCATCTACACGCGAGTATTCCGATCGCGAAGAGTGGCCGCGTATGGTCGGATGATGTTCTGGATTTGCAAACCGGGAGATAGTCTTCGTGAGTATGGCGCAGGTTCATCGGGTTCGCGAATGCCGGTTGCGATTGACCGGCAGCCAGTGGTTGTTCTCGCGGGAGAACGCAGCGGCTATCTCCCGGCACTGGTCCAATCGATTGGCCGATACCCCGTCCTTGTTCAATGGGCGGGTTCTCGTCATGGAGGCTTTCGATCTCAGCGGTGATGTTTTGGACGCCGGGTTCATGGAGACGGAATTTGCGAGCTTTCTTTACTGGAAGGATAGCGGGTACCCAGAGGCGGGCGCATTCGACGGGTTCGGTTCGGCGCTGATCAGGGCGCGCGGCGGGGAAGTGCTCCTGGCGCGTCAGAGGGCTGGCAATGTCAATGCTGGGCTCATCTACATGCCGGGAGGTTTCATCGACCCTCGTGACGTGACAGCCGATGGAGGGGTCGATATCGATGCCAGCGTCTCCAGGGAGTTGCTCGAGGAGACCGGGCTTTCGGCCTGCGAGTTCAAGCGGCAGCCAGGTTATCTCGTCACGATCATGCCATTCCAGGTGTCGATTGCGGTCGAGTTCGTTTCACCGCTGGCGGCCGACGAACTGCAGCGCGCGCTCATCCGGGAAATCGGTCGCCAAAGCGATCCCGAACTTGAGGACTTTGTCATCTATCGTCAGGCACCGAGTGCGGACGATCGGGATGTCGTGGCGTTCTCGCGGCATGCGCTGTCGGCCGTGTTCGACGATGCTGCCTAGGATTCCGCGGCTCACAACCTGCTTGACGCAGGAGTGGAAAGAGGCAGAGTGCGCCCCGATCACGGCGCACAGGCTGGCGCCGAGGATGTCCAGATATTCAGGTGCCCGGAACAGATGCGGCTCGACTTTCACACACTCGACGTCTTTACCGCCATGCGCTTCGGCGGCAACCCGCTGGCCGTCGTGCTCGACGCCGACGAGCTTGACGAAATACAGATGCAGGCCATCGCGCGCGAATTCAATCTATCGGAGACCGTTTTTGTGACGGCGCCGAAAAACCCGGCACATTCGGCGGGCGTTCGAATCTTCACGCCGATGTCGGAGTTGAAATTCGCAGGTCATCCTACAGTTGGGACAGCCGTATTGCTGGCGGAACTCAAGGCTGGAAACGTCGAGACGGAGCAGGATTCGATCGTGACGCTCGAACAGCAGATCGGTGTCGTTCGCGTCGGTATCAGGCTGAAGCCCGGCGAGGCCGGCTTTGCCGAATTCGATGCGCCAAAGCCGCCGCAGGATGCCGGCGCCCTGCCGCCGGTTGAAAAGCTTGCTGCCGGCCTGGGGCTGATCGCAAACGAAATCGGCTTCGAGAACCATCGCGCCCGCTGTTTTGCAGCCGGACCGGCGTTCGCGATGGTGCCGATCTCGACGCGGGAAGCCATCGCCAAGGCGCGCGTCAGCCCGCCGCACTGGGAGGCGGCCTTCGACGAGCAAGGTATTGTCGGGGTCTACCTCTATACGCGACAGTGCGTGCACAACAAGTCGGCGTTTCACGCGCGGATGTTTGCGCCGGCACTCGGCGTTCCGGAAGATCCAGCAACCGGATCGGCGGCGATCTGCCTGGCGGGGGCCATGCATCGCTTTGACGATTTTCCCGATGGTACCCACAAACGCGTGGTCGAACAGGGCTACGAAATGGGGCGGCCTAGCCAGATCGTCGTCAGCAACGTGGTTCGGGGTGGCGAACTCGAAACGGTCCGCATCGGCGGTCAAGCGGTGAGGGTGAGCGAGGGGCGGCTGTCGATTTAGTGTACCGACTCCGACATTCGGTTCCCAACCGTCTTCGCTGGACCACTAGCTAACTTTATGTTTGTGTTCAGAATTTCCAGACGCCGGACGACCAGCGCCCGGAGTCAAGCGTCTGATCCAGAATGCTCGCGGCAATTTCCCACCTGCTGCGGCACAAAATCACTGGGCTTGCAATTTGTTCACCGCTTTGGCTTATTGTGGTGACGGATCTATTATGGCCGTCTTGCCAACACGACTGTATCTCAACACTTCGCAAGCTTGTGTTGATGTTTCATCTCAACACTTCGCAAGCTTGTGTTGATGTTTCATCTCAACACTTCGCAAGCTCGTGTTGATGTTTTATCTCAACACTTCGCAAGTTCGTGTTGATGTTCTTCGTGTTGGGCTGGTTTCCAGGAGTGCTGCACGATCATGTGCCGCCGCGCCGATATCGCCCCGATCGAAAACCCCGCGCCCGCGACGGCGACCGGGGGGCTTGGCGATTCTCTCATTGCTCTGCCCGGGCTGCTCCTTAGAAGCCCCTGAGTTGATCAGGGTTCCCCGTTTCGCGCGGGGTCCAGGCTCAGGGGTCGGAGGTGCAATTTCATTAGGACCAATTCGAGTTGAACGCTCGGCCGGTACAGGGCCGGAGCGGCGAGCACAAGGGCAGATTTGATATGACCACGAATAGCGATGTCCCCATGGGCAATGACCGCGTGTTGATCTTCGACACGACGTTGCGCGATGGCGAGCAGTGCCCCGGCGCGACGATGACGTTCGAAGAAAAACTCGAGGTCGCCGATTATCTCGATGAGATGGGGGTCGACATCATCGAAGCGGGATTTCCGATTGCTTCGGAGGGTGACTTCGAAGCCGTCCGCGAGATTGCGGCTCGGGTCGAGAAAGCGACCGTTGCCGGTCTGGCGCGGGCTATCGACAAGGATATCGACCGGGCTGGCGAAGCCGTGAAAGGCGCGCGGCGCGGGCGCATCCATACCTTCGTTTCGACCTCTCCTATTCATCTCGCGCACCAAATGCGCAAAAGTGAAGACGAGGTGCTGGAAATCATCACGGCGACCGTCAACCGGGCGCGCAACCTCGTCGAGGACGTGGAATGGAGTGCGATGGATGCGACGCGCACGCCGATCGATTACCTGATCGCGTGTGTCGACGCTGCGATCCGGGCAGGCGCGACGACCATCAACCTACCCGATACCGTCGGCTACGCAACGCCTGATGAATACGAAGCGATGTTCAGGTCCGTTCGCGAAGGGGTGAAGGATTCCGACAAGGCGATCTTCTCGGTGCATTGCCACAACGATCTTGGCTTGGCGGTCGCCAACTCGCTGGCCGGTGTCGCTGGCGGCGCGCGTCAGGTCGAATGCACGATCAACGGCATCGGGGAACGGGCTGGCAACGCCGCGCTTGAAGAAGTCGTCATGGCGATCCGCACGCGAGCGGACGCCCTGCCCTACGCCGTCGGCATCGATACGACGATGCTGACGCGGGCCTCCCGCCTCGTTTCGGCAGTGACCAATTTTCCGGTCCAGTACAACAAGGCGATCGTCGGACGGAACGCGTTCGCGCATGAAAGCGGCATCCATCAAGACGGCGTTCTCAAGCACCAGCAGACCTACGAGATCATGACGCCGGAATCGGTCGGGGTCTCGAAGACGTCCCTCGTCATGGGCAAGCATTCGGGCCGGGCGGCGTTCCGCAGCAAGTTGAAGGATCTCGGCTACGAACTCGGCGACAACCAGTTCGAGGATGCGTTCACGCGGCTAAAGGCGCTGGCCGACCGCAAGAAGCACGTCTACGACGAAGATATCGAGGCGCTCGTCGACGAAGAGATCGCGCACATGCACGACCGCACGAAGGTAGTGGCGTTGACTGTGATTGCCGGCACGATGGGGCCGCAATCGGCGACGCTGACGCTCGACATCGAGGGCGAACATAAGACGGTGCAGGCGACCGGTAACGGGCCTGTCGATGCAACTTTCAACGCGATCAAGCAGCTCATGCCGCATTCCGGAACGCTGGCACTTTATCAGGTGCATGCGGTGACGCAGGGTACGGATGCTCAGGCGGAAGTGTCGGTGCGGCTCGAGGACGAGGCCGGACGGACGGTCACGGGGCGTGGTGCGGATACCGATACGATGGTCGCCTCGGCGCGCGCCTACGTTGCAGCTGTCAACAAGCTGGAGCTGAAGCAAGAAAAGACGGCGCGGGCAGAGGCCATGATCTGAGAAAAACACTCGGAGCCTAATGCAGGCTACACCGGCGGCAAGCGCCGGTGTAGCCTGTCCACGCTGGCGTTCGTGAGATCATGGGGGTCGTCCGCGTTCTGGTGCTTCCAACAGCTTCGATAGGTCATCTGGGTGGCAGGGGTTTTTTCCGACGACATAGCGATTGACCTCGGCACCGTGAACACGCTCGTTCACGTCGTCGGTCGCGGCGTCATTCTGGATGAGCCGTCGGCGGTGGCCGTGCGGACGATCGGTGGCGTGCGCGAAGTTCTGGCCGTCGGGCTCAGAGCCAAGGCAATGCTGGGGCGGACACCTGAAAACATCGAACTGATCCGGCCGTTGCGCGACGGGGTGATTGCAGATTTCGTGGCGACGGAGGAGATGCTGCGCCAGTTCATCAAGCGGGCGAAGTCGAAGTTCGGATTTCTTCGGCCGCGCATTCTGATCTGCGTGCCGGCGAGTGCGACGCCGGTCGAACGGCGCGCGGTCTACGAGACGGCGGTGTCGTCGGGTTCACGGCGCGTTTACCTCGTCGAAGAGCCGGTGGCGGCGGCGATCGGAGCGGGGATGCCGGTCGACGAGCCGCGCGGTTCGATGGTAACCGACATCGGCGGGGGAACGACCGACATCGCAGTCCTTTCGCTTGGCGGGGTGTTGCAAGCCCGCTCGCTGCGTTGCGCGGGCAACGCCTTCGACGAAGCGATCATCCGTTACGTGCGCCGGCGCCACCAACTCCTGATCGGGGAAGCTAATGCTGAGCGCATCAAGATCGAAGCCGGGACCGCGATTGCTGGCGGCGGCGGGCGCGATGTCGACATCCATATCCGCGGGCGGGATCTCAGAAAGGGGCGGCCGAAGAGCATCGTACTGACCCCGGCCGATATCGCTGAGGCACTCGATCAGCCGATCGACGACGTGACTGATTTCATCCAGCGGTCGCTCGAAGACCTTCCCCCCGACATCGCCGCGGATATCTGCGAAAAGGGCATCTGCCTGACCGGCGGCGGGGCGATGATCGATGGCCTCGACAAGGAGTTCGAACGCCGGGTGGGCGTACAGTTTACGGTTCCAGATTCGCCGATGCATTGCGTCATCCGCGGTTCGGCGACGATCCTCGAGGAATTGGACCAGCGCCAGCACCTGCTCTTGACACCTTGATAAAGTTAATCTGTTCGTATCCCGGATTGCGGCCTATAACTCGATGTGCGGGTGGCATTTGATTAGATGCGCCACGATGCAAACGAGGTTCGTACGGCGGGTGATGCGATTAATTCCCACCAAACGCCTGCTGCGGCGGCGCGGCCGGTCATCTGGGCTGCGGTGGCGGCTGGTCTCCGGGCTGCTGCTTTTGACCGCCGGCGCGGGCCTGGTTGCCGTTGGCCAGCTCTATCCCGCCGAAGTCGCCGATGCGCGCTCACGGTTGGCGGGACCGGTTTCGTCAATCCTTGCCATCGCGCAGGCGCCTTTGAGACCGCTCTTCGGGCTGCGGCAGCGCTACGACGATTTCCTTGCCAAGGAGAGCGAACTCGCACGGCTGCGCGCGGACAACGAGGAACTGAAGGGATGGCAGTGGCGCGCCCTGGAGTTAGAGCGCCATCTTGCCGATCTGAGTGCTTTGACCAAGGTGGTGAATGAGCCGGGGCTCGACTACGTGACGACGCGCGTCCTGGCGCGTTCGATTGGGGTTGGCAGCCGTAGCGTTCTGATCGGGGCGGGTGAGCGTGCGGGCATTCCGGCTGGTGCAGCCGTCATCAACCAGCGCGGTCTCGTCGGGATCACATATGAAGTCGGCCCGGCGACATCGCGGGTGTTGTACCTCACTGATGTGAGTGCCCGAATGCTCGTCAGCATTGGTCGCGGACTGGTGACGGCGGAGGTGGCGGGGACGGGCGGTCCCTATCTCGATATCCGCGACGGCGGCCGCTCGTTTGAAATCGCGGTCGGGGATGAAGTTATGACGGCTGGCGACGCCGGTGGCATTCCACGCGGCCTGCGCATCGGGCGGGTCGCGACTGCATTTCAGGGTCTGCGAGTCGTGCCCCACGTCGATTTCGACCGGTTGGAATACGTCAGCGTCCTCGTGTCGCGAGAACGGGGAGCGGACGAAGCGAGGAGCGCAGATCGCGTCGGCAGTGCACATTTGTCCGCCGAATTGCAAAACGAGGAGAGCGCGCTGGTCGCAGTGCCTGCAGGAAGAGCTGGCGAACCCGCTCATTTGCGGCTGGTCCGCCCGGCTGCAGAATAGGGGGAGCGGCATGGGCCAGATATTGCCGCTCGCAATCCTGGTGCTTTTCACTGCCGTCGCGGGGGCGCCGTGGTGGGGCTCCAGCGAGATGTCTGCGGCGTTGATTGCAGCTTTTCTGCCGGCGGCAGCGATCCACTATTGGGCGGTGCGGCGTGCGAGCGTCATCCCGGAGGTCGCGGTCCTGTTCAGCGGGCTGGCCGTCGACATCGTCAGCGGTGGGCCGCTGGGTCTGTGGGTCTTGGTGTATGCGGCGGCTTTTGTGCTAGGGCTTGTGCAGCGGCCTTGGGTTGAGGTCTTTTGGAAGCCGGGACGGTGGGTTCTGTTCGCTCTGGCGATGCCGGTGCTTGGATTGCTGGTCTATGGGGTCGGCTTTTATTCGGGCCGTGCGGTGGCTTCGGGAAGTGCCTTGTTGCATGCAACGGCGTGGCTGATCGTGGCCTATCCTGCGATTGCTGTCGTTCTTCGACTGGCGGATGGCTGGCGCGCCGGCCGGCCGCTCGAGCGCGCCTGACACGAAAGACGATCGACGCGTATGAGGGCGATGGCCTCGCGTTCGTCCTGAGAAAGCATGATGCATGCGGTCATCGGTTTTGACCAGTTCCGGGCCAGTTTGCCTCGAGAACATCTGCATTCCAGCCCCTTTTGGCCGGAGTACCAGCATGACGCCTGCGACACGCTAAGCTTCTTACAATAATTGCCGCATAATATACACGCTTAAGTTGATTCTTGGCCTCGCGCAGAATCTCCAGGAGCACCGCATGTATGCTATGCAACTCAGTACCGACTTCATGGCCCTTCTTCCGATGTTTCGGCGGTATTCCAGAGCCTTGACAGGCTCCCAGTGGGCCGGCGATGAACTTGTGATCAAGACGCTGGAATGGTTGGGCAAGTGCCACAGTCTACCCGAAGATATGCCATCTAAGATTGTAATCTATCGAATCCTTTCGGATCTCTGGCGTGGGGCGTTCGGCGACCATATCCGGGCCCAAAGCCGCAACGGTGCGAAGCCGATTGTCGCCGATGAGCCAATCTCACAGCTCGATTGCATCTCCCGGCAGGCATTTCTCCTCGTCGCGATGGAGAAGTTCAGTCGCGAGGAGGCGTCAACGATCCTGGCGCTTAGCGAAGAGGAGTTGTCAGGACACATCGAGCGGGCGAGACGACAGATCGCCGAGCATGCCGCAACAGATGTTCTGATCATCGAGGACGAGCGCTTTACTGCTGCCGAACTGGTGCAAATCGTCACTGAACTCGGGCACCGGGTTACCGGAAGCGTGCGCACTCGCAATGAGGCAGTCGCCGCGGTTGCAAAACGGCGTCCCGGCCTCATCCTTTCCGATATCCTGCTGGCGGATGACAGCAGCGGGATCGATGCGGTCGCGGAAATCCTGAAGGAGATCTCCGTTCCGATCATTTTCATTACGTCGTGTCCAGAGCGGCTGTTAACGGGAAGGCGGCCCGAGCCGACGTTCCTGATCAAAAAG
This sequence comes from Alphaproteobacteria bacterium BRH_c36, assembly GCA_001516065.1. GTDB lineage: Bacteria > Pseudomonadota > Alphaproteobacteria > Rhizobiales > Hyphomicrobiaceae > Filomicrobium. Next base: position 7,989 of record LOEV01000021.1, read on the forward strand.
CCGTTCAAAAGCGACGAGGTCCGCGCCTTGATCTCGCAGGCGGTCTTTTTCAAGCAGAACGCGACAGCTGCGGATTTCCCCGATGAGGCGGCTGGCAGAGCAGATGCGGTGGGGGACTGAACTGACCGGATTTCTTATTTCTTTCAATGTTGGAAAACTTACTGAAATTGCGTTTGCCATTTTGATGGCGGCCAATTTAATCACGAACCAATCGAGCAGGTCAGGCATCTCTTTGGGAAAGCGCTGGCGAGGACTGTGTGATGAAAAATTTGAATTCGATTCGAGACGCGTTTGCTGCCCCTGGGGACGCCGTTATCCATTGCAATTGCGAAAAGGAACCCAATTCACTGGAATTGCTGTTTCAATACCAGTCCATTGCCATGGATAACATGACGCAGGGCTTGTGCCTGTTCGATTGCGATCAACGCGTTGTCGTGTGCAACCGGCAATATCGCGAACTTTACGGTTTGACCGAAGCGCAGGTGCAGCCGGGAACGACACTTGAAATGATCTGCCGTGCACGAATTGCCAAAGGCATATACTGCGGAAACGACCCCGAAGCGTATGTCGCTGAACGCACAGCGCCGTTTGCCGACGGCCACGACAGAACTCAACGTCTCACAGATGGCAGGACGATCCTGATACGGCGGCGGCCGATGCCGGATGGCGGCTGGCTCACCACCCACGAAGACATTACCGACCGCTGTGAAGCCGAGGCAAAGGTCTCCTTCATGGCGCTGCATGACGGGCTGACGGGACTGCCTAACCGCACGCAATTCCACAACCAGCTGGAAGAAATGCTGGCACGCGTCCGCCGTGGCGCGCGCGCCGGGCTTCTCTGGCTCGACCTCGATCATTTCAAGAGCGTGAATGACACCTATGGTCATCCGATCGGAGACGCGCTGCTGCAGGAGGTTGCCCGGCGCATTCGCGGAACAACGAGAGAAACGGACACAGCTGCGCGTCTCAGCGGGGACGAGTTTGCCGTGCTTCAGGCGCAGGTCAGAACGGCGAGCGACTGCGCGGCACTCGCACAGCGCCTTATCAGCATTCTCAGCGAGCCCTACAGCATTTCCGGACATCTCATCATGATCGGCGTCAGTGTCGGCATCGCTATTGCCGATCAGGAAAACAGTGAAGCCGACAGCCTGATGCGCAGCGCCGATCTGGCGCTCTACACCGCCAAGAACGAAGGTCGCGGCACTTACCGCCATTTCGCCACCGAGATGGATATCGAGATGCAGGAGCGGCGGCGGATCGAGGCCGATTTACGTGCGGCGCTGGTGCGCGGCGAATTCCAGCTTTACTACCAGCCCATCATGGACTTGAGGAAAATGGCGCCATGCGGATTCGAGGCGCTGTTGCGCTGGAATCATCCGCAGTTCGGTGTCGTGCCGCCGCTGAACTTCATTCCGATCGCCGAAGAGACCGGGCTCATCTTGCCGATTACGGAATGGGTTCTGCATCAGGCCTGCAATGATGCGGTCAGCTGGTCGAGGCCCCTCAGTGTTGCGGTCAACCTTTCGGCCGCACACTTCCGGCATGGAAATCCGGTGCAGTCGGTGCGAAGCGCGCTCGAGGTCTCGGGGCTGGATCCGGTGCGGCTGGAGGTCGAGATCACCGAGTCGCTGCTCCTCGACAAGACCGTGCCGATCAATGACATGCTGCAGGATATCAAACGCATGGGCGTGCGTATTTCGATGGACGATTTCGGTACGGGATATTCGTCGCTGAGCTATCTCACCGACTTTCCCTTCGACAAGATCAAGATCGACAGATCGTTCGTCAAAGACCTGCCGGCGGGCAAAGGTTCGCTTGCCGTGCTGCGGTCGATAGCGGGCCTCGGGTTCAGTTTGGGAATGACGACAACGGCCGAAGGCGTCGAGACTGATGAGCAGCTGTCTGTCGCTATCAGTGAAGGCTGCACGGAAGTGCAGGGGTATTATTTCAGCCCGCCCAGGCCGATGAATGAAATGGCGGAAACGTTGAAGCGATGCGCTGACAAGTGCTCTGGTTATCAGCGCCAGCGATCCGGCAACGTGAAGGTCGTTTGAGAATTCCGGCAGGCATGAAAGCGAGGCGATTTCGGTTTCGTATTTTAAAAGCCCCCGACGGAAGCGCGATTCAGGTTGGGTCCTCAAGTGCCGAGAGGCTGAAATTTTTTCTGACGGTTGTTTTGTCAAGGATTTGGACGTTGAGCTTCGAACCGATCTGGCATCCCGCCGGCGTTGGCCGGCAGGAGCCCTGCAAGATAGATTCCCATCCCGCCTACGAGCGGATGCTGGCCAGGCTTCCGAGCGGAATGCGCGCGAGTTTCACGATGGCGCAGCTTGCCATGCTTGCCGAAGCCAGCCGGCCGCCGTCGCTGCGGCACTGCGTCGACTATCGCGTGTCGCTTCCGTTCTTCGGTGCCAGATACTATCTGACGATCTTTTTTGGCAAAGAGCGTCGATCGCGCAACCGGGTTGCGTTCGAAGGGCAGGCGAATATTTCACAAGCTTCAATCGCTTATGTGGTGGTTTTATGGATACTCATTACCTTCTGCCTGGTTACGGCTCTCGTGCTCCTTTACGTGGTCAAATCGGCGATGGGGTTCGATTTTTTCGATGGCCCGTCTTTTTTGCACGATTACGCGTATATTCGCTGGTCCGCAACAGAAGTCGCGAATCGCCCTTCAGCATTCCTGTAACCAAGGCCATTAATTTTTGACGGATCTTTTAGCGGTGCTCCTGAACCGTTCCCGCTTTGCCGGGCATCGAGTTCCAAAAAAAATTCGAAGCAATCAAGATTTATCCGTAGAAACCTCGGCGGGCTGTAGGAGAGTATAATGGCGACGAACTTATTGGGTATGAAAGCAATATTTTCCTCGACGGGTAATGTTCCCAGGGAGAGGCTCCAGGAATTGTACAGGGCGGCGAAGTCTGAGAACGAGAATTTTGGAGTGCTGGCCGCCGTGGTATCGTGCACGCTCAACGACCTGCGTAACGAAGGTGCGTGCGCGCTGCCAAGGTCGATGCTCGGTTTTATGCCGGGCGATCCAGTCCTTCTTCAGAACTTCCGGGCACTTGCGAGCGGTAGTCTGACCGCGGGCCTGGAAATGCACCTGATCTATCTGACTGCGCAGATCGACGTGGCAAAGCGGTTGCTGCGGGAATACCTGGACGATCACAGATATTTTCTCACGCATCATGAAATAGATCAGCTCTGCCATGCTTGGCGCGGCGTCTGCGACCATGTACTGATCGTGATGGCCGATTTCGACTCCTTGTTGCCGGAAACTGAAACAGATGCCCCGCAAATCGATCGCATTCGGCTGGAGCAAAGTCTGGTGGATGCACGTGAAGGTGGAGCAGAACTCAGCCTGAACCGGAATTGCAGTTTTCCGAAGTGGGCTCAGAAGCGGCGCCACCGCCGTGTCTTACTGAACGATATCGGGAAGGCAAAAATCGACGGGCAAGTGCGCTCCGTCCTTATCACCGACGCGTCGGCCGGTGGGCTCGGGCTCGATTTTACCGAGGGGGCCAGAAAGGGCGACCGGATAGCGGTTATGCTGTCCACGGGCCGTACGTTTCATGGACAGATTGCATGGTCGGCGGGGACCCGGTCCGGGCTGCAATTCGATGAAGAGCTTTCACACAACGATATCCTGTTTTCATGGGAATCCGTGTGAGGCAGGACGGTGTATCGAGGATGCGGAACAGACGGGATAGACAGCCCAGAGGTAGATATTCGGATGTCCGCGCTGGACCGGCTCGCATTCACCGTGGGTCATGAAAATTGGTGGGTGATGAAGGATTCGAACCTTCGACCCGCTGATTAAGAGTCAGCTGCTCTACCAACTGAGCTAATCACCCGATGATGTGAGGAGTTCCGGCGCCGTTTAACGCGAAGCTGGCGGTCGGTCCAAAACTGAAAGGGGGCCAATGCGGCCCCCGAAGGTCGCTTCGTGTAGCATTATGGAAGATGTCTGTCCAGCCGCTGCCCACTTCAGGACTCTGCCGGGGCGATGAATGTCTCAATCTCCCAATTCTGAAAGACTTGCCGTGGTACGGCAAGACATCGCTGCGTCTGAAAATCTGTGGCGTAGGAGCAATTTTTTTTGGCCATGAATGCCTAACATTTGTTCAGAAAATCCGCTGCACAGGGATTGGACAGTCCCTTCGATTCCTGGCAGCATGGAACCCCGTTATTTGGCAGAAAAGGGATTTCCATGGCACAGCTCAGCGCCTTCCGCGATCCTTCGCAACCTGCCTTGCTGAGCAACTACAAACCCGGACCGTCATACTGCGAACTGATGGGGGACGGGGTTGAGGACAGGCCGAGGCTGCTGGAGTTCTGGCAGCGGCTTGAACAGTTGCCTTTCGAGGATTTGACGCTGCGTGCGGCCGATGCGTTGCACGACCTCTACGAGCGCGGCGTCACCTTCACCGTCTATACGGACCGCGACGCTATCGACCGCACACTGCCGTTCGACGTCATCCCGCGCGTTCTGAGCGCGGCTGAATGGGCAACGATCGAGTCGGGCGTGAAACAGCGGGTCGGCGCGCTCAATCTTTTCCTGGGTGACATCTATGGCGAGCAGAAAATCCTCAAAGCAGGCGTGGTGCCACGGGATCTCGTCGAGGGGAACGCCAACTACCGGCCAGAGATGATGGGTGTTGCGCTCCCGCATGGCACCTATGTCCACGTCGCCGGCATCGATCTGGTCCGCGGCGCAGACGGCGAATTCTACGTTCTCGAGGACAACGCGCGGACGCCCTCAGGGGTGTCATACGTGGTCGAAAACCGGCACCTGATGCAGAGGGCGTTTCCCGATCTGCTGGAAGGCTTCAGGGTCCGCGATGTCTCCGATTACGGGCAGAAGCTGCGTGAGAAACTGATCGAGACGGCGCCGGCGGACTGCGATAACCCGCAACTCGTGCTGCTTTCTCCTGGCGTTTTCAACTCGGCCTACTACGAGCACATTTATCTGGCCCGCGAAATGGGGGTTGCGCTGGTCGAGGGGCGCGATCTCGTGGTCGTGGACAAGCGGCTTTTCGCCAAGACGATCACGGGGCTGCAGAGGGTCGATGTGGTCTACAGGCGCGTCGACGACGATTTTCTTGATCCCAGGGCCTTCAATCCCGACAGCATGTTGGGAGTCCCGGGGATCATGGACTGCCTGAAGGCAGGAACGGTGACGATCGCCAATGCGCCGGGCACGGGCGTCGCGGACGATAAAGCCGTCTACGCCTATATGCCAAAGATCATCGAATACTATCTCGGCGAAGAACCAATCCTGGCGAACGTGAAGACCTATATCTGCCGGGTGAAGAAAGATCTCGCCTACACGCTGGAGCACATGGACGAACTGGTGGTGAAGCCGGTTGGCGAATCTGGCGGGTATGGGATCGTGATCGGTCCGATGGCATCCAAGAAGGAACTGGACGATTGCAAGGAGGCAGTCAAAGCCAAGCCGGAAAATTTCATTGCGCAGCCCATGGTGCAACTGTCGGTGTGCCCGACACTGACCGAAGACGGCGTGGCGCCGCGCCACGTCGATCTCAGGCCGTTTGCGATTACGGGCGAGGAAACCTGGGTGCTGCCGGGAGGACTGACGCGGGTCGCCTTGCGCAAGGGCTCGATTATCGTCAACTCGTCACAGGGGGGCGGGACCAAGGATACCTGGGTTCTTTATGAGGAAGCCTCGACGGCCGGCCAATCCCAGGTTCAACGCCAGAACCAATCACTGTCGGCATCCTCTTCCGGGTCACAATCGCAGTCCCAATCCCAGTCGCAGTCCGGCTCCCAGGCCCAGACTCAATCTCAGACAAATGCCAGCTACCAAGGGAAAGAAGCAGGGAAACCGACTGAATGAACCTACTTGCACGGCAGGCTGAATCTCTGTTCTGGCTTGGGCGCTACATCGAGCGGGCTTCGTCGCTGGCACGCATCATGATGGTGCAAACGGCGTTCGACCGGGGCCGCGCCGAGGGATCGAGCTGGCAATGGCTGTTGGCGCTCTATGACGAGAGCGAGGACTTCCATAAGCGCTACGATGAAGCCACGAGTGATAACGTCATCCGCTACTTTCTCAATGACCCCGAGCACTCCGGTTCGGTGCTGCGCTCTCTGGAGGCGGCACGGTCGAACGCGCGGGCTCTCAGAGCAATGATCTCGACCGATTTGTGGATGCATTCGAACCGTGCCTACAGGCGTGTGAAGGAGCTTCCGGATTCCGCCCTGAGCGAGATGCGGTTGTCGGCGACCTGCGACGCCATCCAGATTGATTGCTACGCCCTTCTTGGAATTTCGAGTTCGACGCTCTATCGCGATGCGGGATGGCGTTTCTTCCAGCTCGGTATAGATCTTGAACGGTGCGATCAGATGAGCCGACTGCTGGACGTGCGTTTCGCCCAGTTGCAGACGGGTGAAGCCGATGGCGCGCTGATCGGCGACTTCTCGCACTGGACGATGCTGCTGAGGGCGTGCGGCGGGCATCACGCGTATCGTCGCCTTGTCTCGGGTCCATTGCAGCCTGAGAACGTGGCCCGCTTCCTTATCTTCGAAAACAGCTTCGCGCGGTCAATTTCCCACTGCATCGGCGAGGCCGAGCAGTCCATCACGGAACTCCGCACGGTTTGCGGGGTGCCCACACCGACTTACCTGCTGAAGCGGGTGTCCGATATCATCGACATGATTCATACCGCGCAAATGGACCCTGGACTTGTCCCCTATCTGCACAATTTCAACGATGCCGTACAGCGACAGCTTGCGGAACTGACCAACGATCTGGGGAGCAGCTACTTCGATGTCGACGTTGCGTCGAAAAAGGTTGCCGTCGACGAGACGCCGCCAGACGAGGAGCCCGATTGGGTGGTGAAGAAAGATGGCCAAACCGATGGGGCAGCCGAGCCGAAGCCGGCCAGTGAGCAGTCTCAATCTCAATCGTAGCTGGGGCGTTCGATAGAAATCGGCCGGCATGGCGGCACGGTGATCTTCATCCCCGGCCCGGCGAGCGGAATTGCCGTTTTCACTGCTGACTCAAGTTTCGAAGGAGCATTCTTACGTGTCGATCCAAGTCGCGCTCACGCACCGCACGTCATACACCTACGACAGGGACGTCACGCTTGGTCCACAGGTGATCCGTTTGCGGCCCGCTCCGCATGCGCGTACGGGCATCGTCAGCTACTCGCTGACCCTGGAGCCGAAGGACCACTTCCTCAACTGGCAGCAGGATCCGTTCGGCAACTTCCTGGCACGAATGGTGGCCAACGAGTCGACGCGGAAGTTCTCGGTAACGGTGGATCTGGTTGCCGACATGACGGTCATCAATCCGTTCGACTTCTTCATCGAGGAGGACGCCCGCGAATGGCCGTTCGACTACGACGCCGGGCTGAAAGAGGATCTGCGTCCGTATCTTTCGGTGGAACCTGCCGGGCCCAGGCTTGCAGCCTACATGAAAGGGCTGTCGTTCCCAAAGACTGCAACGACGCTCGACGTCGTGGTCCTGCTTAACGCGCAACTGCAAAAGGACATCGGCTATCTCATCCGGCTGGAGCCCGGGGTGCAGAAGCCCGAGGAAACTCTGGGTAAACTTTCGGGTTCGTGCCGCGATACCTCGTGGCTGCTCGTACATATTCTGCGCCATCTCGGTCTCGCTGCACGCTTCGTGTCGGGCTACCTCATCCAGCTCAAGGCGGACGTCAAGCCGCTCGACGGGCCGGCTGGAACGGATGTCGATTTCACCGACCTGCACGCCTGGGCGGAAGTCTACCTGCCGGGTGCCGGCTGGGTCGGTCTCGATCCCACTTCGGGGCTGCTTGCCAGCGAAGGCCATATTCCGCTTGCAGCAACTCCCAGTCCATCTTCGGCCGCTCCGATTTCGGGAGCGCACACGAAAGCCGACGTCGGATTTGACTTCGAAATGAGCGTGACGCGGATCGTCGAAACGCCGCGTGTGACCAAACCGTATAACGATCAGCAGTGGGAATCGATTCTCGAACTCGGCGACAAGGTCGACCAGCGCCTCAAGGACAGCGATGTGCGGCTGACGATGGGCGGCGAGCCGACCTTCGTGTCGGTCGATGACATGGAGGCGGGCGAGTGGAACAACGAGGCAGTCGGGCCGACAAAGCGGGCCTTCGCCGAAGAACTGGTGCGGCGGCTGGCGGGGGAATTTGCGCCGGGCGGGCTGATGCATTTCGGGCAAGGCAAGTGGTACCCCGGCGAGCAGCTGCCCAGGTGGGCGTTTGCCTGCTATTGGCGCCGCGACGGTCAGCCGCTGTGGGAGCGGCCGCAGCTCATCGACAAGGAGAAGCCGCTCAAGCCGGCTGATATTGAGACAACGGAGAAGTTCGTCGCGACGCTTTGCGATCAGCTTGGTCTGCCCAGCGACAGCGGGTTTCCCGCCTACGAGGACGCGGCACACTTTGCACTCGTCGAGCAGAAACTGCCGGTCAACCTGACGGTCGAAGACAACAAAATCGAAGATGAAGCCGAGCGGCTGCGCGTCGTGAAGGCGTTCGAGCGCGGTCTCGGCAAGGCCTCCGGATACGTGCTGCCAATCCAGGCGTGGCAGACGAAGGACATGGGGCGGCGCTGGGCGACGGAACGGTGGAAATTCCGTAGAGGAAGACTTTTTCTGATGCCCGGCGATTCTCCGGTCGGCTTCCGTCTGCCGCTGGGCGCGCTACCATACATTCCGCAGGTCAATTATCCGCACGTGCTGCCGCAGGATTCGCTGTCCGACCTGCAGCCATTGCCGGAGCGCGCTCGGCTTTTGCAGCAACGCCGCATCGAGACGCTGGAAGCGCCGCCGATCCAGCCAACGGCGATGGATGAGATTTCGGGTTCGGTGCGCACGGCAATGACGCTTGAGCCGCGTGACGGGCACCTTTGCATCTTCATGCCGCCCTTGGAGAATGCCGCCGACTATGCCGCGCTGGTCGCAGCCATCGAGGAGGCCGCAGCGGCGCTCGAACAGCCGGTGCATATAGAGGGCTATGAGCCGCCGTTCGATCCGCGCCTCAACGTTATCAAGGTGACGCCGGATCCGGGGGTTATCGAGGTCAATATTCATCCTTCGACGAGCTGGCGAGATGCCGTCGCGACGACGGAGTCGCTTTACGAAGCCGCTTACCAGTGCCGCCTTGGGACCGACAAGTTCCTGGTCGACGGACGCCATTCGGGAACGGGAGGTGGCAACCACATCGTCGTGGGCGGGGCAACGCCGCAGGACAGCCCCTTCCTGCGCCGCCCCGATCTCCTCGCCAGCCTCATCACCTACTGGCAGCATCACCCGGCGCTGTCCTATCTGTTCTCGGGATTGTTCATCGGGCCGACGAGCCAGGCGCCGCGTTTCGACGAAGCGCGCTTCGAAGGCTTGTATGAAATGGAAATAGCGCTGGCCCAGGTGCCGGGTCCGGATGGGGATCAGATTCCCCTGTGGCTCGTCGACCGTTTGTTCCGAAATCTGCTGATAGACGTGACGGGCAATACCCACCGCGCCGAAATCTGCATCGACAAACTTTATTCGCCGGATGGGCCGACGGGGCGGCTTGGCCTCGTCGAGTTCCGTTCGTTCGAGATGCCGCCGCATGCCCGGATGAGCCTCGCCCAGCAGCTGTTGCTGCGGGCGCTGATTGCACGGTTCTGGGACCAGCCCTACAAGGGCCGGCTGTCGCGCTGGGGAACCGACCTGCACGATCGCTTCATGCTGCCGCACTATCTGTGGCAGGATCTCGTTTCTGTTCTGGAAGATCTCAGCGAGCACGGCTTCAAGTTCGATGCCGAGTGGTTTGCTCCGCACTACGAATTCCGCTTCCCGTTCTTTGGACAGGTTACATATGAGGGTGTCAGCCTGGAGCTTCGACAGGCATTGGAGCCGTGGCACGTGCTGGGCGAAACGGGTGTGGTCGGCGGTACGGCGCGCTATGTCGATTCTTCCCTGGAAAGATTGCAGGTGAAGGTGACGGGGCTCGTCGCAGACCGGCATGTCGTCGTCTGTCACGGCGAGCGCGTCCCCCTACAGGACACCGGAACCAAGGGCGAAGGGGTCGCGGGGGTCCGATTCCGCGCGTGGCAGCCGCCGAACTGCCTGCATCCGACGATTGGGATTCATTCGCCCCTGGTGTTCGACATCATCGATAGCTGGAGCGGACATGCAATTGGGGGATGCCGCTATCATGTCACGCATCCAGGCGGCAAATACTTCGATACCGTGCCGATCAACGCGTTCGAGGCGGAAAGCCGCAGGCACGCCCGTTTCGAGCCGCAAGGCCATTCGCCAGGACACGTCGATGTGCCGCCGGTGCGGCGTAACCGGGATTATCCTGCGACGCTGGACCTGAGGCTGTTCAACTAGTGAGGCATCGCGCCTTAATTGACCGGCGGTGCGGCGAGGCCAGTCATTGATGTTGCTAGTGGCCCTCATGTCGCGCCTAAATCGAACGA
>LOEV01000022.1 GCA_001516065.1 Alphaproteobacteria bacterium BRH_c36
GGTAAGTTCCCAAAGCGGGTTCGCTTATCACGCCATCCCCGAGGCCGAATGGGCGTTCAGAATGTTTTACCATCACATTTTGCAAAAAAAAAGTTGTCGGCTACGTCGACTAGAAATTCTGGATTTTTGCTATTGGGCTGGTCTGTCTAGGAGCAATGGGTGTTTGGGGGAGTTTCAAGGTACCGCCGCCCAGGCGGTTATGAGAGGGTGACGTCGAAAGGGGATCAAGACTAGGGTTCACGAATTGATAAAGGCGTGAAGTCGGAGGGTGGTCTTGTTCGGGATTAAGTCGGTTAGACGACTGAGGCGTGGTCGGTTTTGAGATCGACTAGGTCTGGGTTTTAAGTTCTCGGGGTCGATCCCGTGTTTAAGGACGGGGGTTCAGTTCAACGGAGAACTTGACGGGGTTGGTCTCAATGTAGAACCAGCCGTGGCGCACTAGCGCCAACCGGTAGTTTGGCTTGAGATCTTTGACGTTGCCGCGCCGGAGGAGCTGCCACGGGCCACGGTGGCGGATCTCCGTTGGGACGAACGTGTAGAAGGCGCCTTCACGACAGAGGATGTGACGGTCTTTGTGGATTGATCCGCGAGAGAGTTCGTAGCGCATGAAAGTGGCGGTCGCAGCGACCGGTAAGCGGTCCGATCGCTCGTCAGAAGCAAAGAGAATAAATAAAGAACAGCCTTCTGGGATCAGCTGCCAAAAAGCTGCCAAATTCAAATCAGCATGGAGAGTAAATGCGATAATCTATTGAAAAGATTGGTGACCCCGGCGCGATTCGAACGCACGACCCTCAGATTAGGAATCTGATGCTCTATCCTGCTGAGCTACGGGGTCAGGATCAGTGCGCCGCCAGGACGCGGGCGGGTGCATGATCGCCGGGCAACCTAACAGCGATCGGCGGGCGAGCCAACACTCTATCACGACTCTGTTTGTGAAACCCAAAGCGCCTGACAACGCGCAACCCCCACAAGCAATGCCCTCAGAGTCGAATCCTGCTGTTCCCCGCCGCTTACGCCGCTTCGGATGCAAAGTCCTGGCTGATCCCATTTGCCTACTTCCACCCGTCACCCTGGAGGCAAATCTGGCCCTGCAGCGCAAAAGGACAGCCGCCAATTCCGCCGCGAAAACGCTGCTTGTCTGCCCACGCCCGCTGCAGTGCCGGACGCGCGCAAGTCGCGATGACGCACTACTATTCCTATGGGAAATGCGTGCTTCGTCCCGCCGTCATGCGCGCCATTGCTCCGGCTGTATCGACGACTTATGACCGCCTGAAGGGATCGAACTGATTCGGTTAAAGGACTTCCGCAGCTTCTGTTTGGCACTCCGTTGCCCTATAGGGCGGCCTTGGCTCGCCTGCCGTGATTGGATCTGAGACAGCCAACCTGCAACGGCCGGGCCCGGAACGCGCCAGACAAGGCGGTAAGCGACAGACCCGCTCCACCGACGCCTGCGCCGCCGATCCCGTCGAGTTGAAATATTTTACATGACTGTGTGGCCAAGCGCGCGTTTTATCGACCCCGCAGACGCAGCACTCAAGAGGCAGAAACCATGACCATCACCCCCATCATACTTTCAGGAGGCGCTGGAACCCGTCTGTGGCCGCTGTCACGGTCGCTCTACCCAAAACAATTCCTGAAACTCGACAGCAACGACAAGCGCAGCCTGCTGGAAGCGACTCTGCAACGGCTGCCGCAACGCCATGGCTACGGCGCCCCGGTCATCCTGGCCAATAACGACCATCGCTTCCTTGTCTCCGACTCAGCCAAGAACATGGGCGTCGAACCAGCTGCAATCATCCTCGAGCCGGTCGCCCGCAATACCGCGCCCGCCATCGCGGTCGCCGCCGTTGCCGCCATTGATGAAGACCCCGAAGCGATCCTCGTCGTCATGCCGAGCGATCATGTCATCCGTGATGAAGACGGCTTTCGCGCCGCCGTCAAAACCGCAGCAGAAGTTGCCGCCGGCGGCCGCTTGGTTCTATTCGGCATCACCCCGGACAGCCCGCACACCGGATATGGCTACATCCGCAAAGGCGCACCCGTCCCCGACTTCGAGAAAGCTGCATTCAGCGTCGAACGTTTCGCCGAAAAACCCGACGCGGCAACGGCCGAAAACTACCTGGCCGACGGCGGTTATTTCTGGAACAGCGGCATCTTCGTGCTGCACGCCGCCACCTTCCTCGCCGAGATGGAGCGCCTTCAGCCCAAAATGCTGGCCTCGGCCAAGGAAGCACTTCTGGGCGCCAAGCCCGACCTCGAGTTCCTGCGCCTTGAGGAGGCAAGCTTCGCCGCCAGCCCTGCTCTTTCGATCGACTACGCCATCATGGAAAAGACATCCAAGACCGCCGTCCTTCCAATCGACATTGGCTGGAGCGATGTCGGCTCGTGGTCGTCGCTGTCAGATCTCGGCACGCCTGACCGGCAGGGCAACGTTGCAGCCGGAAAAGCCGCCGAAGCCGATCAGGTGGTGTTTGAGGATACGACCAACACGTACGTCTATTCGACGCGCAGCTTGGTATCGACCATTGGCCTCGACAACATGATCATCGTCGAAACGCCTGACGCCTTGCTCGTTTCCCACAAGAGTCGCGCCCAGGACGTCAGCAAGATTGTCCAGCGCCTGAAATCGGGCAACGGCCGCCAGCACGAGCAGCACTTAAGAAATCACCGCCCCTGGGGCTATTTCGAACAGCTTGCCTTTGACGAGCGGTTCCAGGTGAAGCTCCTGCACGTCAAGCCTGGGGCACGGTTGTCCATGCAGATGCACCATCACCGCTCCGAACATTGGATCGTCGTCAAAGGCACCGCGAAAGTCGTCATCGGCGACGTCGAAAAACTCGTGCGCGAAAACGAGAGCGTCTATATCTTTGCCACTGAGTGGCACCGCCTCGAAAACCCCGGCAAGGTACCGATCGAAATAATCGAGGTCCAGATCGGCACCTACCTGGGCGAAGACGACATCATCCGCGCCGACGACATCTATCACCGCGCGCCTGACGAAACGAAATAGAGCCCGAAGACCTGGACGCAACACCCGCAAGACACCATGCGTTTCGAATTCGCCGCGCGGCTCTCCAAGAGGACCAGCCATGCCGAAGTCTCTCGTTGAACAACAATTCGGGCCATCCGCGCGGGCCTATGCGGAATGCGAAGTCCACCGCAGTGGTGCCAGCCTGTCCCGCCTAGTCGAAGTGGTCGCGCCGCAATCCGATTGGCGCGTTCTTGACGTCGCAACGGGCGCCGGTCACACCGCCGCGATTTTTGCACCCCATGTTGCTCATGTCGTGGCCAGCGATATCACGCAGGAAATGCTCACCGAGACGCGTGCCCTGGCAGACGAACGCCAGCTTTCGAATATCTCGACGACAACTGCCGAGGCACACACCCTTGCCTTCGAGCCCGAAAGCTTCGACCTCGTCACGTGCCGGCTGGCGGCCCACCACTTCGCCGATATCGAACAATTTCTCGCCGCAGCCCGACGCGTTTTGAAGGAGGGCGGCGTCATCGCCGTTGTCGACAATATCCCCCCCGATGCGCGAACTATTCCTGACCTGTCGGAGAGCGAGGAAATTACCGGGGCGCAGGCCTACAACGACTTCGAGCGCCTGCGCGACCCAAGTCACGCGCGCGCACTGAGCGCGACCGAGTGGAAAACGATCCTCGAGCGTCAAGGCTTCGAATTGCGTGCCGAGGAGATGATGGAAAAGGAAATGGCATTTCAACCCTGGGTTGAGAGAATGCACTGCTCGAACGAAACCGTTAACACGTTGCGCGCCATCTTGGCGGCGCCGTCCCGCCTTTCGGCGTTTTTCAAGCCCAGAGACGTGGACGGCCAGCCTCAGCTGACGCTTCGTGAGTCGATCTTCGTCGCTGTACGGACGTGAGGCGGAACTTGATATCGGTGAGCCTCCCTCGGAACTTGCCGATTCTTGCGGCGAACTGCTGCCGCAGGCCGAGACATTTAGCCTTCCCAACCCCGAAGGCTTGAACCGGTGAGCATTTCAGGCCAGCATGGAGTCGTTCGGGCATCTTCATGCGTCATGTCTCAGCCGAATCGGCCGCATGGAAAACAGGGGCAGGGAAATCAGGGGCACGAATGCGATTCACAAACCTTCCAGTACGACTGGTGGTCATGGCCATCGGCTTCGCCCTCGCCATGTCCAGCGGCGCATTGCCGGCCGCCGCCGATAATCCGCCAAGCCCGGAAGAGTACGTCGCCTACGTCGGTGGCGATGCCCGGATCCTGCCGCCCGGCGGCCTCAAGCTTGACGGCGACACCCAGCTCTGCGGCCAGCGCCCGACCGTCCTCGACCCGAACCTGGACGACTACGGTGCCGCCTACCCCGGCTTTCTGATCATGAACCCGAAATTGCTGGCCCGCGTTTCGACACCCGTCAAAAAGTGGATTTACGCCCACGAATGCGGACATCAGTTCCGCGGACCAGACGAGGAGACGGCCGATTGCTTCGCCGTCCAGCGCGGCCGCCGCTATGGCTGGCTTTCTGAGGACGGTCTCAACGAGGTCTGCGGGTTCATCGCCCCGGCCAAGGGGGATATGATGCACCTGGGCGGCTCCCACCGCTGCGAGTACATGCGCCGCTGCTATTCCGACCCGTCCGTACGCTGAGACGGCCGCTCCCGGCCTGCACGTCGCGGCTTGACCATTCGTTTGGTGTCGCCCGCTTTGCTTATCCCCGCCTGTCTGTCGCTGACTAGACTTTCCCGCCAGACATTGAATTGGCGGGATTGCGTCGCGATGCGATGGGCGGACCTTGCACGAAAACTCTTGAGCCTGGCTGAGGTCATCCACCGCTGGATCGACGCTTTGGCGGACATCGAGCCCGAGCGGCGCCAGCGCATTGCGGAATACGCCGAAGCCATTGCCGACACGCTGGCCCGCGCCGCCGATGCGCTTTCTGCGATCCAGTCAGGCGGACCCGCCCCAACAGTCGCCGCCGCGCGCCGTTCTGCCAGCCGTGAACTGGGTCGCATCCATGGCTACATAGCAACGATGGTCGACGTCCTCGAGCACCGCCTTGACGGACGCCGCCTTGCTGGCGTTAAAAGACGTCTCGAATCCCTCGATCGCGGGGCGCTCAGCGGACTGGCCCGTCAGCGGCCGGACATCAACCGGCTTCGCATCGATGATCTCTATGCTGCCGAAGGCTATTTCCGCGCCCTCTCCGACGGGTTGCGGGTTTGACGACACGCCGGCCTCCCAGAACATGGGTCGCCTCACCGGGAGAAAAAACATGGAAAAATTCACCACCCTGACCGGTGTCGCCGCCCCGCTGCCGATCCGCAACGTCGATACTGACATGATCATCCCCAAGCAGTTTTTGAAAACGATCCTGCGCTCCGGCCTCGGCAAATCTCTGTTCTTCGAAATGCGCTACGATCAGGACGGCAAGGAGACCCCGGACTTCGTCCTCAACAAACCCGCTTATCGCAAGGCTCAAATTCTTGTCGCCGGCGATAATTTCGGCTGCGGTTCCTCGCGCGAGCACGCCCCGTGGGCCCTGCTCGACTTCGGCATCCGCTGCGTCATCGCCCCCGACTTCGCCGACATATTCTATAACAACTGCTTCCAGAACGGCATCCTGCCCATCCGGCTGCCGCAGTCCGACGTCGACAAGTTGATGGACGACGCCCAGCGCGGCGCCAACGCCACACTGACGATCGATTTGGATGCTCAGGAAATTCGCGGGCCCGATGGCGGTGTTATCACCTTCGACATCGATCCCTTCCGCAAGCACTGCCTCATGAACGGCCTCGACAACATCGGCCTCACCCTTGAGAAGACCGACAAGATCGACGCCTACGAGAAAAAAGCTGCCGAAAATCGTCCCTGGCTGTGAACCTGACGTCGTGCCACCCGCACGTCCGACCAAACCCCGCGGCGGCGCTCAGGCGCCGGCCCTGCCCTCCAGCCGACCGGCC
>LOEV01000023.1 GCA_001516065.1 Alphaproteobacteria bacterium BRH_c36
ATAGCCGCAACCTCGTTCGATTTAGGCGCGACATGAGGGCCACTAGCAACATCAATGACTTAGTGAGGCGTTTATCACGCCTTAATCGACACCGGCCTCGCCGCACCGCCGGTCAATTAAGGCGCGACGCCTCACTCGTCCCGTTCTCGTAACTCGCGATATCATCGCCCGAGTTGGTAAACGCTCGGCCCTCGCAAGAGGACCGGGCGTTTCTGCGAGGATACTACTCTTAGAGATCTGGTTCGCTGAACGCTGCGGCGGCGAGTGCTCGTGCTGATAGCGCAGCAATTGATCCGCCGCTTGGATTTTGTCGGCGGGATCAGAAAGAAACGTGCCGGCCGATGCAGAAGCAAAAACGGGTGTCGCCAATCCCGGAGCAAAGGCAGAGGTGATCGCTGTCGCGACGAATACGGCCTAATCCATCCGGGTGCACTCGAAGATTTTCAGCTTTCGTTAGCCGACGGAATCGAAGCGGCCGGGTTCGCGAACGCATCCTTCGCAAGGTGTGTTAAGACACCGATTGCCTCGCCGCGTGAACCCATGGAACCCGCACAACTCCGATGAAACACGCGCCGACCTGATCGCTGATTTTAACCTGGCCGCCGCTATGCGACGTCTGTGCGACGACCGGCTGGTGAATTTTCTTTTGGGAAGTTCAAAACTTGGGCCGGTTATGTCTCTATCGTGTTTCGCTCTCGAACGAAGGGTTCAAGTTCATCGACACGTTGGCAATGCCCGACGGTGATGAACTTGAACCCGTACCCGGTTCCGCTCGGTAAGCCCCCCGGCAACGGGTGCCGGGGTTTCGCCGCTCTAGCTTTCGACCGTAGGCCTGCCGACTAGGCCTCCGATCGTTGACGACGCGAGCGCCAGGATAAGGGCCAATGTTGCCCAACCTGCGGTAGCCGCTATTGTGTCGAGCGAAGTGTCCACTGCTTCAACGGCTTCACGTTTGGCTACCTCATACGTTTCGTTGACTTCCGATACAGCATTTTGATAGCGCTGCTGCCAGCGCGTCAGGAGCTTTTCTACATCGTTCTCTGAAAGCCCGGTTTCGTTCTTAAGCAGGGTCCGGACCTCAGCGAGGTCTTCTTTGCCCCAGATGCCATTTCGACCGAAGAGACGATCGAGCAATCGCTGGAGATCGGTGGCTGCGTTGGACGGGCTTGCAATGATCCGGTCAATGGTCCGCTCCACGGCTTTGGCCGTTTTGCGTTGCTGATCGCGACTGACCACGCCGCGGTACGCACCGCGTGCTTCCGACGCAGTCTCTTTCACTGCTTCCGCCCCCTGCTGTGCATAATCCGACAATTGCTGCTGCGCATTGTTTACAAGGGTCTGGAGATTGTTGACGGCCTCCTGATAGCGCTGTTCCCAGCGATCGAGAATAATATCCGCTCGGTTAGGCTCCAATCCCAGTCTATCGATGAGGATCCTTCTGGCCTCGCGTCGGTCCTCAGCGCCAAGTACGCCATCGTTACCCAGCAACACCTCGAACAGTTCCCGCATATCGCGTCCGGCATCGCCCGGCGACTCGATCAAGTCTGAGAAAGTCGCTTGCACTGCCTGCGCCGCCTGTTGACGTTCTTCCGTGCTGACCAACTCCCGGAATATTCCGCTCGCTTCGTCGCGGATGCTGTTCGCGACCTGGTAAAGGAGGTAACTTGACAGCGCAAAATCCCACTGGGCATCGCTGCTGCCGGGTTTGCGGATCGGTTGGCGAAGATTGCCTTCTGCAGCGGCGTTCCCCGATCCTGAGTTTCCCATGGCGTCCTGAAGCGCCTGCAGCTGCGGCTGTCGAACTGTAACCATGACGTTTTGCCGGTTTGATCCGGACACCAGATTCGACAGAGCGCCAGCGGCACCTGTTACAGCCGAACCGATGGTGGAGACCGCCAAATATGAAATGAAGAGAAGCGTTATGGATCCGACAGTCAGGCCGTGTATCGCACCCGTTATGTCTTTCGGCCAGCCCGCTAGCCGCCCGGCAATAAGGCCGCCGACAAAAAAGGCTGCGATTGCGCTTACCAGCCACCAAACTCCAACAGCTGTGGGCACTCCCGATACAGGATTGGCTTCCTCGGCCGGGTCGATGACTCCGATTCCTGCCGCCAATCCGATCATCCCCAGAACCAGGTAAATGGCTAATGCACATATGGCTCCGGCAAAAATCGCGCCCCAAGATGCTCGCGCCGCCCCCCCTCCGACTGCCATGACATTCTCTTCGATGAGGATGTTAGTTTCGCCTGGTGTACTTTTGTCATTTGCTGCCATGTCAGATCGTCCTTGATTCAGTAATAATCCTCCGCGGGCCCTCGATTTCGCAAGTCGTCTTACGTGGAATTGATGGACCACAGGTTTAGCGGGCGAGGCTCGCGCTATCGCAAGCGTCAAAATGGATATCGCTTCAGAACCATAAATGTTCCAACATTTCCCCAACCTTACCTGACAACTTCGCAAAAAAAGCCTGACATTCTTCGCGGTACCCGAAGATCGGTTCACCAAGCAGCCGAACGTGGACTGTGCGATGACGCCCTCAGCGGCGCGCCCGCGAGGGCGCTAAAGGGCACGAGTCGGTGCGTTCTCTATCGTGCAGATTGAATTACTGGCTGATCTAAATCACTGTCCGCGCCTCGGCCGGGTGCAAAAACGCCAATAGCTGTTGAAGCGCGTTTCAAAGACAAAAATCGTTTGGCTCAGATTGATGCTCAAAAATCACTTTTCACTGCGTCTGGCCCGCTTCTTCAAGCGATCCTCACCCTCGACTTTCAACTCCTCGGGCGGCCGCGCATCCATGGGCGATTTGTCATTCCTGAACCGCTGGAAGCTGGCGTGCCGCAACAAACCCTCGTCAGTCACATCCCGGTAGAGCACTTCGGCTACGACAACCGGCTCCACCCATTCGACGTTGCGCCGCTGCGGAGCCTTAAGCCGTCCTGACAAGGCGCCATCCCGACGCCGGATGGACTGCAAGCCCTCCCAGATCGCCGCCGCCTCCCTGACCGTGAATCCGGTGCCGACACGTCCCGCGTAAATGAGCTGCTCCCCCTGCGGATAGCCTAGCACCAGCGATCCCACTGTTTTCGCCGCCGACTTGCCCGGCACATAACCGGCAACGACGAATAATCCCGATCGTGCGCATTTCGATTTGACCCAATCACCGTGCCGTCCTGATCGATAGGGCCTATCGAGGCGCTTGGACACGGTCCCCTCAAGCCCCATTTCGCAAGCCTTAGCAAAGACCTCGTCGCCCGCCCCCTCGAGCCTGATGCTCTTTTGAATTGCAGAACGCTTATCGGTGTCGCTAAGCACGTCCGCAAGCCGAGCTACTCGCGCAGCCAGAGGCATTTGGCGAAGATCGTTTCCATCGCGATAAAGTATGTCAAAAACTACTAGCGTTACCGCAGATCTTTTTTTCGATCCTGGCTTTAGCGCGGCCTGCAATGCCGAAAAGCTAATCCGACCTTTTTGATCCGTCGCCAGCACCTCGCCGTCGAGAATGGCTGAAGTTACTGTCAACTTGCCGAGATCGGCTGCAAGGGAACCGAACTTCTCCGTCCAGTCATGGCCGCCACGCGTATAGATGCGGACGTTGCAACGTCCTTCCTGTTTCACAATGTGGGCTTGCACCCGGTAGCCGTCGAATTTTATTTCGTGCATCCACTCCGGCCCGTCAGGCGGCGATCCCAGTCGCGCGAGACAAGGCTGCACGAAATCAGGTTTGCTGCGTCGCTTCTCGTCGTCCTTCTCCAACATTATGCATCCTCGAGAAGCTTTCCGATCGCGGCATCGAGCGGCCGCCGGCTCTTATGATAATCAGCCCACGCGTTCGATTTTTCGAGTAGGTTCAGCGCCGTCTTGATCGTGAACCGCGACGGGTTTAGACCCTTTCGCACTTGGCTCCAGTTGAGCGGCATTGACACGAGCGCTCCCGGGCGCGCACGCGGCGAAAGAGGCGCGACCGCCGTCGCCTTACGATCATTACGCAGATAGTCGATAAATATCCGCCCCTTTCGGCGATGCTTCGACATGCTGGTAAGGTATAGGTGTGGCTCTTCATCGGCCATCTGTGCCGCTAGCGTCTGGCTGAATAGCTTCGCTTGTTCAAAGCCTACCCCACCCTCGATAGTGAGTGGTGTAACGACATGCAGCCCCTTTCCGCCTGTTGTCTTGCAAAACGTGACGAGGCCCAATTCCTCGAGCCTGTCGCGTAGCTTGCGCGACGCATCGAGTACTAGGTTGAAATCCACATCCGCATCTGGATCGAGGTCGAATACGAGTCGACCCGCGGTATCGAGTTCGAATGGTGCGCAGTTCCACGGGTGGAACTCTATCGCTGAATATTGGGCGAGATCGACGAGCGTCTGCGCATCATCGATCTGCAGATAGGATTGCTTGTCGTCCGAGACGGTGATTTTTGTGAGACTATCGGGCAGCCCGGCCCCCGCATGGCGTTGGAAGAATATTTCCCCGTCGATCCCCTCCGGTGCGCGCAGGAGCGAGCACGGCCGGCCGGCAAGATGCTCCATCATCCATGGCGCGGCGGAAACCAGATAGTTCGCAAGATCGGTTTTCGAGAAACCGCAGTCGGGCCACAACACCCTTTCAGGATGCGTCATCTTCGGAAATTCGATTTGCTTCTGTGGTTGCCTCGCGCGCTTTGAGCGCTGTGTGTTGGCCGATGTCCACTGTGCGCGTGCGGCAACTGTCATGCCGGTGGTCAGGAAGGTCGTTGGCAACGGCTCCTTCCCCTTTGCAATACCTAGCAAAGTCCGTCCCGAAGCGACGGACTTGTCCTGTTTCAGAATGGTGTCGCGCCCCGGCGTTGCCCATTGATCCTTGTGCTTGATCAACAACCAGTTGTGTTTTGCATCTACGGCTTTGGGTTTCATGCACACCAGGACCCAACTACCGCGAAGCTTGTTGCCGGCGAGAGCGAACTTCAACTCACCCTCGTCAAGCGACTTCGCAATAGGCTCGTCGGTTTGTGGCGCCCAGAACCCGCGGTCCCAGATCATCACCGTACCGCCTCCGTATTCGCCCTTCGGGATCGTTCCCTCAAAATCACCGTAGGCGAGTGGATGCTCCTCCACCTCGACCGCCAATCGTTTCTCGCCTGGATCGAGCGAAGGACCTCGTGTCACAGCCCATGATTGGAAGACGCCATCCACCTCGAGCCTCAAATCGTAATGCAATCGAGTCGCGTCATGCTTGTGAACGACAAACCGGCGATGCTCTGAGGGAAGGATGTCGGCGTTATCGAGACCGCTCGGCTCCGGTGAACGACTGAAGTCCCGCTTGGTTTGGTATCGCTTGAGACCGCTACTTTCTTTACCTGCCATGAAATCACCAGGCCTCTTCAAGAACGTCAGCGATGACCTCTAGGCCGCCAGAAACTCAGGCCTTCTTTTTTGACCGGTTGGACGACGGCGAAGGCCCCTTCGTTGGCTTGGAAGACGACGCTTTCGACGACCGGGCAGCCTTCGCGGGCGACTGTTCAACGCTCTTCTTCAGTGCTTCCATGAGATCTATTACGTTAGCGCCCGATGGCCGGCCTTCTTCATCCGGCGCCACAACCTTTTTGCCCTTCATCTTCTGTTGGACGAGTGATTTCAGCGCATCCTGGTATCGGTCAGTGAAGGCTTCAGGGTTGAACGGCGCGGACTTCTGTTCGATGAGCTGCACAGCGAGATCGACCATCCCCTTTTGTGGCTTTTCGTGAGGCACATCCTCGAAAAAATCTTGCGGCTCTCGCAATTCATACGCGTAACGAAGCATCTCCATGATGAGGCCGTCCTCGACCGGTGCGATCGCTACGAGCCACTCCCGACCGCCAATCGTGACCTGTGCCAGGCCGACCTTTCCGGTTTTGCGCAGTGAATCCCGGATGACGACGAATCCTTCGCCCGCCAGCGGATCAGCCGGCGCGACAAAGTATGGTCGCTCGAAATATCGGTAATCCAACTCGGCCGAGTCCACGAACTGCACCAGATCGATGGTCTTCTTGCTTTCTAGCTTCAGAGAATCGATCTCCTCGGGCTCGATCGTCACATAGGTATCCGTGTCGACCTCGTATCCCTTGATGATGTCCGAGTTTTCAATTTCGCCTATACCCTGAACGACCTTCTGATATTGAACGCGTCGGCCGGTGGGCTTGTGGATCTGACGAAAGCTGATGTCACTTTTGCTTTCGACGGCGTTGTAGACCTCTACACCAATGGTGACGAGGCTGAGCCGAAGATAGCCCTTCCAATACGCTCGGTGCTTCTTCGCCATGACTCAAACTCAACACAAGAAACGAAAGCGAACCTATCCACGCTCGACTTTCGACCCAGTTAACCAGTTATAAGGAAGCAAACAGCTCGACGGGTTAAATGTTCCGCTAAAGCTGGTTTCTCCCGGTGCTCGCACACAGGCTAAGCCCAAAATCCATTATATCCAGCTTGGCCGGACACGGATATGGAGTTCGGCAAAAAATAAGTTGCCGATTTCCGCTGCCTGCAGCCTAAGGATAATGGTTGGCATGCACGCGGGCCGCGCTTGGAAAAAGGCGTAATGAAACGAGCCGGCGCTCATCGCTGAAGCGCCGGCTCGGAAGTATGACGTCGATGCCCTTTAATGTCGATTACTGCGATGCAGGCTTGTCCGCCGGCGACTTCATGGTGGGCACTTCCTTGCCAACGCGATTTGTCGGCGGGTGGACCTTTTCCGGGCTATGCCCCGCGCCGGCTTCTCCAGACGACGCGCCTGTTGCCGACGAGTGGTGCACCATTCCGTTGTTGCATGCCGAGAGCCACTCATCCTGCTCGATAGTCGTATCGCCGTCGGGATTCGCAGCACTGAAATCGCTCAGATACGGCTGAGCTTGGCTTTTTGTCAGTCCGGCCGAATCCGAACCACCGGCCTTCTGCCAAAGATCCATGCATTCATTCTGGCTAAGCTTGGTTTGCGAACCCGCGGACGAAGATGGTTGCTGGGCGAAGGCGCCACCGGAAACAACCAAAAGGCCTGCTGCCGCAACGAGTAAAGGATACTTCATAATAACCTCCAGTGTTTGCGTAAGGACGTGCTCACGCTTGTTTGCTCGATCAAGGAAATTCTGACGAAGGTGTGATCGAGATGGGCGGAAAACACGTCGACCTCCAAAAAGTTCCGGTTCAAGCCCGCGCAACTAATGCGGACGTGTTGCCGCTTCGCTCTTGACGCTCAGTTCATTCGTGGCAACCTCTGGTCGCCAAGACAAACGGGGGCGGGGTAATGAGAGTATTGGGGATCGGGCTGGTTGCGCTGATCAGCTTCAGCGCGCAGATCATTGCCACGCAATGTCATGCCGACACTCTGGGACAATTCGGGCCAGAGGGCGCTCGCATGCGTGAGCAGCTATGGATCGTGCCAGGCGCCGATCCGGCGTATCCTCTCCGTGCAACGCTGTTTCGACCGCCTGCATCCATGACACCGGCATCGGGTTTGCCACTGGCGGTCATCAGTCACGGTACCGACGATAACAGTCGCCTGTCGGTTTCGATGCCGGTCTATTATTGGCTATCGCGCTGGTTCGTCGAGCGCGGGTTCGCCGTTCTGCTGCCGCAGCGTCGGGGGCATGGTGCGACAGGAGGTCCCCTCGCGGAAGCTGTCGGCAATTGCGCCGAACCGGACCACTTCCAGTCCGGGCTGGAAGCGGCCAAGGACATCAATGCAGCGCTAACGTTTATGCGCAAACAGCCATTTATTGACGAACAGCAGATAATCGCTGCGGGAGTATCTTCGGGTGGCTGGGCATCCCTGGCATTGGCCTCTGCCTATCCCGACTCTGTTCGCGCCGTCGTCAATTTTGCCGGAGGGCGAGGAGGACATGCGAACGGTAAACCGTTGAGAATTTGCGGCGAGCGCAATCTGATATCTGCGTCCGCTTCCTATGCCGCCTCCGCTCGGGTTCCGACGCGATGGTACTACTCACGAAACGATAGCTATTTTCCGCCGCGCGTCGCCGCAGCGCTTGCCAATTCCTGGCGGGATTCCGGCGGCCATGCCGAGCTGTCCATGCTCGAACCCTATGGTTCGGATGGGCATAGGATCGCTGACGACCGAGCTGGGTGGGACCTCTGGGGAGTATCGCTGGATCGGTTCCTCGACAAAGTCATGCAATCCGATCCGGTCGAGAACAGTTCTCTACTGCTGGAGCAGCATGCGTCGCGCCATGACCGCTAGTGTGCCATCACCGAATAGCCGACACCTTTGCGGCGCCCGCTCATCGGCCCTTCAGAGATGAAGCGACACTCGCAGGATCAAAGCTTGCTGAGTGCTTGTCTCGTGATTGCCGGCTACGACCCAGTCGAATTGTAGGTCGGCAATTGCGAGGTGCCACACGAGTGTAGCGCAACTGACGTGCGAAACCAACGAGCGGCTAGCCGCTCAATCCAACGTCAGATGCAGAAGCGGCCGAGTACCGACAGTTCTCGGAATCCTAGTATTTCCGGAACCTTTCGAAGGCGCGACCGTTCTTAATAAATTCCGCAGCGGTTGTTTGGAGGCGACGATGCCGGACATGCAGCAGCGGAAGGCCGCATGCGCAGCGTTCACGGCCAAGCGCAGGGAAACGCCCAAGGATTGAGAAGTTGTCTGAGCGTGGAATTTTTCGTTTGGTGCCGTCTGCCGATCCCGGCGACCCAAGATGGCTGGGCCGAAAATGCCCCGGTGAGGTGCTCGTGCGGGCGGACTCCGCAGCTGATGCTCGTATCGTGGCGGCAATGGCCGAGATGGATTTTCCCGAAACCAATGCCAAGCCTTCCCACGGTGTTACAACGCGCTTTGCAAGCTGCTTTCGTGACGAGAAGCTCTACGAGGTCGTGGCGGCAACATCGACCGAGTTCCCACCGGCCGGTCCGCGAGAAGTTCTCAGCGGGTTGAGCGAGGACGACATCCACGTCTTGTCGATCAAGGAAGGATAGGAACTCCGCACATCTTCGGAGGGCGTTGTTCGGCAGAGGCCGTTTCCCGTCTCGTTCGAATTTGGATTACCCATCGACTGTTGCGGCCTCTGTCAAATTCATCCGCGCCCATTTCGTCGCCCCATTTTCAGGAACTCGCCGGCCACGGCGGCGTTGGCACCTTTGAGATTGCAACATTTAGGAGGTGACTGATGTCGGATACGACGCACGTCTTGAACGATACGATCAGCTTGCTGAAGGCGGGCGAGGACTTCTACCGGAATGCCGCCGAAAATGTGGACGACCCTTCCCTGAAGAACCTCTTTTCGGAAAACGCTGCCATCCGCAACGCTGCCATTACTGAAATGTCGCAGAAGGTCGAAAGGTTGGACGAAGACCCCTCGGGTGCGAGTTGGACCGAACAGGCCCGCCAGGGGTACGCGAACGCCGAGAGCATGTTCAACGGTACGGACTCCCTCGTCGATTACCTCGAGGAACATGAAGACCGGACGCTCGAACAGATCCGTGAAGCGCTGAAGGAGGCCGATGATCGAGAGGCGGTTAAAATCCTGACGCGGCATCTGTTGATCTTCCAGCAGACCCACGACCGGATGAAGGCGGTGAAGGATACTCGCACCAGCTGACCTCAGGCTGCGTATCCGGGAATCGACCTCCGTTCCATTTTCGTGACAATTGGCGACCTATTCGAACGCCGAGCCGGCCTGGAAAGACACAGGCTGGCTCGGCAATTGCCTGGATTGGACCACGCCAGCGTTTATCATCGAAAAGGGATCACATCGGCGGGCATTGTCTGATCTGAATTTCTCTGCCTGGTATTCGCAGGCGCCCCCATTTTGACAAGCCGCGGCAAACCCGTGGCAGCAAACAAATTGCTTTTGTCAGAAGCCGATCCTCGCCGGCAAAACTGCCGAGTATCTCGTCATGCGGCGCATAGTTGAGATCCTGCGACAGGCACCGGAAAGTAGTCCCTTGGCCCGCTGCGGAAGATGGAACCAACGCATCTTCAGCAGGTTTGATTCACAGAGTTAATTTCAAACATTGGACGCCCACCATGCTGGATCTGCCCCCCGGTTCAATCGTTTCTCGTGGCAGCGGGCAAGCCACTGCACTAATCCATGGAGCACTCAGTTCCAACGCCTTCTGGCCACAGCGGCTACCGCGGCGTGTCATGAGCGGGCGCACGATTTCCTACCCCCTGCCCGGTCATTTTCCGTGGCAACTTCCAACGGCCCAATTCAAGAAAGTTTTGACGGCACGCAACGTGGCAGCCGCTTACGCAATTGCTCTCAGGCGCGATTTTGAAGGTGTGCCGGTCCACATCGTTGGACACTCTACCGGCGGCTTCGTCGCGATTGCTGTTGCAGCGCTCTATCCGAGCCTGGTTTCAAGAATGACGATCATCGGCGGCTTTGCCGACGGTGCGATCGTCGGCAGCAGTCCGACATTGAAGTACATGTTGAATGTTGATGGTTCGGCCAATCTGGCATTGCGTTCGCTGCTACGCATTTGGACCTCGACGTCTATCACCTTTCGTGCCGGATTGGCGACGGTAATGGCGATGCCGGAAACGAGTCTCGCAAGCCAAGAGTTTTGTCAGATTGCCGAAAAGGCCCGGCTTGATCTTTTAAGAAGCGACATAGACCAGATCGTCGAAGTAGGGCGCTGGGTCGGTCGGCAGAACTTAAAGTACCAGGTCAATCGGATTCGCCAACCGACACTTATCTTGGCGGGCCAGGACGATCCGGTCATTCCCCTCTCCCACCAGCGCACTCTCGCACAGTCGATGCCCAATGCCCGCTTTGCGGCGTTGTCGCATACGGGCCACTTGCCGATGCTGGAGAAGTCGCAGTCGTTCTGCGCGCACGTGGATGCCAGTTTCAGGTAACGTCGATCCATTGCGGTACTATCGGTGACCTGAGATGGCCGGCGCATGATAAGCGCCATCGGACAGCCGCCATGCCGATCGCGCTGAACTGCAACTCCCGTCAGCTTTGGCATCGCTGTGTGACCCGGAGATCTATCGGCCGCTCCCAGGCCGACGCATGGGCTCGATATTGACGGGCGCAAAAAGCGTGAGGAAGCAGGATACTGCGACCGTGGCACGCTCCTTCAATTCGGCATCGCTCGGCATTTCGCAGTCCCCGACCAGGACGCGAAAGCGCAGGCGACCGGTAAGCATGCCGACAAACAATTCAGCCGCGCTCTCAGTGTTTTCGATCGCGAGACGCCCGCGCTTCGTCTCCCACTCCAGATAGCCGGCAAGCTTATGAAGGAGTTGTCCCGCTCCCGCCGCATACAAAGTTGCGCCCAGTTCGGGAACGCGTGCGGACTCCGCCACGATCAGTCGGTACATGGCAAGGGAGGAAGGCGTAAGCATGAGCTTCAGGAGGTCGCAAGCAAACGACTGCAACAATTTTTGCGGCGTTGATGCGGCGGCTTCCGAAATCGACAACGGAATCACCAGTGCGGTCGTCATGTCCGAGATAATAGCTTTGAAAAGTTCGTCCTTGCTGTGGAAGTGATTGTAAATCGTCTGTTTCGATACTTTGGCCTCGGCTGCAATCACATCCATGCTCGCCGCCTCATAGCCGCGATCGAGAAACACTGCGGCTCCCGCTGTCTGAATGGCCTGACGCTTGCGCTCAGACTGGCCCGAAGCCGCAACCCTTGCGTTCTTTGCCAATTGACTATTCTCCAAGGATCGGCTGTATTAGACTGTCTAGTCCAGATTTGATCCCAAGGCTGTCTTTGTCAATGCGCCGTGTTGCATACTGGAGCCTCCTGGCGGTCTCGGCGGTCGGACTGTCGAGCAGCGCTTACCACTTCATTTACAAAGAGACCGGGCTGCCTGGCGCGCAGCAAACTGCCAATGCGGCCATAGCGTCATCCGACAAGGGTGCAAAAGTAGAGGCCGAACCAGTCAAGATTGACACGGTGCTCAACACGATTCGGGCTGTCGGGACACTGCAGCCGAATGAGGCCGTCGTCATTTCACCCGAGATCGCCGGCCGCGTCGCCCGCTTGCCTTTCACTGAAGGGCAAACAGTTGAGGCCGGCGCCGCATTGGTCGAGCTGGATTCCGAGATCCTGCAAGCCGAACTCGACAGGGCGCGTGCGGCCCTGACGCTGGCGGAAGCCAACCGAGAACGCGCCATGACGTTGGCCAAGCAGGGCACCGGCACGCTCCGCTCTCGCGACGAGTCGCTTGCAGCCTACAGCGAAGCCCTTGCGAACCTTGCGTTGGCCAACGCACGGCTTGCAAAGGCGACGATCGCGGCGCCTTTCTCGGGCCGGGTCGGCATTCGCTCGGTCAGCCTCGGCGCCTATGTCAACCCCGGCGACCGCATCGTCGACCTCGCCGATATCGATCCAATCAAGGTTGATTTTCGCGTGCCGGCGCTGGCGCTGCCTCACCTGCGAGTCGGCCAGACCATACGGGTAACAGTTGACGCACTGCCCGGCGAGACAATGCATGGCGAAATCTACGTCATAGATCCGATCGTCGATGCGAACGGCCGCGCCATCAAGTTGCGCGCCCGGATCGCGAACCCGGACGGACGGCTTTCGCCGGGCCTGTTCGGTCGCGTCCAGATCGTTGTCGAAGAACGTGACAATGCCGTGCTGGTCCCGGAGTCGGCTGTCTTCGCAGATGGCGAGAGCCAGTTCGTGTACCAGGTGATCGATGGACGCGCGGTGCAGACCAGGATCGAATTGGGGCAGCGCCGGCCCGGACAGGTTGAGGTGAAGCAGGGGCTTACGCGAGATACCCTTGTGATCACTGCGGGTCATCACAAGGTCCGCGACGGCAGCCCCGTCGCCATCATCAAGGGCGAGGTCAAGTCCTGAGATGACCGTCTACGAATTTTTTATCAATCGGCCGGTGTTTTCAACAGTGATGAGCCTGATCGTCGTCCTGATCGGCATCGTCTCCTATTCGCGTCTGACGGTTCGAGAGTATCCCAACATCGACGAGCCGATTGTCTCGATCAGAACAGACTACCCCGGCGCCGGCCCGGAGATCATCGAGACTCAGGTCACCCAGGTTCTTGAAAGCTCGATCGCCGGGATCGAAGGCATCGAGACGATGGTCTCCAGCAGCAAACCCGAGCAAAGCCAGATCACCGTCCGGTTTCGGCTCAACGTCGACCCCGACGTGGCTGCGAGCGACGTAAGAGACCGCGTGGCGCGCGTTCGCAGCAATCTTCCCAACGAGATCGAGGAACCGGTCATTGCGAAGGTCGAAGCGGATGCCCAGGCGATCATCTATCTCGCATTCACCAGCAATCGACACAAGCCGATCGAGATTTCCGACTATGCTGATCGCTATATCCGCGACCGGCTGCAGAACATCCCAGGCGTCGCGGAGGTCCGCATCTTCGGCGAACGCCGCTACGCCATGCGGGTCTGGCTCGATCGCGCCCGCCTTGCCGCTTACGATCTCACGGTCGTCGACATCGAGAACGCTTTGCGCCAGCAGAACGCCGAAGTGCCGTCGGGGCGAATTGAAAGCATCGACCGCGAGTTTACCGTGCTGTCACGCACTGGCCTTGTCACGTCGGCGGAGTTCGAAAACATCGTCGTCAAGGACTCGAATGGCTTCTCCGTCCGCCTCAGCGACGTGGCGAAGGTTGAACTCGGTCCCGAGGATGTGCGCCGGATCACCCGCTTCAATGGCGAACACGCCGTCATACTTGGAATCGTAAAGCAGGCGACCGCCAATCCGCTCGATGTCTCGCATGGATTGCGCGAGATGATACCCAAGCTGGCGGGCGACCTGCCGCAGGGCATGAAGGCGACCATCGCCTATGACAAGTCGATCTTCATCGACCGCTCGATTGAAGCGGTCTACACGACGATCGCCGAAGCCGTGGCGCTCGTTGTTATTTTCATATTCATCTTCTTGAGATCCGTCAGGGCGACGATCATTCCGCTCGTCACCATTCCGGTCTCGCTGATCGGTTCCTTCGCGCTGATGGACCTGATGGGTTTTTCCGTCAATACCTTGACCCTTCTGGCGATGGTCTTGGCCATCGGCCTCGTCGTCGACGACGCAATCGTCGTCCTGGAGAACATTCATCGGCACATAGAAAACGGCATGAAACCCCTGAAGGCAGCCATCGTCGGCATTCGGGAGATTTCCAGCGCCGTGGTTGCCATGACGCTCACGCTCGCGGCGGTTTATGCGCCGGTGGCGTTTGCGCCCGGGCGTACGGGCAAGCTGTTCACCGAGTTCGCCCTGACGTTGGCCGGAGCAGTGCTCGTATCCGGCTTCGTCGCGCTCACGCTCAGCCCGATGATGTGTTCACGGATGCTGCGCGGCCACGAGCAGCACGGACGCCTGTACAATTTTTTTGAACGGGCCTTTGTCGCCCTCGCCGACGGCTACCGCAGACTGCTTGCTGCAAGCCTGCGCATCCGACCCTTCGTGGTCGTGACCGCGATTGCCGCGGCCGGCGCATCCTATTTCCTGTTTGGGAGCCTCAAGTCGGAGCTGGCACCAATAGAAGACCGCGGCGTGTTGTTCACCGCTGGACTCGCGCCCGAAGGCTCCACCGTCGATTTTACCAGCCGCTATGTCGGTGACTTCGAAAACATGCTGAAGCGCATCCCGGAGGTGCAGCACTCGTTCGTCATAGTGGGTTCGCGCGCGGTGAACGAGCTCATTTCATTTTCGCAGCTCATTCCCTGGGAGGTGCGGTCACGCACGCAGATGGAAATACTGGACAAAATGCGGCCGGAACTCACCAGCGTCACCGGCGTGCGCGCATTCGGAAACAATCCCGGCTCGTTTGGCCAGAGCGCTCGCAGCAAGCCCGTAGAGTTCGTAGTTCAGACCTCCGAGAGCTATCAGAAACTTCAAGGCTACGTTGACCGGATTCTCGCCGAGGCCGGCGGCTATCCGGGACTTGTCAATTTAGACAGTGATTTGCGGCTTAACAAACCGCAGATCGAGGTGTCGGTGGACCGGGAGCGTGTGGCGGATATGGGGGCTGGTGTTTTGACCGTCGGGCGGACGCTCGAGACGATGCTGGGGGGACGCCAAGTGACGCGTTTCAACCAGAATGGCGAGCAATACAATGTCATCGTCCAAGTCGCGCCGGACGACAGGCGCACCCCCGGAGATCTCGACGATATTTACGTGCGCGGCAACAACGGGGCCATGGTCCAGCTTTCGAACCTGGTCCGCGTTCGCGAGACGGTCGCACCCAAGGAGCTTAACCGGTTCAATCAGTTTCGGTCAGCGACGATCACAGGAAACATCGCGCCGGGCTATTCCCTCGGCGAGGGCCTCAATTTTCTCGAAACCACCGCCGACCGGGTACTGCCGAATTCGGCGCGCTACGACTTTGCAGGCGAATCCCGCGAGTTCAAGGAAGTCGGGAGCAGCTTGGTGTTCGTGTTCGTCCTGGCCCTGGGCTTCATCTTCCTTGTGCTGGCGGCACAATTCGAGAGCTTCCGCGATCCTCTCATCATAATGCTCACCGTTCCGCTCTCGATCACGGGTGCCTTGATCGCATTAAATCTGACCGACGGCACACTCAATATATATAGCCAGATCGGACTCGTGACACTGATCGGGCTTATCAGCAAGCATGGCATCTTGATCGTCGAATTCGCCAACAAGCTTCAGGAAGAAGGAATGAAGTCACACGAGGCGGTGATAGAGGCCGCAGTGCTGCGCCTGCGTCCGATTCTCATGACCACGTCCGCCATGGTTGCTGGCGCCCTGCCGCTTGCCGTTGCTGTCGGCGCGGGCGCCCAAAGCCGCCAAGAGATTGGATGGGTCATTGTGGGAGGCATGACTTTTGGTACGCTGTTTACGCTGTTTGTCGTCCCGACGGCCTACACACTGCTCGCCAGAAAGCGGTCCCCGGCAGTCGAGGTGCCGGCTGTCAAGCTGACTCGCGCCGCGGAGTGACGGGAACTGATGGTGTCTTTGTTTGCTTGCAAATTCCAAGGCCAGTCCGTGGAACTGTAACCCCGGTCCTCGAATGCGCGTTGTCAACGCCCGCTATATGATCTGGCAGGTTTCAGCAAGAACACGCGGCGATGGAGCTCAGCACCCGGCCGGCAACCGGCCCTGCCGACAGGTGCAACTCATCAAGTTGGCTGCTGGATGACCATGCGAAGTTTTCGTTTGAGCTGATGAAAGAGGTTTGCGACTGTATCCAGATGCATCGTGCGAACCAAATATGCCGGCACCGTTGGCGGTGATAGCGTCAACGGGCTGGATTATAACGGCCGAATGGCCGACGCAAAAAGAGGCTGCTCGAAGAGCCTGGACCTGGGAGGGGCGTAATGGTTGACGGGGGCAAATGTCCGGCTTGAAGTGGTCCATCATGGCCATTGAGCGGATCAATGGGACCGTCGGACGCTCGGTCTCGTGGCTGACCGTGTTGATGGTTTTCTTGACCTGTCTCGTAGCGGTTCTGCGCTATGGGTTCAGCCTCGGCTTCGTGTGGATGCAGGAACTCTACATCTGGATGCACGCGATGGTGTTCCTGCTGGCGTCGGCCTACACGCTGCTGCACGACGGACACGTCCGTATCGACCTCATCTACGGTCCGGCAAGCCTTAAATTCAAAGCCTGGCTCAACATTGCTGGAACCCTGTTCTTCCTGTTTCCGATGGTGGGGCTCATCTTCTGGGTTGCGTTGCCGTATGTCTATCTGTCCTGGACGCGGCTTGAAACGTCGCAGGAAGCTGGCGGACTTCAGGGTCTGTTCCTCCTCAAGAGCTGCATGATTTTGTTCGTCGTGCTTCTCGCCCTGCAGGGCCTGGCGCTCATCCTCAGATCGATCCTTGTCCTCAAGGGACACGCCGAATGGTCGCCGGATAATCCAGGCGTCGAACCTTATGGTGAAGCGCCATGACGCCGGGAGAAGTTGTCAGCATCTTTCTGGTGTTGAGCGTATGCGTCGCAATGATGCTGGGATTCCCCGTCGCGTTCACGCTCGCTGGCGTTTCGATACTGTTCGCGCTGGGCGGCTACTTGTTCGGGATTTTCGACCTCATCTTCTTGAACGCCATACCCGGCCGACTGTTCGGAGTGATGAACAACGAAGTTCTGGTTGCAGTCCCGCTCTTTGTATTCATGGGAGTGATGCTGGAACGCTCGCGTGTCGCCGAGGAACTTCTGGTCACCATGGGGCAATGTTTCGGAGCCTTGAACGGTGGCCTTGGGATATCGGTCACGTTCGTTGGCATGCTGCTGGCCGCCTCGACAGGGATCGTTGGTGCAACGGTCGTGACGATGGGCCTGCTAAGTCTGCCGACGATGTTGAAGGCGGGCTACGATCCAAAACTTGCCTGCGGCACCGTTTGCGCGTCCGGAACGCTGGGCCAGATCATCCCGCCTTCTATCGCGCTTGTGATACTGGGGGACTCGCTATCAGGCATCTATTCTGAATCGCAGCTGGCCAAGGGTAATTTCATAGTCGAGCCGTTCAGCGTCATCGACTTGTTTGCAGGTGCGCTGATTCCGGGCGTGATGCTGAGCCTCTTCTATATCGCCTATCTTGCGATCCTCGCGTTTCTTAAGCCGCAGACAAGTCCGGCCTACTATGAGAAAGACGTCCAGGCCTGGGCTTTGGCCGGCATGGTGGCAAAGGCCATGGTGCCGCCGCTGTTCCTGATTGCGGCCGTGCTCGGATCGATCCTCGGAGGGCTTGCCACGCCGACCGAAGCCGCCTCTTTCGGCGGTGTTGGGGCCACGCTGTTGGCGCTCGTCCGCCGACAGCTGTCATTAAAGGTTCTGCGTGAAGTCGGGCAGGCGACAGCCCGCATCTCCGCGATGGTTTTTGCAATCCTGATCGGTGCCTCGATCTTTTCGCTGACGTTTCGAGGATTTGGCGGCGACCATCTCGTGCAGGAATTCCTGACCGGTCTCCCCGGCGGCTTTTTCACCGCGATGCTGATGGTCATGGTGGTTATGTTCGTCATGGGGTTCGTCCTCGACTTCATCGAGATCGTGTTCATCGTCGTCCCGATCGTTGCACCAGCGCTGTTTCTGGCAGGTGACGTCGATCCTGTCTGGCTCGGGGTCATGATGGCGCTCAATCTGCAGACGAGTTTTCTGACACCACCATTCGGTTGGGCACTGTTCTATATGCGCGGTGTGGCGCCGCCATCGATAAAGACCACCGAGATCTATCGCGGCGTGATGCCATTCGTCTTCATCCAGATCCTGATGCTGGCACTGCTCTGGACGTTCCCCGAAATCGCGACCTGGCTGCCGCGCGTGCTCTTCTAGGACACCACGCCCACCCCGCGTGAGGTCTTCCGGCTAGAGAAACATTCCATCTGACGGAATCGGCAAGAGCGGTCGCGTATGGCTGGATGATGTTCTAGCTGCGCGCGCGCGCTGCATTGCTTGACCTTTCGAAGTTGCTGACTTCAGCAGCAAGCTTGGCGACGCTTGGTGCGGCCGCCTGCATGCTTTCGATGGCGCTCGTCGCCGTGAATTCAACGGGGGGAAAGGGTGGATTCGTCGATATCAGTTTCAGCTGGCCCGATTCAATCTCTCTGGCATAACATCGCGGTGGCAGCAGTGTCAGGCCCAGGCCGGCCGCCGCAAGCGACGCTGCGACCGTGAAGCTTTTGCAGGTATCCATGCGCCGGCAATAGGCATCGCCGGAGCGGAACCAGTCCTCAATCGAGGTGTGGTGGTAGGATTCCCGCGACAGAGCGATGACCGGGAGTTCCTGCATCTTCTTGGGCGTCAAAACCTCCGCACCGATCGCAAATTTTGGACTCGCCATCCAGGCGAACTCTACATAGCCGAGCGACACAGGCGTCACGCTATAGCCTGGGACGCGGCCTGGTATCAGGACGATATCGAGCGCACCCTGGTTGAGGTTGGCGATGAGGTCATGCGTCAACGCTTCGTCGAGTTCGAGGGTCATCTTGGGGTAGCGCTCATGAATCCTGCGAACCAACTCAGGCAACCAGGTCAGCGTTACCATTTCCGCGACGCCGAGGCGCAGAACGCCCGGGGTCGCTTCCTCCGAAGCTATGCGCTGCTGCATCTCCTGCGACAGCCGCAGGGCCTCTTCCGCGTATTGCATGAGGTCGCGCCCCTTCGCGGTCGGCCGGGCGGATCGCTGGCTGCGGTCGAACAACTCGACACCCAGGTCTCGCTCAAGTTCAATGATGCGCATGGAGACGGTGGACTGTGTGGCATTCAGGCGCTGAGCTGCGGAACTGAAGCTGCCGAGCTTGACTGCCCAATAGAAGGTTTCCAACTGCTTGAAATTCATGCCTTCCCCGCATCAGGGGCTTCCAGAAAGGACTCTTCCATGGGTATGTCGAGAGCCTGATTGAACGTGTTGAACAAGGCACACAAACCGACCCTGATGGTGAGTTCGACGATCTGCCGCTCGCTGAAATGACGACGCAGTTCATCGTGGAAGCCGTCCCCGATGCCCCACGGCCGCTCGACGAGAAGTCGTGCATAGTCACGAACCAGCAGTTCCATGGCGCTGAATCCGGGGACGTCGGATTCAAGAATTGCCTTAACCGATTCCGCCGGCAGACCGGTGCGTTCGAGCGCCACCGAATGGTGCGCCACGCAGTAGGGGCATTCGTTGAGTTTACTGGTGGTCACGACTGCGATCTCGACCAGCCGTTCTGACAGGCTGGAGTGGGCGCGCATGGCGACCACGAGACCGTAGAGGTGGGCGAAGGTTTCAGGCGAATGAGCTAGCGCGCCGGCCTGATTGGTGAAGTCTCTTTCGCCCTGCGTGAACTGGTCCCACAGATCGTGCAGTGCGTCCGGCAGCTTGTCTTTTCCAATTGGGCTGACTCGCGCCATGGAGATCCTCTTACGGGCTGCGCATCATGGCGACCACCCGTGCTGTTAGCGCCCCCGGATGGGCCTTTTCAAGGGTAATCTATATCGGATTTTATGGGGATATTCGATTGAAAAATATCGTTTGTTCCGATGCTCGGCCTGACAGATAGTTCTTTAGGCCAAGAAGCATCTTGCTCGCACCTCAACAAAAAAGATGCCGGCCCGCCGTTAACTCCGGCCACGCCAACGCGTCCGGTTTACGGACGCCAACGCCGAAAAGATGTTTACTTTTCCGCTGGGAGGAAAACACCATGCATCGCAGAACGTTTCTAAAAACGGCTACCGCTGTGACTGCTGCCACGGCCGCTGCCGCAACCGTCTCAAGCCCCGCCGTATCGCAAAACCTGCGCAAGTGGCGGATGGTGACGACTTGGCCGAAGAACCTGCCGGGCCTCGGCACGGGAGCTCAGTATTTCGCCGATCAGGTCACCAGGTGCTCAGGCGGGCGGCTCACCGTGCAGTTGTTTTCATCCGGAGA
Source organism: Alphaproteobacteria bacterium BRH_c36 (assembly GCA_001516065.1). Taxonomy (GTDB): domain Bacteria; phylum Pseudomonadota; class Alphaproteobacteria; order Rhizobiales; family Hyphomicrobiaceae; genus Filomicrobium. The sequence goes on from LOEV01000023.1 coordinate 20,279, forward strand.
GATCGTGCCGGCTTTCGAATCGATCGACGCTGTCAAATCCGGCACCGTCGAAATGGGACACGGCTGCCCGTATTACTGGAAGGGCAAGGCCGCGGCCGCCGAATTCGTCAGCAACTTTCCCTTCGGTTTGACCGCCCAGGAATACAACGCCTGGTATCACTTCGGTGGCGGCGACAAACTGTGCGACGAGCTTTATGCGGATGCCTTCGGCTGCAAGTTCCTGGTTTGCGGCAACACCGGAGTGCAGCATCCCGGCTGGAGCCGCAAGGAAGTCAATTCGCTTGCCGACTTCCAGGGCCTTAAGATCCGCATGCCGGGTCTTGGCGGGGAGGTCATGAAGCGCCTCGGGGCCACCGTGGTCAACCTGCCCGGCAGCGAAGTGCCGACTGCGCTCGCCTCGGGAACGATCGATTGGGCGGAATGGAACAACCCCTACGGCGAAGCCTCGATGGGCTTCTGGCGCCACGCCAAATATTACTACGCGACTGGCTGGCATGAACCGGGAACCTGCCTTGAGCTGTTCGTCAACAAGGCCTCCTGGGACAGCCTCGAGGACGACCTGAAAGCCATTGTCGAGCAATGCGCGTTCTCGACAACGCAGGTTATGCTGAGCGAATTCCAGGCGCGATCGGGACCGGTCCTGGATCAGTTCATCAACAAGCACGGCGTCATCATCAAGAAATTGTCTGATGAGCAGATCAAAAAACTCGGTTCAACTTCCGCCGAGGTGTTGACTGAGATCACGGGCCGCGATGCGATGGCCAAGAAGGTCTTCGACAGCATGAACAAGTTCCGCGGAGAGCAGAAGGTATACAGTGACGTCGCAGAAGCCGATTTCCTGCGTGCCCGCTCGCTCGACTACAGCTGGCCGGCGGCCTCATAGCGGTCACTGGTAGGGATGGCCTCCCTCATCAAATTTGTAGTTGGTGGGGGGGCCGTTCCCACTCATACCCGGCGTGGTGACCAGCGCAGCCGCTGCGCAAGGCGCTGCGTCAACTATCCCCGGTTTCCCGGGAAGCCACGATCGCCTTGTTCCCGACGGCAACCTTTATCATCGAAAAAATTGATGTAAAACTGTTGTTTTTTATCGTTTGTGTCGATTTCAAAGTGTGGGCATTATCCTTCTCGCGCCCGGCGAAGCGGACGCATCATAGGACGAGCGAGACATGCTTGAAGATCAAAACTTAGAGCAGACGGCTGAAATGGATGCCGACCAAACCAACGACCCGAGCCCGATGCGTAAAGTAAAACTTACGGTGAAAGTTTCCGAGATCCTCAACGAAGCAGAGGGTATCCATTCCTTCGAACTGGTCGACCCCTCAGGCAATGATCTGCCCCCATTCACAGCCGGCGCGCATGTCGAAGTGCGGCTGGGCGAAGGTATGATCCGCTCCTACTCGCTGTGCAGCGATCCAGCCGATCGCAGTCGCTACCAAATCGCGGTGCTCAAGGAAGAAAACGGCCGCGGTGGATCGAAGGCGATGCACGATGATGTAAAAGCCGGTGACGTTCTGACTATCTCGGCGCCGATCAATCACTTTCCGCTCGCTGGGCGTGAAGCTCGCGCCCATCTGCTGCTTGCCGGCGGAATCGGCGTGACTCCGATGCTCGCCATGATTGCCGAATTGGAGGCCAAAGGCGCACGCTGGACGATGCATTATCTGACGCGGAATGAAGAACGGACGGCCTTCCGCGATCGGCTCGCGCCCTATGTCGCGACCGGCAAGGTCCACATCCATCACGATGGCGGTGACCCTTCGAGAGGACCCGGATTGCAGGCGCTGCTCTCCGATTTCGAAGTCGGCACGCATCTCTACTACTGCGGTCCTACCGGCTTCATGAGCGCATGCGTTGAGTCGGTCGGAGCCTGGCCGCCCCATGCGGTACACCGCGAATATTTCTCGGCACCCGCAGGTCTGCACAGTGACGAGGCCAACTCGCCATTCGAAATCAAGATCAAGAGCACGGGCAAGACGATCCCGGTTCCCGCCGACCGGAGCATCGTCGACGTCCTTCGCAGCGAAGGCTGCGATGTCGAAACGGACTGCAACGAGGGTTATTGTGGAACGTGCATCACACGTTACCTTTCGGGGGAACCCGAGCACCGCGACACCGTGCTTAGCGAGAAAGAGCGCAAAAGCTACGTGATGGTGTGCTGCGGGCGGGCCAAGGGCGGTGTGTTGGAACTCGACCTTTGACGATGACCCTTGCTGACCCAAACAATCGCATCGCAGTACGGCGAACGTTTGCAACGACAGGAAACGAGGTAACGCCATGACAGAACAGTTTATCGTCAAGGATTGTTGGTACGTCGCCGGACTTTCGGACGACTTTCCAGCCGAGAAGCTGACCGGCCACGTCATCGCTGAACGCCCGATCGTTATGTGGCGCACCAAGGACGGCGACATCGTCGCCTATGACGACCGTTGCTCGCACAAGCGCTTCCCGCTTTCCAAGGGGCGCTTGATGCCCGACGGGACGCTTGAATGCGCCTACCACGGTATGCGCTACGACATGTCCGGCAAATGCGTGATGATCCCCTCACACCCCACCGGACCGATCTCGCCGCAGGCGCAAGTGCGCCCCTTCCCCGTCATCGAGCAGGATGGTCTCGTCTGGATCTGGCCTGGAAATCCGGAACGGTCCGAAACCAGCAAGCCGCCGCGCGTCCCTGAAGTCGGCGACAGCACGTGGAAGACTGTCAGAGTCGGGCCTATGGATGTCAGCGCGAACTATCTCCTGCTCATCGAAAACCTTCTCGACATCACGCACTTTTATCCACTGCACGACGGCAACATCGGTGACATCGCCAATAGCCGCATTCCTATCGAGCTTGAGGAAGGTGAGTGCGACGGCAACAAGTACGTGATGACGATCCGCAAGACCTCGAACTACGTCCAGCCGCCCTATCTTGTCGATTGGTTCCATTTCGACACCGTGGATCGCCACCACACGCACTGCTTGATGAGCCCGGGTCTTACTCGTGTTGTCATGCGCAACGCACCCCCAGGCGAATTGAAAGAGCGCGAAGGCGACCGGGAATTTCCAGGGTCCATGGAGGTGGATGGCATCGAACGTGGCTACGTCCTCATCCATACCCACACCCCTGTCGACAGCCGTCGGCACATTTGGCGTGTGCTGGTGAACTGTCCGGCACAACACATGTCGAAGGGGGACCCTGGCAAACCGACCGCCACCCGCGTCGCCGAGATGTTCCCCGAGGTTGCGGCCGAGGATCTTTGGGCGGTCGCTGAACAGCAGAAAATGTTCGAGTATCCTGACGAAGGTTATTCGGAAGTGTTCCTGAAGCCGGACCTCGCACTGCGGCGGGCACGCAAGATCTTCCATGATCTGCACGCAGCCGAAGTGTCCGCTGTCGGCGCTCAGGCGGCGGCCGAATAAGCGCTGCTCAGCGCGGCAGCCCCTGAACGCCCTGAGGAACAGTATGTTGCAGAAGTCTAAGAACGCCGGTCCTCTGGCTGGTGTGCGCGTCCTGGAATTCGGCCAGATTGCAGCGGGTCCGTTCGCGGGCTCACTGCTCGCCGATCTGGGCGCGGACGTCGTCAAGGTGGAAAACCCTTCGGGCGGCGACGGGATGCGCGGCTGGCCGCCCTTGACCCCCAACGAAAGCGGCGAGGTCTACAGCGAAAACTTTGCTTCCCTCAATCGCAACAAGCGATCGATCACCGTCGACTTGAAGAACGAGCAGGAACTCGCCCGTCTTGCCGGACTTGTCGCGCGGTCGGATGTGCTGATCGAAAACTTCAGGGCTGGAGTGATGGAGCGCCTGGGCCTCGGCTACGATGCCATGGCTTGCCGCAACCCGCGTCTCGTCTACTGCTCGATCACGGGTTACGGACAGACCGGTCCTTACGCACAAAAGGGCGCTTTCGATGTAACCGTGCAGGCGATGAGCGGTCTCATGAGCGTCACCGGCGAAGAAGGTCGACCGCCGGTCAAGTGCGGCGTACCCGTCGGGGATTTCTGCGCCGGCCTTTATGCCGCCTACATAATCGCTGCAGCGCTGTCGCAGGCGAAGGAGACCGGACGCGGCGCGTATATCGACTGCTCGATGCTTGGCTCACTGTTGGGCGTTGCGGCGCTACAGACGAGCGAATATTTTGGAACCGGAGGCGGCGGCAGGAAGCTTGCCTCCGCACACCCGCGCAACGCGCCCTATCAGGCATTTCGCGCCAGCGACGACTATTTTGTGATCGCTGCCGGCAACAATGCACTTTGGTGTCAGGTTGCAGAGGCGGTCGGGCTGCCGGAACTGGCCGAAGACGAGCGCTTTGCGACGCAACCGCTTCGGGCGCGCAATCAGGAAGAACTTGCACATCTGCTCGAGGAGCGTTTCGCTTCGCGCACAGCGCGAGCGTGGCTCGAAGAGATGGACAGGCGCGGCGTACCCTGTTCACCCATCAATGGCTATGCAGATATTATCGACGACCCGCACGTCGCGGAAATGGGACTCGTGCGTCAGCTGAAGCTGGCAAACGGTGTCGAGACCCGTACGACCGCGTTTCCCATGAAGATGAGCGGCTACGAATTTGAAATACGGCAGCCCCCCCCGCTGCTCGGTGAACACTCGCAAGAAGTTTTCGAGGAATGGTTGGCGGATACCGAAAGGGCGGCCGTCGCGCCACCAGCCATCCAGGACAATTCCTGAGACGTTATTTGACGCCAAACACACAAGCCGCGCAGCGGCGTCCGAAGAGACCCTCCCGGTTGCCCGATGCTTCGGCATCTTCTGCGCGAGCAGCAATCTGGCGGCGAGCCTGCTCTACGGCCTCACGGAGCCTTTCCACGGCCCACTGCCGGTCGCTGCCCGGACAAGCTCTCAGGACCTTGGCCGCGTTACGCGCTTGGGTAACCGCATCGACGACTGCCGGGTACGAATCGTTGGCGAGACCGGATTTGGCTTCTATCGCCGGGCAGTGGACGACGTCATCAAGCACAGCGTCCAAAGCGTATGGACCGTTCGGCCGATCCTCGGCCAAGGCGGCTGACAGCGCCTCAAGCGTCGAAAGCAATTGCGCGACGCATCTTGGCGCTGCGGTCATTTCGGCGTGTTGGCTCCCGGCGATTAACGTCATGGCTCAGTTCCTCGATAAAAGCACGCCACAAAATAAGCCGGGGACGCAAACCACGTATTGATTACGGTCAACAGAAACTGGAAGAAAACAACAAAAATACTGATGGATAATTCTCAGGAATTCTCGTCGAACCGTTCGTATGAGAGCCTGTTTAGCAAAATGCCTGCCCCCGCAAAGGCGGGGGGGGTACGCGGTGTCTTGCCGACGGCGAGCGGCGGCCCGGGCAGGCCGCGCACACGACTTGCCGGGCCACCCGTTCCCGCAAACTCATCAGCCTGCGTGAATGAACCCGTATGCGATGTTGCTGCGGTCGGCGCCATCCGCGTTGTACTTCTTGCGATATTCAGAAAGCCGGTCGTTGGCGTAATGCGCGACCGTCGCCTCCTCTGCGGTAAAGTCGTAGAGCTTTGCCGACGTTCCCCCGAAGATCGCCGTCTTGGTTGCAGACAGCCCATCACCGAGCGGAGCGAAGCCATACCGTTCGCGCAGATCTTCAGGGATCTCCATGCGGCGGAAGGCTTCGATCTGCCATTGCGGCGACCCATACCAGACAGCATCGGTTCCCCACACGACACGATCGACGCCCAAGCCCTTGATAAGAATCCCCATAAGCGCGGCGGCATGGCGCGGATGCGTCAGGCAGGTCGTCGCGAACGTGGTGCCGATGTCGGCGTAGACGTTTGTCACCCCGTGCTTTTCCGGGATCTCCGCCAGATCCGATACCCAGTCGATGCGCCCGGTCTTCTCAAACCGCGCCAGATGCTCTTCCGGCGGCACCGTCAGCGGCTTCAATGCGGAGTGATAGATGATGAAGTTGAGCTCGGGCCAGTCCTTGGCGGCCTTGGCAACGTCTTCGACCGTCGCGAACCGCCAAGTGTCGCGGAAGCTCTCTTCATAGTCCGACGGCAGAAGCCCCTTGTGAATGCACACGTTGCGAATCCCGGCCTTCCGGGTTCGATCGTAGAAAGGATACATCAGCTTCTCATCGTCGAGCCGGTAGGGGTACTTCGACGGCGCCAGCGGATCGCCGACCGTGTAGCCTTTCCAGCTGTCGGGACGGTCCTTCTCGATGACGCGATCAACTTCGTCGAGCCAGCCGTCCTTGCCGGGCTCGAATATGGCGTGGCGCAACAGCCGCCGCGAGCCGCACATCTTGTTGATGCGCATGGCGCCGTCGACGAGCTGCGGGTTGGTCAGGAAGATGTTGGCAGGATCGTCCGCCGTTGCACTCGACACGAGGCCGACGGTCGTGTCGCTGTCCAAGAAGACTTCCTTGATGAAGTTGTCGATCTGCAGGTCCTGGAACTTCGCCTTGTCGTCCTTACCGATGTCGGGATTGCCATAGACCGCCCCGAAGTGCCGCAGCCCCAGTATTCCATCCCACTTGTAGTCGTCGGCGACGAAATGCATGTGGCCATCGAAAATGAACTGATCGGCATAGCGCGCAGCCGTCTCGGCCATCGCATCGCTATCGCGCGTCTCGGCCTGAGCCACGCTGAACACATCGCCATAGACGACATTCATCGCAGCAAAGGCCGTCGCGAGCCCAAGGCTCGTTTGCAGGAAGCCTCGGCGGTCCATGCCGAGGCTCGGTGCGCGCTCATCGGCCATCTCGTCAATCAGGGCTGCGACCTGTCGTTGCTGCGGGGTTTGAGGCATTGGCCGGTACTCGCCATTGGAGACGACCTGGTCGGGGATAGGCCGCCGCTGCAGGTCCGTTCGTTTGGCAAGTAATTCCACGCGCTCAAGATCTTCTTTGCTCAGCCAGCTCATACCTGTTTCCCCTCTGCGTACATGACCAGTTTGCAGCTATGCGCGGACTGCCGCACTACGAGTGAATCGTTCACGTCGCTGCACCACCTGTCAGAACGTGCGGCGTCGCTAAGCACGTCCGCTTGCTTCAAGACATCGCGAGATTAGAATAGCGTCCCGTCTTCCGATAGATGCCCACGAACGCGACAGGTGTTGCATCTGGTTTTCGGTCCGTGCTGCGGCCTCACGTGCCGCAAAACGTCCGGTAAGGCCCGAAGCCCTCTGGCGGACCTGCCGCGTATTCGCGCAACTCACCAGACGCGTCATACGGGCGCGAGAGCACGCCCTGCAGCTTGTGGAACGGCGACAGATCGCCGGCTTCGACGGCCGTCGTGAGCGCAGCTTCAACCAGATGATTGCGCGGGATATATATCGGATTAACCCGGTCCATGGCCGACGCTCGCGCCTCCGCCGGAACGGTCTCGGCAGTTTGGCGCTGCTTGTAACGTCCAATCCAGTCGCCGAGCGCCTCAGGTGAATCGAAGAGAGAATTCACCGCACTCTCCTCACCGCGCACGACGTCGGACATGCGCCGGAACAGCATTGTATAGTCCACACCTTGGCCATCCATGATCGCATGGAGTGCGTTGGCAAGATCGAGGTCGGCCTCCTCGTGCACGAACAGGCCCAGCTTGTCTCGCATTCCCGACAGCCAATAGCTCTGATACAGCGCCGGGAAACCGGAAATCACGTTTGTGAGTTGGCTCGCGGCTTCTTTCGAATCCGGCGAGACAAGCGGAACAAGGCACTCGGCAAACCGCGTCAGGTTCCATTGCGCGATAAGCGGCTGCTGGCCATAGGCGTAGCGCCCGCCGACATCGATGGAACTGAATACCGCGTTTGCATCGTAGGTATCTATGAAAGCGCACGGACCGTAGTCGATCGTCTCTCCGGAAATCGTCATGTTGTCGGTATTCATGACGCCGTGAACGAAACCGGCAAGAACCCATCGGGCGATGAGTTGCGCTTGCCTATCGGCGACCGCTTTAAAGAATTCGAGATAGGCGGAGTCGCCGCCGGTAAGATGCGGGTAATGACGCGCGATACTGTAATCGGCGAGCCGTTTGACCTTTTCTATGTCGCGGCGGGCAGCGAAGAATTGAAAGGTGCCAACCCGGATGTGGCTTGCCGCAACGCGGGTTAGCACCGCCCCGGGCAACGCACGTTCACGGTAGACGTCTTCGCCCGTCGTCACCACCGCCAGCGATCGCGTCGTCGGAATGCCGAGCGCGTGCATCGCTTCGCACATCAAATGCTCGCAAAGCATGGGGCCGAGCGCTGCCCGCCCGTCACCATTGCGCGAAAAGGGCGTCGGTCCCGAACCCTTGAGCTGGATGTCGAACCTTAGGCCTGCCTCGTCCACGACTTCTCCCAGCAGCAGTGCCCGCCCATCGCCGAGTTGCGGCGAAAACGAACCGAACTGATGCCCGGCATAGGCTTGCGCAATCGGTTGCGCACCCGATGCAACAACGTTGCCGGCCAGAATATCGACACCCTCCCTAGATGAGAGCGACAGCGCATTGAGTCCCAGCTCTTTTGCCAGGGACTCATTGAAAACCACAAGCTTCGGATCGGGTGCGCGAGCCGCGCTCCACGCCACGTAAAATCCGTCAAGGTCCCGAAAGTAGCTGTTGTCGAACTGGAGCATGTTGACCCGCTTGTAGCTGCCGCGTTTGCGCGGTTGTGACGCCGTGCCTGAGTGCAAGGCAACCCGACAGGCGAAGAGGCGCTGGACGATACCAGATGGCAAGATGTGACGCTGTTTCTTTTCGTACGCCTGCAACGCTCAGTCAGACTATTTTTCGCCGCTCCTTGCAACCGGGGTCGCCGGATCTGGCCCGTCGCGAACTGAGGCGCTGCCAACTTGTGTTCCCGCTGCCGAAAGCCGGTTTATTGTATCTATGAGGTAAAACCCTGGCAGGGTATTCTTGAGTTTGTGCTCGAGAGTAACCCGCAACGGGGGGGTCCGGTAATGCCGCCGGCTAGTGTAGCGCACCAGACGTTTGGTTCCCGCGTGCGGCTGGACTCGAAGCCAAACGTCGGGTGCAAAATCTACACTGGAACATCAACCGGAGTATTCCCAACTCCGCGAACACGACGCACGCCGAACCGGCCAAAGAGGATGTGAGAGCAGCCGTTCATACCGACGGTAGGCATTAGAAGTCATTTTTGGAGGTCTACGTAATGAGCCTTTTGACGCTGCTTCTCGCCAATCAGGGCATGAAACTCATCGAATCGGTCGGCCGTGAATATCTGGCGAGTTCACAACAGGCAGAACAGGCCGCCAAGTCTCTGCTGCCGATTGTTTCCGAAGCGATCAAGAACAAAACCGCGACCCAGAAAGACCTTGTCGACTTTCTTGAGAAGGCGGATCGGGCGACCCTGGAGCGCTATTCGAACACCTTTAACGGCGCATGGACCTCGGGCCGCTCAAGGTCGGCGGCACTGAGGTCGCCACGAAGCTTTTTCGGTAGACGCCTCGACACAGCGAAGAGCGGGGATTTAACGGCATGCAACGCGTTACACTTCTCATTCCGACGTTTAACCGCAGTTATTTCCTCACCCGGCAGCTCGACTACCTCGCCCGGCATTTCAGTGCGGACTTCTATACGATCCGTATTCTTGACGGTTCCAACCATGAGCACGAGCGCGAACAGAACAGAGGACTCGCCGCCGCTCATGGCGTGGAATACGGCTGATGGGACTCATCACTCGTGGCTGGGTACCAGCGACTGATTGCCGGTTGCGAACTCGTTGTAACCGATTACGTGCACTTTGTGCCTGACGACGACTATTTCTCCGAACCGGCGATGCGACGTCATGCCGAATTATTGGACGCCACGCCTCAAACCGTGGGGGCCTTCGGGCACGCGATCTCGTTTCGCATCGTCAACGGCCCCGACCATGAAGACTACCACGTTGAACTTCGCAATACGGCCATTGAAAACCGGCCCGACTACACGTTCCATCATCCCATCACACGAATCCTGTATGCAACGTTCGAAAAATCCCGGGCTGCCTACTATTGCCTGTACCGGCGCGAAACTCTGCTCCGCGCCCTTCTCGCGGCGCAGAAATCATCGGTCTTCAAAGGCGGCTCGAAGGCCGATGGCACCGATTCTCTGATCGACTCCAGATGCTACTATTTCGGCGACCTCGCCATGACGATCTCGCCGCTTATCGCCGGAACGAAGATTAATTCAGGACTGGCCTCGGTCGGCTTCCAGAAGGGCCAGTCGTTCGACAAGGGTGGAGAAAGCGCCAGGAAGAACAACGTGCCCGAACGGCTCCCGCATCACCGGCTGCTGCTGGAACCGAGTTTCGAATTCGCAGCCCGCGCTGAACAGTTCATCAACGCGATGACCCAGGAATACCTCGACCAGCAACCGGCAGCGGAGGCAGCGGCCGTCAGGGATTTCTTCACCGACTTGACGACCGCGTTCTTTGGGGCGCTTGCGTCGGGAACCACCATGATCTCACGTTACAACAACACATGCCGGGCTTTGGCCATGGACCCCAGGAAGACGATTGACGAACTGCGCCGCGAAACGACGCTAACCCGGACATGGCAAGTTACCGGAGAAGAGTTTCGCAACGACTACGCCAGCCGCTATGCGTTTCTGACCGAGGACGTCGCGCAGCACTACGGCGTGACGAAGTTCAAGTTGTACGAGATCGGAAACGTCGACATGGCCGCGGCGCGCTCGCTCTATTCCTTCGAGCGTCCATCGCCCATCGGCACGCGCGAAAGCAGATCCGGAGAAGCCAAGGCAAACGAAAGAGCGCCGATAGACGATGAAACAGAGTCCGGCGGCTGGCCATTTGCAGGAGCACTCGCCCGCCGGTTGCTCCCCCAAGGGTTCCGGCGCGGCTGAAGCCAGCCGGTGGCAGCCTCGCGCCGATCGGTTCAGCGCCGCTCAGCGATACCACCGCCGCAGCCCCGGCAGGTTGCCGCTCAACCAGTGATCGATCTTCCTGAGCTTGCCCGAGACGACCTTGGCCGCACCCCGGTCGGGATCGAACGTCGTTCGCTGCTTGTTGATGAGATCGGAAATGGTCAGCGCCAACGATTGCGCGACTTCCGGCTTCAGGCTCGGCTCGTTGGTGTATTTCGAGAAGTCGATGTTGTCGTAGGCCTCGATGCCGAAATTTTCGCGCAGCCAAGCAACATCCGGCCGCGTCATTTCGAAGATACGTTCCGCCACCTCTTTCGGCAGACGGAACTTGTCACCCTTGATATTGCGCAGCGCGCTCACTTCCTTGTACAGCGATCGGTTGCGCATCGTCCTGCCGTCGACGAAAAGCGGTCGGTGCGCGTTGAGGCTGGAGAGAATCAGCGCCGCCTCATTCGATAGCGAGGAGTTATCTCTTCGCGCGGCCTCATGGACAGCCTTGCGCACTTCCTGATTCGCAACACCGAGATAGTCAAGAAATGAGCCGATGACGCCGTCGGCGTGCCCACACATTTCCTCGAAGGTAAGAACCTGCACCGCCCCCGCCCCGAACACCTTCATCACTCGGCCAATTCTCGATTGGTACAACGGCCTCGGCGGCTTCGAATACTTTGCCTCCAGGATGTGTCCCTGCTTGAGCAACTGCTGCACTGCGCTGGTGGTGTATGCGACTGGCTCCCGAACGACAAAGAGCACCTCGATATCGTCGAAGAATTGCGATAGCCAATCCTTGAGCTTTACCAGTTCGCCCGGCTGATGATTTGATAGCCCCTCGTTCGAAAACAGCACCGACTCGGCGTCGGACTGCTCGATCTCGGACTTGAACTCGCCCAAAATCTGCTCGCCTTCGCGACGCAGTTCGGCAAGGTCCGTGCGCTCCGCGAGCATATTGGAGGGATGCTTGCGCGGATCGTCGACAAAGATGGTTCGAAGCGCCTGCTGCTTGTCGGGATGATTGCCGGGGTAGAGGATGCCCGCGCCCTTGTGCAGCTTCATGCGCGCTTCGAAACAAGCGTTCTGGATCGTCGTCGTCGCGGTCTTGGGTAGACCTGCGTGCACGATCGCTCGTTTCTTTGCGCGTCCCGACGCCATCGGCGATCCTTCCTTGTCGGCTACTCCTATTGCCTGCGATCACACCGACAGGCTGGCCCGCACAACGATACAACAGTTCGGTAGTACGATCACGCTTCTTATAAGATCATACAACGTCCGAGCCGAACGGAATAAACGCATTGCGCAATGAAATTTGACCGTTCCGTTGCATCCATCGCGGTAAGATCCAGGCATCCGCAAGGATATTTAGCCCAATCCCCAAACGAGTACAGATCTGCGTCGGAAATCTTACCCAGATCCAGATGCGTTGCTGCCCGCTCGATTGAAGTTTTCGACAATGGGACTGGCTGGAAGTTTTCCAACTTTCTTGCCCCCCACTCGCTAAAATCACTGTGTTTCTCAAAAATTTGCGACATAACCTCTTTAGCCAAATCCCAATTTTCGTGTGGAAGCTCCCTTAATCTGCTAAGGAAGGACATGATCCGGACTTTACCATCGATGCTCTTATTATCTTCTGGCATCAGATTGGCGCGCAAGTGATAGAGACCTTTGATGGCGGCAAAAGGGAGCGAATCATTTGCTCTGTAGATGTTAATGTCCTTTCTCTCTACCCCGATACGACCCAGGAAATCTACAACAACATCCTCCTCCTCTAGAGCATCGGGATGGAAATGGATCATACTCGGCGGTTGACCCGATATTTCATGCAGAAAATCCAGTCTCCCATAATAGGTCGCCTCGCGCGGCATGCCTAGTAGCCATCCATCGATGTTCTGAAGGTCCACGGCATTTTGCTTCAATGTTTGTTGCAACATGGCCTTAAAGTATGGTACGGGATTTCGGACATAGCCAATATAATTGATAGAGAATTTCCTCTCCATTAGGAAGCAATGAAATTCCTGCATCTCCGTTTTTGAAAATGCAGAAATGACCTCGGCAGAGATGATGCCAATGCGCCCGTCCAAAGCCTCCAACTCGTCGTGCAGCTGGCGCTTCAATCGCTGGCGCTCCTCCAACTCAATTCCGTACCCTCGAAAAATTCGACTAAGAATTATGCTCGGGTTTACCACGCCAAAACTAATTAATTTATGCTTTGTAAGCTTGTCACTGTTTCGGTACAACGTCAGCTGTATGGAAGATGTGCCGGTTTTATGTGTTCCAAAATGGACAAATATCTTTCTTGGGTTCATGTTGCTGGGCCCGTGCGTTTCGCTTCTAGTCTTATCCAGCACATTTGCATACACCCGAAGGTTGTCCGGTTAAATGGCTGTTGAAATCGAACTAAAGATGAAGCCGTTTTCCAAGCCCGATGTCCTTTCAGGTCGTTCTCTGCACACCGGTTTCAACTAAGCCAGACGAGCGCACGCTTCGGCCGGCCCGATCTTCGCATCGATAGCTCGTTACCTGAATGCATCGATGGAATTGCACTTAACACGCGACATCAGCATCCGAGCAACCCAAAAAAACCGCTAGATTTTTTCACCGATGCTGTGTGCCAGCTTCCTGGCATACCGGTAGCCTTCAAACAAATCGCTTTTCAACGACTGATTGATGTGGCCCATCAGTTCGCGTGCGAAATTCCTCGATTTCATGACCTGGCCGATCTCCGCGAAGTCGTCCTCTCCCACCGACGGCTCGACCCAGTTCGGGTCCTCCTCGGGCTCGGGATCCTTGAAGAGAATGCCGTCAGGACGGCCCATCACGTCTCTGGCAATCCACGTGTTGAGGTGGCGTGCCCGGTTCAAGATCATCTTGCGCTCCGCACCTGCCAGCAGGTCGGATTCGTGGAAGATTGCAGTCGATCCCTGATCCACATCGGCCGAATAGGCAAGCAGCGCTTCGTTGAAGCGCGTGGACGCCTGCGTATCCTTGACGACATTGTTGATAGCCCGCTTGTACTCCAGCGCCGAATAGGCGAACCGCGGATTTTCGTTTGTGTTTGATGTTTCGAACTTCGAAGCATCCTCGATGCCGAGGACTCCTGCCAGAAAATCGCTGCGAATATCACCGTCGCGCAACTGCCCTCGCTCGTAAGGGCGCAGAATCAGGTTGTCTTTGCCGAAAGCATCCATCCACGGCTTGATGCGATCCTCGTAATCGAATCGCTTGTAGAGCATCCCGAGCGCGGAGCGGATATCGAGGACCTGCGTCCCTGCCTTGACCTGCTGGTTGTAGGCCGCAATCATCACGTGGTCCTGCCGCCGCAGATAAATGATGACTTTGGGACTGAAGTACCGCTGCAGCACGGCCGCCACGCCGCGAACGAGTTCGGGTTTCAGGCTGGAGATCAGCTCGCTGGAAAGAAGAACAGGTCTGTCCGCCTGCCGGTAGATCTCAGGCGCCCACTCTTCCACCGGTATGAATTTCCAGACGTTGGCCAGGAACGGGGGAACGTGCGGCGAAAGCACATGATGGGCCCCGGCCACCGCGCCATACTTCGGGTAGAGGATGCCGAGCTTTCCGAGCAGATTCCGGTTCGCCCAGAAGAACGTCTGCAGCGACGTGGTTCCGGTCTTCCCCAGTCCGATGTGCAAATAGAGGTCTTTCTTCGTCCGTCTCAGCATGTGGCTTTCTCAATCTTGTCTCGTATCCGTGCGGGTTTGCGCTCAGGGTCAGCTTTCGCGCGCCATTACTTCGAGCACTCGCTCGATACCTTCGCCTAGACTGGTGCGCGGCCTCCAGCCGAGTTTCTGCCCGGCAAGGCTGACATCGAGACAAGTTCGGTGAACGTCGAACGCCCGCGCGGGCAGGTACGTCTTCGAAACCTCGTTCCCCGTCAGTCCCTCGATCGTCTCGAGGATCGTATTGAGGCTGACGCTGGTGCCGGACCCTATATTGGCAACGAGATTCTGACCCTCGAAGGCAAGCCCGGCAGCAAAGGCATCGACGACGTCGCCGACATAGATGAAATCACGCGAAACGGTGCCGTCGCCCCAGATTTCCACGGTCTTGCCCGTCACCGCCTTGTGGCAGAAGGTGGCGATGACACCGAGGCCGGTGTCGTGGCGCTGGTGCTCGCCGTAAAGATTGGAGATGCGCAGCGAAACGCTTTCGAGGCCATAGAGCCGTTGATAGAGCGCAAGGTACTTCTCGACGGCCAGCTTCACGATTCCATACGAACAGATCGGATCGGTCGGGTGGTCTTCGCGCACACACGCGACCGACGGCTCGCCATAGACCGTCCCGCCCGACGACGCATAGATGAAGCGGCGCACGCCCGCATTCACGCTCGCATCGAGCAGCTTCAGGGTTCCAACGAGGTTGGTTCGCGCATCGAGCAGCGGATTGTCGTTCGACGTTTTCGGGATCACCGACGAAGCCAGGTGGATCACCGCTTCACACCCCGAAACCGCCGAGTTCAGGATACTCTCGTCGGCGACACTGCTGGTGATGAATTGCACCTTGGGATCGCGCCAGCTCGCATCCGACACGTCGAGCATGCGCACTGAGTACCCAAGGCTCAACAGCCGGGGAACCAGATGCCGTCCAAGAAAGCCCGAGCCGCCTGTTACAAGAACGTTCATCGCGATTCGATCAGTCCTTGTTGTCAAAGGTTGTCATGCCGGCACGGCCAGGGCGTCGCTGTGCGCGTCGTCGCCGCGAAGAACGCGATGATAGACCTCAACGTACTTGTCGACCATCACTTCCGGGTCGAACGTTGCATAGGCCGCCGGCACTGCGCTGAGCATGCTGCGGTACTCATCGCCCCGGACAGCCACCCGGGCAAGGAGCGCGGCCATCTCCGCGACCGGCAGTTGCCAGTCCTCGAGCTCGAACAAGGCGCCGGCCACTTGCCCGCCCGCTTCCGGCCCTGCCTTCAGCATATGCTGGATCTCACCGACGTTTGAGGCAAGTACCGGCCTTCCCGCAGCTAGGCAGTCGATCAGCGTCAACGGGAAGCTTTCGCCACGAAATCGGGACGGCAGTAAGCCGACGTCGGACATCGCGAAGTAGTCGCGGAGGTTCCTCTTGAACCCAAGAAGCTGGATATGAGGACCAACCGCGCCCGGCTGGCTCAGCCGGGTGTATTCCTCCCCCTCACCGATCAGTACGAGACGGATGTCCTTGCCGCTCTGCTCGCGCGCCAGGTCGACGGCCTTGACGGCTTCATCCCAACCCTTCTCCGCGATTGCCCGGCTTACGAGGCAGGCGACGAAGGCCTGCGCGGGGATGCCCAGTGAGGCGCGGTCAACTGCTTTGATAGGGACTTCCGGCAACGCATTGGGAATACCGACAAGCTTAGGGCTGTCCGCCAGACCGAGCCGCTCGAACGGCCCGAGGTTCTTCCGCGAGGTGAACACCAGCGCATCCGCCTCGCGGGCAATGCGCGCGACAACCGCATCCTGGTCGATTTCTTCCATCATCTCGTACATGCCATGCATGGAGAAGACGGTGCGCGCCCGCGAAGCTTCGCTCAAGTGATCTAGGATAGTGCTGTCGACCCAGCCGTGGTGCGAGTGGATGATATCGATACCGAAGTCTTCAACGACGCGTTCGAGATGGGCAAAATCCGTGACTATGGGAATGTCGGAGCGCAACATGCTCCTGACGCCGGGTTCCCGCGGTTCCATTTCGCACGACAGGAACGTCACGGCATGGCCGCGCGCCTTCAGCATGTTTGCCATGAAGATCGGAAGCGTTTCGCCACCGCCAGCCGCAAATGCGAAACCCGCCATCATCACCGACGGCTTCTTTTTCTCCTGGCTGACCTGCACTCGCGAGGGATCATAGCAGGCCCGAAGATCGTCATCCGAGTAGTCTGCTCTATGCGACTTCCAGTGCTGGCGCAGGTTTTGCTCCTGCGCGAAGACGAACTCGCGCGAAACGTCGAAATTCTCCACCACGAACCGCGCGACGTCCTCGTGCTCTCGGTAATAGACATCCTTGACGAAAGTGCTCTTCGCCGTGCTCGCCTCGTGGACGCGATAGAAGTTGCGCATCTCCGGTAGGTAGGCAACGGCCCCGCCCTTGATCAGGTTGAGATAGAACAGCCAGTCCCCGCAGATCTTCATCTGCGTCCACGGCCCTGTCAGCAGGTCGCTGTCTCTGCCGGGGTGGCGCAACAGCGCGCTGCTCACGTTCGGGACGAGATTCTTCGTTGCCCACCCCTTGGCCACGAGCTGGTGGGCGGTCAACTGGAACGGCCTGCTCCACAAGTTTGGATCGATGTCGTTGAGATACTCGTGGGTCGACCATATCGCAGCCTTGCCCTCCGCATCCATGAAGGCCGAATTGACATAGGCGAGCATCACGCTTTCGTCTTCAAGAGACGGCAGTAGGCTTTCCAGAAAGTGCGGGTCCGACCAGTCATCGCTCTCTGCGATCCAGACAAGGGAGCCCCTCGCAAGCGACAATCCCTTGGCCCACTGGCGATAGCCGCTGCCGGAGTTCTTTTCATTCGGGATGAGGCGCGCCCTGTCTGGGTGCTGCTCCTCATAGCGACGCATGATCTCCAGACTATTGTCGCTCGAACAGTCGTCGAGCATGATCAGCTCGAACTTCTGGTAGGTCTGCGCCAGGATGGTTTCGAGTCGCTTTTCGAGGAACGCGGCATGGTTGTAATTCGGCACGATTACCGACACCAGCGGGTGAGTCCGGCGCACGGTGCGCGGCATGTTCGTGCGCGCTTCGAGCTGCGTCAGCGTTCTCACGCGGTTGCGGACACCGCTCAGTCCCTGCTGTCTCAGGACGTGAACCGCCTTCTTGACTGTCGGGATAACCCCGCCGCGGCGGCGCAGTGCGGACGCGAGCGCGGATGTTCCCGTCGTCAGCTTGTTCGAGGCCGCCTTGGCGGATCTCAGCGGGGCAGTGATCTTGTAGCTCGCGGAATTCTCGAATGCCTCGACCGAGGCTCGCGTCAGCCGCAATTCCTCCTCGCGCTCTAGCAAAACATCACGGACGTAGTCCAGCCGGCCTTGCAGGGTCGCGATCCGCTCGCTCAGACCATCGAACTGATCCGCAAGCTTCGCTCTCGTCGAGCTGATGGACGACAAGATCGGCAAGGCCTGATTGAACTCGGCGCGCACGGCCCCGATGCTACTCAACGCCGGCGCCGACTGCGGCGACTGCGCCAATTCCTCCATCGCTTCGAAAGCCCGGCTGATCCAGCCGCGCATGACCGGATCGATCCGCACGGCATCCTTGCCGTGCTTCTGATGCCGGTAGTCCGTCGACAGGAACGCCTCGACCTGCGGTGCGATGTCCTCGATCGAATTTGGGAGCGGCAGGCCGGTGTCGTCGATCAGGCGCTGCAGCGTGCCCCGCCAGTCGCGCAACACCGAATCGTAGGTCACAAAGGTGCGGGCCACGTTCCGGGTCGCCTCCTCCGCGTCGAGCACATGGCGCAGCCATAAAAGTGCGCCGTCCGCCGAGGCATACTGTTGCGGCCACAATCCCGCCCGCGCTTCGAGTGAATGCACGACATCGAGCGGGTTGCGCGAAATCAGAATCGGCACCGTCCGTATGCCACCCTCTGCCAGTGCCGAAGCAAACAAGGGAGCGAACCGGCAAATCCGCGGATCCTTTACGACGAACAACCGGGCGTTGCCGAAGTCCTGATTGATCAGCCCCAGAAGCTCGCTGCGTACATCACCAAGTCTCTGCTTTGAAAGCTTCGTGAAATCCGGTCCGCACCAGTCGTGCCACGCCGAATCGATTTCTGAAAGCAGCGCATCGTGATAGACAGTCAGCGCTTCGGGTTCCCAATGCCCGGTCTCGTTACCCTCTCCTGCGCCGAGCAGCCGCCGCGGCAGTTCGGCGCCGGCAAGACTCAGCAGCCGAGTCAGTGCGCTTGTTCCCGAGCGGTGCATGCCAAGCACGAGCAGGCACGTCCGATTGCCGGCGTCAGCCGGACCGGGGACAGGCCAATTCGCGCTCGAACTCGACGGGTTGTTGTCGTCCCACACGCCTTAGAAACCTCGGATTGGCCCGAACCCAAGCATTAAACCATGATCCGCCCGTCGGGCCGAAGCCACGGGCGCAGACACCGGGCTTTAGCTTGTGCGAAGTTCAAAGGCAAGCAACCGGGCCGCCCGATCCCAAATCGAAATTGTCCAGTATCCTTTTGTCCGGTTTCGGCACGTGGCGCCGCATGACCGCCGCGGCGGCATGGGAAACCTCTTGTGACGGCGCGATAAGGGCTAGCGGCATCCGCTGGCGATTGACCGTCCAGTCGCCTATGGTGTAATCACCCCCGCGATTGGTCTGTGGGCATTTTTCACGTTCGATACGACCGATCGTTGCGTCCGCGACGATCCCCTCTTTTGGTACGGTAATGCCTGCTAGACCGTCGGGCCAACCGGACCACTGTACGAGGACTCTGAGGCCCGCTCCCGCAAGCACCCGCAGGGGCTTACGCAAGCGCGGTCGCGCTCTTGGAAAAATCGAACGCCATACAGGGACGTGCGGCGGCAGCGCGAAGGACAATTCAGTATGCTGGTGACTCCGCTGGGTCTGCCCGAAGTCCTGGAAATCGCGCCTGCGAAGTTCGGTGACGCGCGTGGTTTTTTCTCGGAGACCTACAACGCGAAAAAATTTTCTGACGCCGGTCTGTCCATGGCGTTCGTCCAGGACAATCACTCCTTTTCGGCTGCGCGCGGCGTCCTGCGCGGTCTCCATTACCAGCTTCCGCCGTTCGCCCAGGACAAGCTGGTGCGCGTCATCAAGGGCGCCATATTCGACGTCGCTGTGGATATCCGTCGCGGATCGCCGCGCTTCGGTCAATGGTGCGCCCGCACGATTTCGGCCAAGGCATGGAACCAGATGTTCGTGCCGAAAGGCTTCGCGCACGGCTTCCTCACCCTCGAACCCGACACCGAAGTGATCTACAAGGTCTCCGACCTCTATTCGCCCGAACACGAACGCGCAATTAACTTCGCCGACCCCGACATAGCCATCGAGTGGCCCCTTGACGGCATTGAGCCGACGCTCTCCGACAAGGATCGCGTCGCACCCTTCCTCAAGGACCAGCCTGAACTATTTCAATTCTCCGGTGAAGGAATCAGCAGTTGAAAATTCTCGTCACCGGCGGCGCCGGCTTCATCGGCTCGGCGGTCTGCCGTCATCTTGTCAAAGATCTCGGCACCGCCGTCGTCAATGTCGACAAACTGACCTACGCCGCCAATCTCGATTCGCTGAAGCCGGTCTCCGAAAACCCGCTATATTCGTTTCACCGCCAAGACATCTGCGATCCTGAGGCGATCCTTGCGATCATGAGAAGCGAGAAGCCGGATGCCGTAATGCATCTGGCCGCCGAGAGCCACGTCGATCGCTCCATTGACGGCCCGGCCATCTTCATCGAAACGAACGTAATGGGCACCTACTCCATGCTGGAAGCCGCCCGTACCTACTGGAGCGAACTTGAAGGTCCGGCCCGCGATCGATTCCGCTTCCACCACATCTCGACCGATGAGGTCTACGGCGACCTGCCCTTTGACGAAAGCCTCTTCACCGAGACTACACCTTATGCGCCCTCCTCACCCTATTCGGCCTCGAAGGCGTCCTCCGACCATCTCGTGCGCGCCTGGAACCACACCTATGGCATCCCCGTGGTGCTCTCCAACTGCTCGAACAACTACGGTCCCTATCAGTTCCCCGAGAAGCTGATCCCGCTCGTCACCCTCAACGCCCTCGAGGGCAAACCGCTTCCCGTCTACGGCAAAGGCGACAATGTCCGCGACTGGCTCCATGTCGAGGATCACGCCAAAGCCCTCGCAACCGTTGCCACCAGGGGCGAGATCGGCCACTCCTACAACGTCGGGGGGCGCTGCGAGCGCACCAATCTCGCCGTCGTCGAAGCAATCTGCGACATCCTCGACGCCCAACTGCCGCGCCCCGACGGCCTGCCGCGTCGCAACCTCATTTCGTTCGTGACCGACCGTCCAGGCCATGACCGCCGCTATGCGATCGACTGCTCGAAGATTGAAGCCGAACTTGGATGGACCCCTTCGCGCACATTCGAGGAAGGCCTCGCCGACACCATTCGCTGGTATCTCGCCAACGAAGACTGGTGGCGGCCCATCCGTGACAAGAACTATGCCGGCCAGCGTCTCGGCACCGGCTCAACCAAGACCTGATCTGGCCTCATGCCATCGCGGGAGAAACGGGAGAATACATGAGAGGCATTATCCTCGCCGGCGGTTCCGGCACCCGGTTGCACCCGATGACGCTCGTCACGTCGAAGCAGCTTCTGCCGGTCTATGACAAGCCGATGATCTACTACCCGCTGACCACGCTGATGCTGGCCGGCATTCGCGAGATCATGATTATCTCGACGCCCACCGACCTGCCGAATTTCCAACGCCTTCTTGGCGACGGCACCCAGTGGGGCATCGAGCTGACCTACGCCGAGCAGCCGCGCCCCGAAGGCCTTGCCCAGGCCTATCATATCGGCGGAGATTTCGTTTCCGGTCGCAACTCCTGCCTCGTCCTCGGCGACAACGTCTTCTACGGTCACGGCCTGATGGAGCTTCTGTCACGCGCCCGGCAGCGCACAATGGGCGCCAGCGTTTTCGCCTATCACGTCACCGATCCCGAGCGCTACGGTGTGGTCGAACTCGATAAGGACGGGCGCGCGCTCTCGATCGAGGAAAAACCCGCGAAGCCCAAATCGCGCTGGGCCGTCACCGGCCTTTACTTCTACGATCCAAGCGTCGTCGAAATCGCTGCCAATCTGAAGCCGTCCGCACGCGGAGAACTCGAGATCACCGACGTCAACGCCGCCTACATGGCGCGCGGCGAACTCTTCGTCGAGAAGATGGGTCGCGGCTTTGCGTGGCTCGACACCGGCACCCCGGATGCCCTCAACGAAGCAAGCGACTTCGTCGCCGCGCTGCAGAAGCGGCAGGGTTACCGCATCTCGTGCCCCGAAGAGATCGCCTTCCGCATGGGCTTCATCGACCAGGCAGCCCTCGAAGGACTCGGCGCCGCGCTCGGCAAGTCCGACTACGGCAAATACCTGATCGAGGCCGCGCACTCCGAGATCTGAACCGGGGTGACCCCCTGGCCGGCCCGAATTGGGCCACAACCGTGGAGTGCGCAATTGGCCGACGTTTCTCGCGATAAGCCGCGCATCGTCTTCATGTACCTGGGACGACGCGGCGCGCTCGGCCGCTTCACGCTGGAACTGGCCGAAGCCGCAGCGGCCGCATCGGCCACCACCGGCTGCGAATTCGAGTTCGTCATCTCCTCGAGTAACGAGATCGCTTCGCAATTCGAGCGGCTCGGGCTGAACGTCACGAAGATCGATACCTTCGAGCGCGCCACCCCGCTCAGCGTGACGAAGCAGTACTTCCCCGCCCGCCGCGCCTTGATGGAACGCCTGGCGCGCCACCGGCCGGCGGCTGTCGTCACGCTCATGCCGCACGTCTGGTCGCCGATCCTGGCGCGAGCGATCCGCCAGCTGGGGATCAAATATCTGACGATCATCCATGACGCCGTCCCCCACCCTGGAGACAAGACGGCCTGGATGACCCGCTGGTTGCGCTCCGATGCGAAAAACGCCGATGTCGTCATCACCCTCAGCCGGGCCGTCACCGAGAGTCTTGTCGCAAACCGCCTCGCCGATCCCGCCCGCGTGTTGCCGCTCTTCCATCCCGACCTGACATTTGCCAGCCCCATGACGCCACGCCGCCTGCTCCCCGGTCAACCGCTACGCCTGCTCTTCTTCGGGCGCATCATGCGCTACAAGGGTCTCTCACTGCTGCTCGACGCCGCCGAGATTCTCAGCCGGCAGGGCGCCCCGGTGCGCCTCGGCATCGCCG
>LOEV01000024.1 GCA_001516065.1 Alphaproteobacteria bacterium BRH_c36
GCATCATAGCCGCAACCTCGTTCGATTTAGGCGCGACATGAAGGCCACTAGCAACATCAATGACTTAGTGAGGCGTTTATCACGCCTTAATTGACACCGGTGTCGCCGCACCGCCGGTCAATTAAGGCGCGACGCCTCACTAGTGTTCCGGTTCCGACTTTTGCCTCCCGTTGGGGGATACCTGAGTGCAATATCAGAAACATAAGATGCGGTGGACATCAAACCTGACGCCGGCTTGCCGAGCATCGGCAGAAGAAGTCGCAGCATTAAAGTTGCTTTTGACCAGCATAACCGAGTAATCGAGCCTTATGGCGTCGACTTCAACCTCAAGCGACACGATTTTTGCCCTGTCGAGCGCAGCGGGCCGCGCCGGCGTCGCCGTTATACGGATATCGGGACGCAAGGCGGCAGCCGCAATGGAAGCATTGGCCGGACCGCTTCCCAGCCCGCGCAAAGCCGCCCTCCGCCGCGTGAAAGACCCCTCGTCCGGCGATCTGATCGATCGCAGCCTCGTCATCTGGTTCCCATCCCCCGCCACCTTTACCGGCGAAGACATCGCCGAATTCCAGGTGCACGGCGGCCGTGCGGTTATCGCCGGCCTGCTTGCGACTTTGGGAAGCCTTCCGGGCTGCCGACTTGCCGAACCCGGCGAATTCGCACTTCGCGCGTTCGAAAATGGCAAGCTGGATCTCGCCCAGGCCGAAGGGCTCGCAGATCTGATCGATGCGGAAACCGAGGCTCAGCGACGCCAGGCCCTGCACCAGGCCGGCGGTGCGTTGTCGAACCAAACCGGGATATGGCGCGCAAGCCTTGTCGAAGCAATGTCACTCGTGGAAGCGGCAATAGATTTCTCCGACGAAGCCGATGTTTTGGAAAGCTCCGTCGCACAAGCTGAACAACGGATCACCGCCCTTTCTGCAAAAATTGCTGACCAACTCGACGACGGCCACCGCGGCGAGATCCTCCGCGACGGTTTCAAGGTTGTCCTCGCCGGTGCCCCGAACGTCGGTAAATCGAGCCTCTTTAATGCCCTCGCCCGGCGCGATGTCGCCATTGTTTCAGCCGAAGCTGGAACGACGCGCGACACGATCGAGGTCCGCCTTGATCTCAATGGACTGCCCGTCATCGTGACGGACACAGCCGGATTGCGTGATGCTACCGGCGAGATCGAACAGGAGGGCATCCGCCGCACGCTTGCCCGCTCGAAAGACGCAAATCTCGTACTCTGGGTGATCGACGCAAATTCACTCGAAATTGCCGAACCGGTACCCCGTGAACTCGAAGGCAAAACGATTGTGGTCGCCAACAAATGCGATCTCGCACCACCGTCATTCCCGCGTCTTGCCGAAGGCAAGCCGCTGAATTGGAGTCGGGAACCCAAGCAGGCAGCCGACGGAACTCCAGCAGAAGTGTGCTTGGCTCCCGGCCACCGCCGGGATGACGAATTAATTCAACTGTCCGCGAAAACGGGTATAGGCCTCGACACCCTCATCAAAACAATCGCGGCGGAAGCCGCCAAATCAACCGGCGGCACACAAGCCGAAGGCGTTATCACGCAGGCCCGTCACCGCCGTCATCTGACGGATTGTCAGGAACACCTGCAAAGCTTCCTCGCGCGCACCTCAGATATAGAACTGCGCGCCGAAGACCTGCGCCTCGCCGCGGATTCACTCGGCCGCATCACTGGCCGCATCGACCCCGAAGACGTCCTCGACCAGGTCTTCGGGCGCTTCTGCATTGGCAAGTAGGCTGACACCCCGTAATCCCGTCGAAGGACGGCCTCCAAGCAAGACTCCACCAGAAGCGTTCTCACGTTCCCACCGTCATGTCGGAGACATGCTCCACATGGATTCGGGAATGACGAACGGGATGCTTCCTGCGGAGGATTGTACGGCGCCGGATGTTGGCCGGCAGGGCCAATGGGCATCTGATGCCGCAAAGAGAATGGCCAACACTCCCAAGGTCGTGTTGGCCATTAAATCCTAACAAGTTTCACGTGAAACCGGAGTCGTTACAACTTGACACTTGAGTCGATAAGTAAATCCGGTTCCACACAGAGTCTTCGTAGAGTCAAACCTACTGGTTTTTCATGCTCATCGAATCGAAGAACTCGCTGTTGGTCTTGGTGCTCTTGAGCTTATCGATGAGGAACTCGATCGCATCCATCGTGCCCATCGGATTGAGGATACGGCGCAGAACGTAGACCTTCTTGAGCTGATCGGATGGCACCAGCAGGTCTTCCTTGCGGGTACCGGAACGGGCCACATCGATGGCAGGGAACACGCGCTTGTCGGAAACCTTGCGGTCGAGGATGATTTCCGAGTTACCGGTGCCCTTGAACTCTTCGAAGATCACTTCGTCCATGCGCGAACCGGTTTCGACAAGGGCGGTTGCGATAATCGTCAGAGACCCGCCCTCCTCAATGTTGCGCGCCGCGCCAAAAAACCGCTTCGGACGTTGCAGTGCGTTCGAATCGACGCCGCCGGTCAGCACCTTGCCCGATGACGGGACAACCGTGTTGTAGGCGCGGCCAAGTCGCGTGATCGAGTCGAGCAGGATCACCACGTCGCGCTTGTGCTCGACCAGGCGCTTCGCCTTTTCAATAACCATTTCAGACACTTGGACGTGCCTCGAAGGTGGCTCGTCAAAGGTTGAGGCAATCACCTCGCCCTTCACGCTGCGCTGCATGTCGGTGACTTCCTCGGGCCGCTCGTCGATCAGCAGGACGATCAAATAGCACTCGGGATGATTGGCGGTGATCGAGTGCGCGATATTCTGCAGGAGCACGGTTTTACCGGTCCGCGGCGGCGCCACAATGAGTCCGCGTTGACCCTTGCCGAGAGGCGCGACGATATCGATGACGCGAGGAGAAAAATCCTTTCGCGTCGGATCTTCGATTTCCATGTTCAGCCGCTCAGTCGGGTAAAGCGGCGTCAAATTGTCGAAGTGGATCTTGTGCTTGACGTTCTCAGGCTCTTCGAAATTGATTTTGTTGACCTTGAGGAGAGCGAAGTAGCGCTCGCCCTCTTTCGGACTACGGATATGACCCTCGACGGTATCGCCGGTACGCAAAGCAAACCTACGGATCTGGGAGGGAGATATATAGATGTCGTCAGGTCCGGGCAGGTAATTCGCATCGGGAGAACGAAGAAAGCCAAAGCCGTCCAAAAGAACTTCAACGACGCCTGTGCCGATAATCTCGACATCCTGGGTCGCCAGCTGTTTCAGAGTCGCAAACATCAACTCCTGCTTGCGCAGAGTACTGGCATTTTCAACGCCGACTTCTTCGGCGAAGCTCAACATTTCGGGAGGAGACTTTTGCTTCAAGTCTTCCAGCTTGATTTCACTCATCGGAGGGCTCCGGAAGGGCTCTGGCGAAAATAGGGGCTTTGAGCCGGTTCGCTTGGCCAGGAAGGGGGTGGGAATTTGGTCAGGGAGCGAGGCTTCAGCGTAGCGCTTCTAAAAGGCGCTGACGTGTGCATCGCTATCATTGGCCCAACAGGACTTCAGGAACTGTTGGCAGTAGAAGGGTTTTCGATGCGCCGGGGTGCGCATCCGCGAAATCTGCCGCTTATTCGGTAGCAGGCCGCAGCTCTACATCGAGCATCGCCAACAGATAACAGAGTTCGCGCCTTTCGGAAAGCCTTGTCATCACGTCTAAACCTCAAAATGGTTTGACGATCACCAGAATGACGATTGCGAACATCAGAAGCGTTGGCACCTCGTTCATCACCCGCCAATAACCCGCCGACTTGGTGTTGCCGTCCTCGGCGAACCGTCGCATTGCAGCCGACAGCATCCCATGCACCGCTGACATGGCGACCACCAGCGCGAGCTTCGCATGAAGCCAGCCTGAGGTGAAAAATCCAGCCTGCCAGGCAAGCCACAGCCCAAGCACCCAGCTGACAATCATTGCCGGGTTCATGATTATGGTCATGAGCCGGTATTCCATCACCTTGAACGTCTCCGACTGCTCAGAGCCGGGCGTTGATCCAGCGTGATAGACGAACAGTCTCGGCAGATACAACATGCCTGCCATCCAGGCGATGACCGCAATGACGTGAACAGCTTTTACCCAGTCATAGGCGTCCGCGCCGAACAACAAAATGACGGCCGCCGTAGCCGCGACCGTAATACCGAGCGCGATACCGGCCCGGGCGGCAGGCGTTCCGGAACGCCTATCCTTTGCGGTCGCGCTCACGGCGAAGACCTCACCCGGTCGACCAGTCGGCTGACATTCTCAGGCGGCGTAAACTGCAAAATTCCATGTCCGAGATTGAAAATGAATTTTCTTCCCTTCATGGCCGTGAGGATTTCTTCAACCCGGTCATCGAGCTGCTTGCCACCGGCGACCAGCAGCAACGGATCGAGATTTCCCTGCACCACCCGGCCCGTCCTTTCCGATAGTTCGACCATCCCTCTGAGCGGCATCGCCGTATTGCAGCTGATCCCGTCAACCCCGGTCTCGGACACAAACCAAGCGCTCAACTGATCGGCGCCGCGCGGAAATCCAAGGATCGGAATCTCAGGATATTTTTCCTTCAGCTGAGCCACCATTACCCGAGTCGGCGCCACCACCCAACGAGCAAATTGATCATCCGCAAGCGACCCCGCCCAGCTGTCGAAAATCTGCAGTGCATCGGCTCCGGCTTCGACCTGACGCGACAGATAATCCACCGAAGTCTCGACAAGAATATCCATAAGTCTCTGGAAAGTCTCGGGATCTCGATACGCCATCAGCCTCGCCGCGGCCTGATCGGGAGAACCTCGCCCGCCAACCATGTAGGTGGCGACGGTCCAAGGCGCTCCACAAAATCCGATCAGCGCAGTCTCGTCGGGAAGATCCCGGCGCAGCCTGGAAACCGTCTCGGCCACGATCGAGAATTTTTCTCCCGTCGCTCCCGGCTTGAGCCGCGATACCCCCCCGGCATCCTCGATCGCATCGAGCCTTGGCCCCTCGCCTTCGACGAAATTGACTTCCTGCCCCAACGCATCGGGAACAACCAGAATATCTGAAAACAAAATCGACGCATCGAAGCCGTATCGCCGTATCGGCTGCAGCGTCACCTCGGCTGCCAGCTCGGGTGTATAGCACAGGTTCAAAAAACTCCCCGCCTTCGCCCGGATCTCGCGGTATTCGGGCAAATACCTTCCGGCCTGCCGCATCAGCCACATCGGTGGAGGCCATGTCGGGTGCCCTGCAAACGGCTTCAGGAACCGGCGGCGTTGCGCTCGTTGGGCGAGGGTTTCCAAGGTCATCACTCTCCGTTCAATTTCTAAATGATCTTTTCTTGGTTTCTTTTATTCTCTCTTTAGGGCCGTGGACTTCGGTAATTAGACTTTACCCGACAGGTTTCCCACAACCCGTTCACAGTGGGTAAGCCGCCCCACTACATCTAGATCCTGCCGCCCTATGTGGCCACAAAAGGAAAAAAACCAATAAATATCAGTGACTTGAACATCGTTCAGAGAAGTTGGCCTCAGGTACAAGCTGGTGATATGGCTTGGTTGAAGCGCCGCTCGAGTAGAAACATGCGCGCCAACAACAAGCCTCGACAAACCAATTCCTCTCGCCGCTAATGTGCGCAGTTTCGGGGATAACCCGCGACTTGTCCGCCCGACCTCCTCGGCACCCGCCGCACAGTCTTTTCTCTCCATCGGTTATCCACATGTCCGAAGCGCTTCCCAGCTACTACCACCTGCACCTGGTTTCCGATTCAACTGGGGAAACCCTGACGACGATCGCGAAGGCTGCTTCCGTCCAGTATGGCTGCGTGCGGCCAATCGAGCACGTACATCCGCTAGTGCGGACCGAGCGTCAGGTACTCAGGGTCCTGAAGGAGATCGAACAGGCCCCCGGCATCGTTCTTTACACTGTCGTTCATACCGAACTGGGCGCCATGATCGAAAAGCGCTGCACGGAGCTTAACGTGCCATGCCTGGCGGTCCTGCAACCGATCATGCAGGTTTTCGAAGCCTATATCGGCGCTCCGCAGACGCCGACAGTTGCCGGCCAGCACGTTCTCGACGCCGACTATTTCCGCCGTATCGACGCCCTGAATTTCACCATGCATCATGACGACGGCCAGCTGCCGCAGGACCTCAACGACGCCGATATCGTGATCCTTGGCATTTCGCGGACATCGAAGACACCAACGTCGATCTACCTGGCCCAGCGCGGATACAAGACGGCGAATGTTCCGATCGTGCCGACCGTACCGATACCGCCGGCCCTCAGTGAAGATCACTCCGCATTCGTCGTTTGCCTTGTTGCCCAGGCTGATCGGATCGCCGAGGTCCGGCGCAATCGGGCGATGGTACTGGGCGACCGCAATCTTGATGTCTACGTTGACCGGGATGCAATCCTTGCGGAGATCGCACATTCGCGCCGAATATGCTCGCGGCACGGATGGCCGGTCATCGACGTAACGCGACGCTCGGTCGAGGAGACGGCGGCCACCATTATCAAGCTGCACCATGACCGCCGCGCCGGGCTTGCAGCAACGATGGAACAAGCAAAAGATGTCTGACAAGCAACACGTTATACTGGCTTCCGGCTCGCTTGCCCGCCACGATATGCTCAAGGCCGCCGGCATAGCTTTCACGGTGATCCCGGCGAACATCGATGAGGCTGCGATTCGCGATGCGCTGACCGCAGAGAATGAGGCGATTGATCCCGCG
This sequence comes from Alphaproteobacteria bacterium BRH_c36, assembly GCA_001516065.1. Taxonomy (GTDB): domain Bacteria; phylum Pseudomonadota; class Alphaproteobacteria; order Rhizobiales; family Hyphomicrobiaceae; genus Filomicrobium. The sequence goes on from LOEV01000024.1 coordinate 6,682, forward strand.
GATATTGCCGAGATCCTTGCCCGCGCCAAAGGTGAGGCGGTCAGTCGCGAAAATCCCGACAGCCTCGTCATCGCCGCCGACCAGACCTTGTCGATGGGCGGGCAACTGTTTTCGAAACCGGCCAGTCTCGATGAAGCCCGCGATACGCTTCTGCGGCTACGCGGCGAGGAGCATCTCCTGCATACCGCTGTGGCCATAGCCGAGTCGGGTGACGTCACGTGGAGTCACGTCGAGTGCGTCCGCATGAAAATGCGTCGCTTCAGTTTCGGTTTTCTCAGCGAATATCTTGTGCGGGCCGGTGTCGACGTCTGCCAGTCGGTCGGCGCCTACCAGTTCGAAGGATTGGGCCTGCAGTTGTTCGAGGAAATCGAAGGCGACTATTTCTCGATTCTCGGTCTGCCAATGCTGCCGCTGATGGCTGAACTGCGCCGGCGCGGCGTGGTGAGCGAATGAGCTGGGGTGCCATGATCCGCGCGTGCGTCATCGGTTGGCCGATAGAACATTCCCGTTCGCCGCTGATCCACGGCCACTGGCTCAAGGTCTATGGCATCGAAGGCAGCTACACGACGGTCGCCGTCAAACCCGAAGAGGCAGCCGATTTCCTGCGCAATCTGGGTGAAAACGGATTGGCCGGCTGCAACGTCACGGTACCGCTGAAGGAAATCGCTTATTCCACAGCAGAACGCCGCGATGCCTCGGCGCTCGCGGTGGGCGCCGCCAATACGATCTGGCTGGAGGACGCCACCATCTGTGCGGCCAACACCGATACCTATGGCTTCATGACCCACCTTGAGACAGCGGCACCGGGCTGGAGTAAGAACGGCCGACCCGTCGCCATTCTCGGCGCCGGCGGCGCAGCGCGCGCCATCGCATACGGATTTCAGCAGGCTGGCGTCGCTGACATTGTCATCTTGAACCGCACGCGGAAGCGCGCCGAAGCGCTTGTCGCACACCTGGGTGACGGTCTCAGAACGGCAGATTGGGCTGAGCGGACGCGTTGCGCGGATTGGGCCTCCGTCGTCGTCAATACGACCACCATAGGCATGAAGGGAGAGGGTGATCTCGGTCTGGAATTCTTCGCCGCCGATCCCGATTGCGTCGTCGCCGACATCGTCTATCTACCGCTTGAAACCGCGCTTCTGAAAGATGCAAAGGCCCATGGCCTGCGCACCGTCGACGGGCTCGGTATGCTTTTGCATCAGGCCGTACCCGGCTTCGAGCGCTGGTTTGGCGTCCGCCCCGACGTGACGCCTGAACTGCGCCGCATCATTCTCGCCGACCTCGGGATTGCGTAATGTTGATCGTCGGACTTACAGGCTCCATCGGCATGGGCAAGTCGACCGCCGCGGCCGTCTTTCGCGAGCACGGCTTCGCAGTATTCGATGCCGATGCCTGCGTCCACGGTCTCTATTCCGGCAAAGCCGTCCCTCTCATCGAGGCGGCGTTTCCGGGAGCGACTGAAACCGGTCAAGTCGATCGCGGGAAATTGAGCGCAGCGCTGCTCGCGGATGAAAGCGGCTTCCAACGACTCGAAGCGATAGTGCATCCGCTCGTCCGCGACGCCGAACGCGAGTTCCTGCACATAGAGTTCGCTCTCGGCGCGCCCGTGGCAGTTCTCGAAATCCCGCTGCTCTACGAGACCGGCGCGGACGCCTTAGTCGATGTCGTCGTCGTAGTCAGCACCGACCCTCAAACCCAAATTGCCCGTGTCCTTGAGCGTCCCGGCATGACTCGCGAGAAGCTCGACCAGATCCGTTCGCGCCAGATCCCGGACAATGAAAAGCGTGCCCGTGCCGACTACGTTGTGGATACCGGCGCCAGCCTCTCGCAAAGCCGTGCCGAACTCGATTCAATCATCGCTGCATTGAAGCAGCGTCAGCCGCAAGCTTATCAGCGCCATTGGGCGTGAGGCTTAAGCTAGTGACCCGTCGCGCCAAAATCGCATCACAGCCGCAACCTCGTCCGATTTTGGCGCGACGGGCCACTAGCAACATCAATGGCTTAGTGAGGCGTTTATCGCACCTTAGTTGACTCAAACCTCGCCGCACCATCGGTCAACGGAGGCGCGACGCCTCACTAGCGAGCTGCACAGAATTGATTCAGGGACAAATGCCATGCGCCGCGAGATCGTCCTCGATACCGAAACGACCGGCTTGTCTGCCGATGGTGGTGACCGCCTCGTCGAGATTGGCTGCGTCGAGCTCGTCAATCGCATGCCGACCGGCAGGGAATTCCACGTCTACATCAATCCCGAGCGCGCCGTGCCGGTCGAAGCCGCCAACGTCCACGGCCTCACGACCGAGTTCCTGTTCGACAAGCCGGTATTTGCGAAGGTCGCCCGACCGTTCCTCGACTTCATTAAGGCCGACACGCTTGTTATCCATAACGCCGATTTCGACGTCGGTTTCCTCAACATGGAATTGCGCAAGCTTTCCGCACCGCTGATTTCTGGCAACCGCGTCGTCGACACGCTGGCGATTGCCCGCCGCAAGCATCCGGGCGGGCCGAACACGCTCGATGCCCTCTGCAAGCGCTACGGTATCGACAACTCGAGACGGACCAAGCACGGCGCGCTTCTCGACTCGCTGTTGCTGGCCGAGGTCTACATAGAGTTGCTGGATGAGCGTCAGGCCCGCATGGAACTTGCAGCAAGCGGCAAGACAGGACTATTGGCCAAGTCGAATGCAGGAGCGCCGGCTCGTGTACGTCCTAACCCGTTGCCCCCACGATTGAGCGAAGCAGAGGCGAAGGCGCACATGGCCTTTCTGGAGACCCTCGGCGAAGCCGCGATTTGGCTGCGCTATCGTTGATCAGCTCACCGTCGGGGTTTCCGCGCTGCCGGCTTCCTGCTGCTTGCGCCGCACATACAGTCCAGCGAAATCTATCGGATCGAGCAGCAACGGCGGGAATCCGCCTTCGCGCGTCAAGTCGGATGCCAGGCGCCTCAGGTAGGGGAAAATCAGCGCCGGGCAGTTGATCAGAAGGAACGGCTCAAGCGCTTCTTCCGGAATATTCTTGATGCGGAAAATACCGGCATAGACGACTTCGAGTTGGTAGATGGTGCCGGCTTCGTTGGTCGCATGCGCCTTGAAGTCGATGGCGCTCTCAAAGAGGCCCTCTTTATCGCTCATGCGCCGGGCGTTGACATTGACTTCCAGCTTCATGTTCGGGTTCTCGCCCGGCCCCGACATCAATTTCTCGACGTTTGGGTTCTCGAACGACAAATCCTTGATGTACTGGGCGACAACCTGGGCCTGGATGCCGGGTTGCCCGCCTACGGCGGCTCCCTCGGCCGGTTTGCCGGATCCGTTTTGTTTGTCGGTCATAGCGTAGTGCCGTCCGTAAAACTGAAAGGTTGGTGGGCGCGCCGCATCTGGCGCGAAATGTACCAGGGGTGGCTATCACAGGCGCCCGTCCACCGCAATCGCCGCACATGGAGTTGGTTGTCAACCATCAGAGGGTAATTCCGCCTCAGCGCTGGCGCGGATCCCGGCTCGACCGGGTCGTTTGCTCGTCCACCCGTTCATAGTCCCCGTCGATGACCGGCCCATCCGATGGGGCGGCGCCAGGCGCTTTCTTGCCGTCCCGGGGGCTTTCATGTTGCGGGTGTGTGCGAGCGCCGAAACCGGAGACATGAACTGCGCCGGCCTTTAGAAGTTTTTGTAAAGTCCAATGGGCCACCGCCATGCGTACCAACGGTATGAGCATAAGGAAGCCGACGGTGTCGGTGAGGAGCCCGGGTGTCAGTAGGAAAGCCCCGGCGATCAGCAGGAACAGGCCCTCGATCACCGGCTCGACGGGCATTTTTCCGGAAGCCAGCGCCTCGCTCGCGCGCGCCATGACGCCGAATCCCTGCGTCCGCAGTAATGTCGTGCCGATGACCGCGGTCAAAATCACGATGAGGATGGTCCATAACAGCCCGATCTGCTGTCCGACCATCACCAGAATCGCGATTTCCGCCAGTGGTACGGCGATGAACAGAAGTAATATGAGCAGCGGCACACAATGATCCTGACGGCAAGGCGGAGCGGTTATTAACACTTTCGGCCGGACGGCGGTGCCGGATAGCCCCCTATTGTGGCTGCGCCGGCAGTAGTATCTTTAGCACGGCCATCGTTGACATGGGGAACAAGGCAATCTCAGACAAGGATGTTGGCTTGGCGCAGCTTGTGCCCTAAGTTGACGCGAAAGCGGCCTGAGCGGATCCAGTGAAGGTGTTTTATCGCTGATCTGGACTGTTCTTTGAAAGGTCGATTATACCAGCGGGATGGAACGCCCGTGAGGCGCGACGGTTAACATTGCGGAAATCCTTTATCCGCCACTAATTCCACGTACGTTGGGCGCAGCCTCTTTCGCCTGTGCCCTTGAACCGCCGCCGATCCTGCACATGTCTGCCTCACAGAGGCCAATTGGTAGTCGCGAAATGAACTCCAGTATCGATATCGTCACGCTTATCTCGCTGATCGTTGCAGTCGTAGTGATTCTGAAGCTGCGCAGCGTCCTTGGCCGCCGGACCGGCGACGAGGAATCGCGTATCGAGCGGTTCCGAACAGAGCGGGCCCAGCAGGAAGCGGCCACCGGCACCGACAAGGTGGTGACGCTTCCCCGCCGCAGCGAAGATCCCGAAACCGATTTCCGCGCCGACGGCGAGCTTGCGACGGCGAATGCGGAAGCAAGGATTCGGGCGTTTGCCGGGTCGAACGCTTCGGTCCGCAAGGGATTGCTGGATATTCTGCGCTTCGACCCTGCCTTTGACCCGGAAAAGTTCGTCGCGGGAGCGAAGACGGCCTACGAAATGATCGTCATGGCTTTCGCGGCAGGCAACCGAAAACTTTTGAAGGACCTTCTCAGCAGCGAGGTTTACGAGGGGTTCGTTGGTGCTATTGCGGACCGCGAGTCTCGTGGCGAACAGATCGACCAGAGTTTCGTCGGCATTGATAATGCCGAAATCGTCGAGTCCGAAGTCAAGGACGGTATCGCATCCGTCACCATTCGCTTTGCCAGCCACCTCATTTCGGCAACTCGCGACAGCGCCGGAGAGGTGATCGACGGCGATCCGCAGCGCATCAAGGAAGTCACCGACATCTGGACGTTTAGCCGCGATGTCTCGAGCGCGCGCGCGTTGGCCAATCCTAACTGGAAACTCGTCGCAACACTGGCCGCAGGTTGATGGCGCGTGCAGAGCGGTTGTAATCATCGAAAATATTAGCTTTTTCACGTGAATCAGTATGTCCACAACGGCGCGGGGTACCGCGCTGAGGGCGACTTCGCCGAACGGTTGCGGGAGGTCCACGGGGGAGAGAAATGTCTGATACCTCCCCGCAGGCAACCTTCGAACCGGTTTCCTTCCTTGATCTGCCGGGCTGGAAAACGGACGATCATAGTGCTGCTTTTGACGCGTTCCTATTATCCGCTACCGCCGTGCTTGCACGCGACAACAGGATCGCCGCTGGCCTGCGGGTGGCTTGCCACACAGCGCTTGAATTGAAAGCGGCCGGGGTGGTCGGATCAGCCGCGGCCCGGTCCTTCTTCGAAGAGAATTTCGCCCCGCACGGCGCCCGGCGGTCAAGTCAGGCCGGGCTGTTGACCGGCTACTACGAGCCCGAACTTGCCGGATCGCTTTGCCGGACCCGCGCATTCCATGTGCCCGTTCTGGCTCGCCCCCCGGATCTGGTGAACCTCGTCGACGAATCCCAGCGCGGCGCTCTCTCGGACCGGCTTACCCATGCGCGCCGGACATCGGACGGCTCGATTGGCCCCTACTTCGATCGCCAGGAAATCGATGAGGGCACCCTCGATGGACGCGGCCTCGAAATCGCCTACGTTGCCGATCCGGTCGACTTGTTCTTCATGCAGGTGCAGGGATCGGGATTGATCCGGCTTAAGGACGGCAGCGGATTGCGCGTCGGCTATGATGGCAAGAATGGCCACCTCTACACTTCGCTCGGCCGCAAACTGATCGATACCGGCGTTTTCACCGCTGAGGCCATGAACCTTGCGAGCCTGACGCAGTGGCTCAAAGCCGATTCCACCCGCTCGCGCCCGATACTCTGGCGCAACCGGTCCTACGTCTTTTTCCGGGTTCTCGGATCCGAACGGGAAACCCGGACACTCGGTACGGATGCAATTCCACTTACCCCGTTGCGCAGCCTAGCTGTCGACACCGGTTTCCACCAACTGGGCTTGCCGATCCATGTCAGCGCGCCCGGCCTTGATCACATCCTCGATAGTCGCGATGGTTTTCACCGCCTTATGGTTGCCCATGACGTCGGGTCCGCGATAAAGGGGCCAGAGCGCGGCGACGTGTTCTGCGGCTCGGGCCGTGCCGCCGGCGCCGTCGCGGGTATGACGAAGCACCCGGTCCGTTTTTTTCCATTGCTGCCGAAAAGGTCGGGCGACGGTGACTAAAGGCCCCATCAAGAAACCGGATCGAAAGGGTGCTCCACGCACACCCGGTCTGTCGGACGAAGACCTGCTTCTGTGGCAGCACATGGCGCGCTCGCTGCGCCCCTTTCACGGCCGCGATAAGCGCATAACGCCGGGATCTTTTGAAGAATCGGGTTTTACGCCCCACGTGTCCCCGGGTCGGGCCGCGCCATCCGATGCACCGCTTCCTCAAGGCGATAGCCCGGCCCGTCATCCACCGAGGCCAGCATTGGATACTTACCGGTCGGCGCCCGCACTGGCTCAGTTCGAGACCAGGAAGGCACGTAAGATTCGCGCTGGCCGGATTGATATCGAAGCCCGCCTCGATCTCCACGGCATGCGACAGTCGCAGGCCCACGGCGCGCTTCGCGCGTTTTTGCTGCGCTCCCAGGCCCGTAAATTAAAATGGGTTCTCGTAATCACCGGCAAGGGGACGTTTGCCCGCGACAGCGACAATCGAGATCCCCTCGGTGGCGACTGGGACGCCCCGCCTCGCGGCGTCCTGCGCCGCAACGTTCCAATGTGGCTTGCCGAACCTGAGCTGCGCTCCGTTGTCGTCAGCTACACGACGGCCGCCGTGCATCATGGCGGTGACGGCGCGCTCTACATCCAACTGCGGTCGCAGAAAAAATAACGCGCGGACAGGTCCCCCATGCCCGCGCGTCGATCCTGCCGGCGCTGTTTCGACTCCAAGGTGGGGTTACGGACAGGTCTCCGAAAGTCCCTTCAGCGCGGCCGAGATCCCGATCAGGGAAAACGTGTCGGCGGTCGCCGAACCGGAATCGGAAGTGGCTTCGACCTTCATCGTGGAGCCGCGCTTCATCGATTCGATGAGCTTCAGTTCCTGCGTTGGATCTGCGACGAACGCCTTGTCGTCCTTCGCGAACAGGTCGTAGTCTTCCGCACCGACGCTAACCTTGACCGTGCTGCCCTGTTGGATCTGATAGCCAAGGCGCACGCTGACTTCCGACTTCACCCCGTCTTTGGGCCACGCCGAGACGTAGAAGAATACGCCTTCGCGATTTGCGCCTTCAGGCGTGCTGTCTTTGGGCTGGGAAGCCGCAAAACAGATTTTTTTATTGGAGTCCTCGTGCGAGAAGACGCTCCAGTCGCGATATGTCTTCACCAGCGTTGCAGCCGAAGCCACGCTTGCGATCGCAACGACCAGCGCACCTGCCAACGTTGCCGCTTTCATCCATCTCGTGTCCGGAGTGATCATGGGTTCGTGCACCGTCCTTTTGAATTTCGAATTGATCCGCCAGCCACCCGTATAAAGAAAATCGGGCAATCTTGTCACCCTTGCCCGCGAATCGGTGTGGTTTCGGGCATATTTGTCACGCCTCGGAGTGTTTCGTCCAGCTCTGGACCACCCGGCCGGATCGGCCGGTCTGCAAAGCGGGCGAGCGACTTGACCCTGTCATACATGACGATGGCGCCCGCCATGGCGACGTTCACGCAGAACCGCGTCGGGATTTTGACCACATGGTCGCACCTTTCGATGAGCGGCGGCGATAGCGAACCAAGTTCTGGACCGAGCACATAGGCTGCACGGATCGGATGGCGGAAGCTTGGCAGGTCGATCGCTCCGTCGATCAGTTCAACTCCGACAAGCTGGCAGCCCTGCGGCAGCGCCATCTCGTCAAGTCCCGCCCAATCGTAGTGTGGCAGGTGATTGCGCCCTTTGGACGTATCGGCAGCAGCCTCAAGCGCCTGATATGTTGCCCCGATGGTGAAAGTGAAGCTCGCACCGAAACCATGCGCGGAGCGCATCAGGTTTCCGAGGTTCAAAGCTTTCGACATGCGCTCGGCGCCGATCGCGAAGTAACCGCGCGGCATCGGTGGCCAGTTCGTCGCCTGGACGTTCATTCCTCGTTTGGACATATCGGTTCCTGGCGGTTTGAGGGTCTGCACTCGGATAGCGAAGCAATATAGAGGTTTCACATGAAGGCGGTTGTCTGCAAGGCCCTGACCGGCCCCCCCGGCCTCGAGCTAGTGACGCTGCCTGATCCTCAACCCGCTGACGGCGAGGTTCTGGTCGCCGTTGCGGCATGTGCCCTCAATTTTTTTGACACACTGATTACCCGGGGAAAATACCAGTTCAAGCCTGACTTGCCGTTCTCTCCTGGCGGAGAGATTGCCGGAGTGATCGAGGCGGTCGGCCGCGGCGTCGATGGCTGGCGCCCCGGCGATCGTGTCGCAGCTTATATCGGCTGGGGCGGCGCCCAGGAGAAGGTCGCTGTCGACGCTGCAAGACTGGTCGCCATTCCCGACGGCGTCGGCGAAATTCCCGCCAGTGCAGTCAGCATCACTTACGGCACCGCGATTCACGGCCTGCGCGACAGGGCCATGCTGCTGCCGGGCGAATCGGTTGCGATTCTGGGGGCCTCGGGCGGCGCTGGACTGGCTGCGGTCGAACTGGCCGCC
>LOEV01000025.1 GCA_001516065.1 Alphaproteobacteria bacterium BRH_c36
ACTCTATGATTCTAGTGTAGCTTTTGCACCTGACGTTTGGTTTGGAATCCAGCCGCAAGCGGATACCAAACGTCAGGTGCGCTACACTAGCTCAACATGCGGACAATATAAACGCTGGATAGCTGCGTGGTGGATGCCGCCGGAACACGCGAAAACGGCGGCACTCCGTAAAGAGCGCCACCGTTCTCTAAAGGGCCCGTCCGCGTGCCCTTGACCCTCAGATCCGCGCGATCAGTTCACTTCGAACCGGATACCGGCGCGCAGTTGATGTTCGTGCAGTTCGCCGATCGAGATGTTCGAGTCGCCGCCGAAGTGGTCGCCACGACCGTCGATGCTAATTCCTGCATTCGTCGAGTCGATGAACAGATAACGGTAGTTGAGGTCGAGCAGCGCATAGTCGCTGATGCGATAACCCACGCCGACGGTTGCCATCGCCGCAAACGAAAGATCGTGCGTATTGTCCGTCACGCGCTCCGAATCGCGCGGCGTAGGCCGGCGTGTGCAGCCGTTCGAATCATCGCAGTTGCGCGACCCTTCGCTGGTGAAGTGCGTGCGGCGCAGTTCGTTCCAGGCAAAGCCAAGACCAGCTCCGACATAGGGCGTGAAGCGCGACTGCGGACCGCGGCTGAAGTCGTAGTAGCCGTTGAGCATGAAGATGCCGCCGCTCAGCGAGGTCTTGTCGCGGACCACGCCGCGCACGTCTTCGTAGTTCCCGCCGGCCGGTTCGGTGAAGTACTCGTATTCACCGCTCATCTCGACCTCGCCCTTGGTGCGCGTTTCCGCCGTGAGGTCGGCGCGGAAGCGGTCGCCGATGTACATGCCGACGCCGACGCCGAGCGTCACGAACGTGTCGAAATCGTCGTTGAGCCAGGACGAACGGGAAGGAAAGGAACCGTAACCGGAATCGTCGCCATAGTAGTACCCGGCCTCCGACGAATCTGGCGCATCGCCCATGCCGACCCCGGCATCCGCCCGGAAGTAGTAGCGTGCCGAATATTCGGGAACCGGAACGGGTGCGGGAACCGGGACAGCGGCCGAAATACCGTCCTTGATGCTGCCGGCGCCGTAGTTCCAGTCCGCCGAAGAAGCCGGAGTGCCGACCGCGGCAATGACCGCGACAGCGAGCGAAAGGCTGAGGACATTGAGCTTCATGAGTTCGATCTTTCTTTTCCGCGAGGCTGGACCGGAACGCGAAAAAACCGGTGTCACCGAGACTGACATTTGCAAACTTGAATGCCTGCCGGCTGGTTAGCTCCAGTCGTAGCGCAGGTCGAATTTCCCTTCGTGGGCGCGTAGGTCATGGATGCGCAGGCAAAACGAGCGCCATGAATCCATCGTTGCAACGGCCGCATGCGAATCCATCAGGCGCGCCCCGTAGGTGCTGCCATGGAGGTCTCCAGCCCCGGCAGTGCCGGCGCAAAAGGACGATAGGAGAGCGCTCAACGCGAGGGCGCTGCTGGTCCTGATCATGATACTCCTCATCGATCAGCCGGCTGTTGTGCCGACAGGACGTGCAACGCGAAACGTTTTGCTGTGTGGGAGTATTCGCCGGGAAGGCTTAAAGGAGACTTAACCGCTGTTTGCGGCTGGAGCGAATAAGCCTTGCCGGCATCAGGAGCGTTCGACTGCGTGGCCCTTTCGCCACGTAAGGCAAGAGATGGCGCACCTTGAAAACGGGCAAGCGTTCCGACTCTGACACTTGGTTCGAAAGCCCATCTAGAACGCTATGCAGCCCTTGCAGCAGCCGCCTGCACGGCTTCGCAGATGTCGCCGACGACAGCCGCGACGAGACTTTCATCGTCGCCCTCGGCCATGACGCGAATCACCGGTTCTGTGCCTGAAGGCCTGATCACCAGGCGTCCCGCGTTGCCCAGTCTCGCTTTCGCCGCCTCGATGACTTTCAAAACGCCGCTGTCTTCAAGAGGCTTACCATTGGCGTAACGGACGTTCTTGAGGAGTTGCGGCACCGGCGCGAAACATGAGCAGACCTCCGACACCGGCCTTTCACTCGCAACCGCGACGGCAAGCACCTGCAGCGCCGACACGAGTCCGTCCCCGGTCGTTGTGAAATCGGACAGGACGATATGGCCGGACTGTTCGCCGCCGACGTTGTAGCCGTGCTTGCGCATGTAATCGACGACGTAGCGGTCACCGACCGGCGTGCGCGCCATCGACAGCCCCATGTCCTTCAGGTGCCGCTCAAGCCCGAGGTTGGACATGACCGTCGCGACGATGCCTCCGGCCGCCAGCTTGCCGCGTCGCTGCCAGCTCTCGGCGATTACGGCCATCAATTGGTCGCCGTCGACGATTTGCCCCTTTTCATCGACGATGACCACGCGGTCCGCATCGCCGTCGAGTGCGACACCGATGTCGGCGCGGACTTCGCGAACCTTGTCGATCAGCGCGTCGGGCGCTGTCGATCCGCACTTGTAATTGATGTTGCGACCGTCCGGCTCGACGCCGATCTTGATCACCTCCGCGCCCAACTCCCATAGGACTTCCGGCGCGACGCGGTATCCCGCGCCGTTCGCGCAATCGACGACGATCCGCAGCCCATCGAAGCGCAGATTTCTTGGCAGCGTCCGTTTCGCGTATTCGACGTACCGCTCCTGAGCGCTCTCCACTCGCTTCGCCCGCCCGATATCCTCGGCCCCGACGAGCAGCGTGGCTGGATCCGAATCGATCAGTTCCTCGATCCGCAACTCCATTTCATCGGAAAGTTTGTAACCGTCCGGATCAAACAACTTGATGCCGTTGTCATCGAACCGGTTGTGGGAGGCTGAAATCATCACGCCGAGGTCGGCCCTGAGCGACCGCGTCAACATCGCGACCGCCGGCGTCGGCATTGGACCGAGCAGGAACACGTCCATTCCGACGGAGGTAAAGCCCGACATCAGCGCAGCTTCGAGCATGTAGCCCGACAGCCGCGTGTCCTTGCCGATGACGACGCGCGGGCGGTGGGAATGCGTTCCGGTCTGGAAGACTTTGCCGGCGGCCATGCCGACTTTCAACGCGACTTCCGAAGTCATCGGATGCCGATTGGCAAGTCCGCGTATGCCGTCTGTCCCGAAATAGCGTCTTGCCATTGCTTTCCGTCTCCGACCCTTCGCCGTGCCTAATGCAAGTAGGGCTCGCGAATCGAGCCCAATCATACCAGCGACTAGTTGGATCGTGCGCGCGGCAACCGTCAAGTCTGGCGAAGCCCCCCTCGAGACCCTGGACCGTCGCCGCGCGCTCCCCCAAAACAGTGGAGACGGGCGCACTATGACTCACCCGGACGCTTCGCACACATCAATTAAGATGAGCAAAAGTTACTTCAGAAATCACCTTATGGGGTCACTGAGGCTCCGAATACCGGCAACCATAGTAATTAGCAGCACGAATATTGCGACGCCGTCGGGTTGCACGAATGCGCCAGTTCCCGGGAACGGTGCCGTGGAACTCACCAAGTGGCTGACCCATCGAGGGAATCGACGCATATCAGATCGTCATTGAACAGTTCGGCGTCAGCTCAGGCTGGTCGGCGTTCGGCAACATCAGATGGACCGCACCATGGTCAAGTCGTTGCGGCGTTAAAAAATCGAGGGTGTCATGGGGTACTTTCTGGCCGTCGCCAATCGTAAGGGCGGTGTTGGCAAATCGACGATCTCGGTCATGCTGGCGCACGCCTTCGCCGTATGGGGCGGCAAGCGCGTGCTATTGATCGATCTCGACGCGCAGTCGAATTCGTCGCTGATCCTGACCGGCAACGCACACTGGATCGAAGCCCAGAAGAACTCCCACAACATCGCCGCCTACATCGAAGACCGCATGTACGGCCAGAATCCGATCGCCGACTATATCCTGAAAGGCGTCGGCGACATCGAGACCGACGACGCCCGCCCCGCCACGATCGACCTGCTGCCCGGGTCACTTCAGTTCGAAGACATGCAGGACGAACTGATTTCCCACTACTCGCGCCACAATACGCCCTTTCGCCAGGCCAAGGCACGCTGCGCCGAGCACTTCCGCCGCGCGCTGCAGTTCGCCGCTCCCCTTGCCGACCTCATCGTCCTCGATTGCGCGCCCGGCATCTCGAACGCCACCCAGGCCGCTCTCCGCCTTGCCGATCAGGTGATCGTTCCCTTCCGGCCCGATTCGGTGTCCGAATTCGCCGTCGACAAGATTTCGATGATTATCGAGAATAAGGACGCCGATGCTCTTCGCGCCACACCGCACAATGAACGCCGCTACCGCTGCCTTGCCAATTACGTCCGGCCCGGCGGCCAGGACCAGGTTTTCATCGACACCATCGCCGCCGATCACCCGACCCTGACGACACAGATGCCGATGTCGGGCGATCTGGCCAATGCCTTCTTCTGGTCGCCCGAGCGCCAGACCCTTGAAGAAAAATACACGACTGCCCTCGAGCCGATGGCTGCCCTCTACCGCGAGTTGACGGCCTATGTGCCAATATAAGAGGGTCGGGGTGACCGCAAAGTTTCGGCGGCCAATGCCGCTCACTAGTGAATGCGTCCGAACCTGCGAAAGACCGATTTAATGGCGAGCGCGAAAGCAACGACACGCAAACTGACCGGAAAGGCCAAGGACAACTTCTTCGACGCCGGCTTGTCACCCGAGGAAGCAAAGGCCGCCGTCACTTCGTTGCAGGTCCGCAAGGATGCCTGGCCCCTCTCCAAGGATTTGGCGCGCAGCCGTACCCATTCCACTGCATCTGCACCCACTCCCGAAGCTCCGCCCGCCAGCGAAGTCCCGCCCGCCAGTGAAACGGCCCCGTCGAAGCCCGCGGCAACGCCCGTTGCCGAAGCCTCGTCGTCACCGCCCGCCACACCACCTGCACCCGCACCAGACGGCGTCTTCGACCCCTACGTTTTCGGACTCGTCCCTATCTTCAAGCGCGAGGGTGTCGAAGGCTTGTCCGCCCGGCTGAATGACATTGGAGACATCGAGGATTTGCGCGCCATGGCCAAGGCCCAGCAGATCGTTCTGCCACGTGAGGTGCGCCGCGGCGCAGCCTCGCTCGAAGCCGTGCGCTCCGCAATTCTGGCGGCGGTCGACCAGCGCGTCAGCGATCGTAAGGCTCAACTCTGAGCAAAAGATGCGTAACAGTCTTTCCATTTTATGACAAAAGTTAAGAGCTTATTTACCGTTGCAGATCAATCTGCCTCTGCAATTCGTCAGGGTCGTGAGTCGGAACACTCCGGCAGATGCGAGATCAGGTTTGCGTATAGTTTGAGCCGTAAATTGATGGTCGGCAAAGGCCTGACCCGCGTGTGCGGGGAGGAATTTGTGTCTTGCCAGAGGTGAGCTACAGATTTGCTGATCGCACATGCAGCTATGCAAGCACTTTGAGGGGGCCGCTTTTCGATGAAAAGCGAAAACGCTCCCGGATCGTATCAATTGGAACCCGCAACCGCCGTGGTCAACGAAAGTTTCATAGCAGCCCCCCGTGGCTTGATGCGCCTCAAGACCGGTAGCTATCTGGCGCTTGCGTTCGGCACTGTTTGTGCCATTTCGACGACCCTTATACCCACCGACTATGACGACGTTCCCCAGCTGATCGATGCGCGCGACTGCGGACGGCTCTGCGCATTGGCCTCACACCCGGCAGCCTCACCCGACCCCGGCAGCAACACCGTTGAAGCCCCTCCCATCACCGTGTTCGATGTCGCTGGCGGAAAGGTTGACGAAGCGAATTCCGCGCCGGCGGCTAACGCCGCTTCCAAGGCACCGCCCGAAGACCTCCGGTCCGTGCACGTGCCGCTGAAAGATGCGGTTGCCGCCAGCGAACCGATCACATCGCGCCCCGTCGCCGACCGCCTCGATTTTGCCGGCGCCGCAAACTACAACATGCTTGCGGGGCACAATGGTTTGCAATCGGGACGGCTGTTCACATCCCTCCCGGCGAGCGTACTGGCTCCGCTGCCGCCAGCGCATGAGACTGCGGCTTTGACGGCGGGCCGGGAACTGAAGGCGCTCCCCCCTGAAGCGAAGTTGGCGGCTTTCCTCGATCAGCCCGTCTTGCAATCAACCAAGACACCTCAGGTTGCCGGCTGGCACTTGATCCGTGCGATAGAAACCGAAGAAATGCCGGAAGAAGCCAGCCTCGCCTCGCACGTGCTGCCGAAGCTGCCGATGCGGAAACCGGACGTCCCGCCATCCTACCTCACCGCAGCGCCCCCCAAGATCCCGCAATCCAAGATATCACGGCGCGTGCGTCATCGCCCGGCAGCTCCAGCAGCCAGCACCGCTAGCGACGGGTCTTGGAAAAACAGGGCATTGTTCCGCGATAATAATTGAAACGGACCGAGCACGCTTCACAGAAGCTTTTGAAGTCTTCCGCAGGCCGAATGTCGGCAGTACGCGGTGCGGCCAGCCCCCTGCCTACTAAGACAGAGATGAAAGCCGCCGAACGTTTGGCGGAATAATCCGGTCCTGAGAAGCCCCAGGAGCCGGCATCCGGCTTAATCCGCGGTGCGGGGATCGCCAGTCAGCGAGCCGCCCCCTCATCCCCCATAAGTGTAGCCATCCACACCGACAGCGCCTGCTTCGTTTCCGCAACGTCATGCACGCGCACGATTTGCACGCCCTGCGCAACAGATGAAAGCGCCGCCGAAATCGAACCCGGCACGCGCGCCTTCGCATTCTCGACGTTGCACAATTGACCGATGAGTTTCTTGCGGCTGGCACCCAGCAGTACCGGCACACCGAGCCCATGATAAATGCTCATCGCCGACAGCAGGGCGACGTTGTGCTGCAGAAGCTTGCCAAATCCGATACCTGGGTCGACGACGAGCTTGTCACGCGGGATGCCGGCGGCCATGCAGGCGTGCACGCGCCGTTCGAGAAAATCGAAAACATCGAGCACGACGTCGCTGTATCGTGGATCGTGATTCATCGTTTTCGGATCGCCCTGCGCGTGCATCAGCATCACCGGTAGGCCCGTCCCGGCGGCGATGTGGATCGCATCGGGATCGTACGTCAGCGCCGAGACATCGTTGAGAATGTCCGCCCCCGCGTCCGCTGCCGCCTGCATCAGGCGGCCCTTGCGGGTATCGACAGAGATCAGTGCCTCCGTCTTCGGACGCAATGCTTCCAGAACCGGAAGCACGCGGCGCAGTTCTTCCTCGATCGGCACCGTCTCGGAGCCGGGCCGCGTCGATTCCCCCCCGATATCGAGTATGGTTGCACCTTCTTCTTCGAGCCGCAGCGCATGATCGACCGCCGCCTGCACGCCATCGAACGAACCGCCATCCGAAAAGCTGTCGGGCGTCACGTTGACGATGCCCATGATCTGCGGCCGGTCCATCGGCAGACCGCAGATGCGCGCGCGCGGCTGGCGCAGGGCTTCGAAGATGTCGGCCGCGGCAAGCGTCTGCCGGCCCCAGTCGCGTTCAAAGAACTCGCTCAGCGAACAGATGCGCCGCTTGACCCCCGAACCAAGCCGCTCGGCGATCTCGAGTCCCATGAAGGCTAGCGGTCCGCCAGCCAGCGGTATCCCGCCCCAGACGTCATCCACACCTTCGGCACCACCACTCTTGTGCGCGATGAATCCGACCGGCCTGAGGTAAACGGAACGTTGCATCAGCAGGACACCTAAGCGTTTTCGGGATCGTGCACCTGAAACACTCCTTTTATGACGGTCGTGTTTCGGACGCTGATCTGGATATGGGTTTTGCTCCTGAAGCCAGATCCGTCATAGATCGGCGCGCCTTCCTGAAAAATCCCAACGACGGTGTCGAATGTGCTCAGATCGGCTTTATCGCGAATGTCGTGCAGGACCCTGATCACCGCGCAATCGAGCTTCCGCAGCAGCAGATCCTCGCCGCGACTATTGGTGGGCAACGGATCTCCCGCTGATGTCGCCAATTCTACCAGTGTCTGGTGAGCGGCGGGCACGCCGTCGACGCCAGCTTCCGTGGTCAAATCAAGACAAAGTCCCAATTCGACGACCGCGCCGACGACCGCAGGGTCCCATTGCGCTCTTTCCCGCTGCTTTTTCTCCCTCGCGAACTGGAGCGCACGTCGCGGATTCGACTGCCAAAAATAGATCCCGGGACCAAGCCAATCGTATTGGTTGTCGCTTGCCTTGAACGGCTTTCCCGACAACAGCGCCGTCGCCACCACTTGCGAGCATCCGTGGTAGCCCAAAACGAAGGACGTCGAAAGTCGGTGCACGTCAGCGGTATTTACTGGCAACACGCCCGGAGCGCGTCACGGCAACTGCCGACTAGCCCGGCTGCGGCTCCATGCTCCCGACATCAGGGTCAGGCTCGTCGCGCGGTTTTGTCTGCCGCCCTGCAACCGGCACCGCCGACCCGACCGGACCACTCGACTTGTCGTTGTCATCTGGACGGTTGATTTTCTCACCGCGCATCAGCCCTTCCACCTCGGCGCCCGAGACGGTCTCGTACTCCATCAACGCCTGGGTTATCGAATCGAGTTCATCGCGATGGGAACTTAGAACCTCCCACGCCTTGTCGTAGCCGGCATTGACGATGCGGCGCACCTCTTCGTCGATAAGCCGCGCGGTTTCCTCGCTCATGTTCTGCTGCTGGGACACCGAGTGCCCCAGGAAGACCTCCTGCTGGTTTGCCGAGTAGAGCAGCGGCCCGAGCTTTTCGCTCATGCCCCACTCCGTAACCATCTTCCGGGCGATACTGGTTGCCTGCGTGATGTCGCTCGAAGCACCGGTGTTGAGGTGCTCCTTGCCGTAGATCAACTGCTCGGCGACGCGACCACCGAAAGCCATGGCGATCTTGCCCTCGCACCATTCCATCGAGTAGCTGAGTTTGTCGCGCTCCGGCAAACTCATCGTCACGCCCAGCGCACGTCCGCGCGGGATGATCGTCACCTTGTGCAGCGGGTCGTTGCCCGGCACCAGAATGTTGACGATGGCATGGCCGGCTTCGTGATAGGCGGTCGCCAGTTTTTCTTCTTCCGTCATCGCCATGGAGCGCCGCTCGGCGCCCATCATGACCTTGTCTTTTGCGTCTTCGAATTCCGCCTGTGTAACGAGCCGTTTGTTCCGGCGCGCGGCTAGCAACGCAGCCTCGTTAACGAGATTGGCAAGATCGGCTCCCGAGAACCCGGGCGTGCCGCGTGCGATGACGCGCGGATCAATATCGGGCGCGATCGGCACCTTGCGCATGTGCACGCGCAGGATCTTTTCGCGACCGGTCACATCGGGGTTCGGCACCATGATCTGACGGTCGAAACGGCCCGGACGCAGCAACGCGGGGTCGAGAACGTCGGGACGGTTGGTCGCTGCAATGATAATGATGCCTTCATTCGCTTCGAAACCGTCCATCTCGACGAGCAGCTGGTTCAGCGTCTGCTCGCGCTCGTCATTGCCGCCGCCGAGGCCGGCACCGCGGTGACGCCCGACGGCGTCGATTTCATCGATGAAGATGATGCACGGCGCGTTCTTCTTGGCCTGTTCGAACATGTCGCGCACACGGCTAGCGCCGACACCGACGAACATCTCGACGAAGTCGGAACCCGAGATCGTGAAGAACGGCACGTTGGCTTCGCCAGCGACCGCGCGCGCGATCAGCGTCTTACCGGTGCCCGGAGGACCGACCAACAGGCAGCCGCGAGGAATTCGCCCGCCGAGCCGCTGGAACTTCTGCGGATCGCGCAGGAATTCGACGATTTCCTGAAGGTCGGATTTGGCTTCATCGACCCCGGCGACGTCGTCGAAGGTGACCCGTCCGTGCCGCTCGGTCAGAAGTTTCGCACGCGACTTGCCAAAGCCCATGGCGCGGCCCGACCCCGACTGCATCTGGCGCATGAAGAAAATCCACACAGCGATGAGCAGCAGCATGGGGAACCAGTTCAAAAGCACGTTCAGGATCGAGGGAACGTCCTCGTCGCGCGGCGCCACCTTGAACTTGACGTTCTTCTTCTCCAGCCGGTCCACCAGACCGGGATCATCGGGCGAATACGTCTGGAAGGACCCGCCTTCTTTCAGGGTCCCGGTGATACGGTGCCCCGAGAGGGTTGCGTCGGTAACGTTCCCGGCCTCGACGGCGCTGAGGAACTCCGAATAGGTGATCTCGTCGCCCTTGCGGCTCTGCGCGGTGTTGTTGTTGAACAGATTGAACAGCGCGGCCAGCAAAACCAGGATCGCGACCCAGACGGCAAGCTTCTGGAAGTTTGAGTTCATTTCGGTCCCTCTAAGCCCGGGAGATGCGGGCGGACTGTCCGCAAAATTGAGGTTTCAGCGGAGATCGACAACGTTGCGTTAAGATAGGTACCCAGCGAGCCTTTGCCAAGCGGCGGCGGCCAACGCCCCTAATCAACCACTCTATCACGCAGAAGGTTTCTCATATCTAACTGTGAATTAACGTTTAATTGGCGGCGGCGGATTGCTCCTCGATGTTTCAAGTCCGCTCAGCGGCCTCACTCAACCCTGTGAAAGCCGCATGATAAAGGGGGCGTTCGATCTCCTGCCCGATGCCCATGCAGATCGCCTTGATCATCGCCGCATCGTCCTGGAAGTACTTGTTGAAGAACGGGACGGATACGATCCTGCCCTCTTGCCAGATAGCCGGAAGAGTCGCCATGGCAGCCGCCGGCAGCGACTGCGTGCGATTCTCAAGTCCGGCGATATGGCGTTTCAGGCCCGCCCAGCCGTCCTCTCCGACCGCGGCGACAACGACGCGACCGGATGCTTTTCCCTCGCAGGAAACCCGAAAGCGATTGCCGTCCCAGAAAACCGTTTCCCCCGGCGCAACCTCCAGCCTGGGCAAGCCTTCGCGCCCCATCTCGCGGAAGACCCGCATAATCGGTTCGCCGCCGGCTTCCAGAAACTCCAGCTTGCAGCCCCCGAGCGTCAGCCCGCCCGCCCCCGCCATGGACGACCGGCCTTTCATGACTACACGCTTATAGAGCGCTTCCACCTGTGCGAGCGTCGCCTCGCGCGCGGCGCCTCCATAGGCACGCAGAACCCGCCGCATTAGGCGGACGCCCGCATATCTGTAGCCGTCTGCGGCGAGAGGCGACAATTTCACGCTCGCAAGAAGCCCATTGCCCCAATCCACCTTCCCGGCTTCCCACTGGTCACACAAGCGGCTGAGTGTATCATGCGCGTCAGCAATCCGGCGGGCACTGAGCGCGATGGCCGGACTGCTGATGCCGGCCTTGTTCAACAGCTGCAGGATCTGGCGCAATCGCACCCGTTCGAAGCGCTGATCGACATTGCTTGGATCATCCTTATAGGCACATTGGCGCAATCGCAGCGTCGCCAGCAATCGCGCCTTGGGCACGCCAAGAAACGGACGCACGACGCGGGCCGAAATTGCATATCGCCTTTGATCGTGAGGAGGAACGCTGAGTGTTTGTTCTCGTCGCACGCCCGCAAGGCCGTCGACTCCGCTGCCACGCGCCAAACGCATCACCAGGGTTTCGGCCTGATCGTCAAGATGATGCGCCATGACCAGCAAGCGATTCCAGTAGCTGAACCAATCGATCTTCCGGTCATGCAGCTGCCAGCGCTCTGCATCGAGAAGTTCCATCAGCATACGCTGCCGCAGCCCGCGCGCCCACTCCTGCACGCCGCTCGCGGGTGCCGACTCGTCGGCCCGCAGCGTCTGATGCGCAAATCCCAACCTGCTGGCCTCGACCGCAACGAACAGTGCCTCATCGGCCGCCTCGGGCCGCAGACCGTGATCGATGCTCACGACCACCACGCGGTCCAATCGTTCAACGCTGCGGAGGCCGCCGCTGTCGTCTGGATCACGAATCCATGCCGGCTCCGGTGGATTCGGCGGCAGGCGGTCGTTGCGCGGTCTCAGTCGGCGCGCGGGTTTTGGTTCCGACACCTTGTGATGACCCGCCGCAGCCCATTCCGCGACGAGATACATCAAGGCCATGCTGTCTGCCCCTCCCGAGACACAGAGCATCAGCGGGCGTGACCGCAACGCACTGAAGAAGACGTCCCGCTCCTCCGCCGAGATCGGCAGGGCGTCCTCGTTATCGGGTTTGGAAGCATCACTCATTGCGGTGGAACCCGATCAACCAACGGCAGGACAATTCTGCCCCCCCCGCATAACCACGTCATCCCCACGAAGCTCGGGACCCAAGCAAGCAGGACGGTACGGGCAGGCGCAAACGAAAAAACTCCATCAGTTCACATTCAGCACCCCGACCGGCGCCGTTCCGCATTTGCCTGCCGGCGAACGTCGGCGGGCGCGTTGGGGTATTGCGCGTTCAGCTCCGAATAAGACGAGCAGGCCGCATCCCGCTGCCCCAGCCGATCGAGCGACATGGCGAGCTTCAACAGGCTGTTGGGCGCCTTGGCGTTCTGGCGGTGCTTCTCGTAGCCTTCGAGGAATGCCGTTGCCGCGGTCTTGTACTCTCCGCGCAGATAATAGGTTTCGCCCAGCCAGTATTGCGCGTTACCTGAAAGCGGATCGTTCGGATAACGCTTCAGGAAATCCTGAAAGGCGATCTCCGCTGCCCCGTAGTCCTGCTGCAGCATGTATCCGTAAGCGGTTTCGTACATCTGTTTGGCTCCGCCGCCGCCGCCGCCGCCGCCGCCGCCGCCGCCGCTTCCGGCAGCAAAGCCATCCCCCGAAAG
>LOEV01000026.1 GCA_001516065.1 Alphaproteobacteria bacterium BRH_c36
GGGCGTCGCACCAGCAAGCATCGGGCGCTGCTCGCGCCACATGCCCGTCGGCTGATTGGCGGCCGCGATATTCATGAGCGTCTTGTAGAGATCGCGATGGACGTAGAATCGGTCAGCCTCGCCGGGACGCTTGTCGCGCTTTACAAAGCTCAGCACGGAGGCGGCGTTGAGGGCACGCTTCACAATCGGTTTTTCGGCCTCTTCGATTTCATTGAACATGACTTCGGAAGTGAACTCGTTGATCTCGTTGATCGGATGCATGTTGTGCAGGACGACGGCGGCGTGATCGCCGACGTGGGGCTGCAGCGCGACCGTGATCAGGCGGTTCAGTTCGGCGAGCCGGCGGTGCTCATCATTCGCCTTATAGTGGCGATGCGAGACGATCGAGAGGAACTCGAACAGTTCGGGTCGGACGAGATAGCTGTCTGGACGCTCCTGATCTTCGGTGGCAGCGCCAATCGAACAGGCGGCGTTAAGGACGCTGAGGATCGCGTGGTAATCGGGGATTGAGGGATCGCTCAGCGTGACGCGCTGGGTGAAGCCGTCCCGTGACTGGATGGGGCGCATGGCGGCAATCGCGGCACGCGCGTTCTCGTAGGGATGGGGTTGCAGCGCGTTTTCGATGACCGCTTCAAGCTGCTGTGCAGAGCGGGCCTGACGACGCGGCACATCCTGCAGCGGCGAGCGCACGGCATTAGCGCCGAACAGGCCGGACATGAACACCAGCGCGTCGATGGCAATGGCGATGGCAAGCGCCAGATACGCGAGCCGGTTGCCGTCGCCGAACGCATTCCAGGTGACGACGAAGCGGTGGGCTTTGTCGTCGCGGTTCAGCTCGGCGAAGTTGATCTTGGTGCGCAGCGCATCGGTGTCCTTGCTGGGAAGTCCCGAGTCGGACAGGCACTTCCTGGCGAAGCCAAACAGCGCGTCCGTCGAACCAAGCTTTTCAAGGCGCTCGCCGCCGGCGCAATTGGCCTTGAAGACTTCCGTGCCGTTGTTGAGGGCAAAGACGACGGAAGCTGCTTCGCTGGCGCTCTTGGGATCGCAGTCGATGTCGCGAATGCCTTCCTTGGTCGTTGGCGTGGCGGCCATGGCGCCGAGAAGGTTGGTGCACTGCAGCTGCAGGTCGGTCAGGCCGACGGCGGTGGGTTCCTGGCGGAAGGCGACCTTGGCGCGCTCGAAGGCCGGCAAGACTCTCGAGGGATCGACTTTGAGGCTGTCCTGCTCTGTGCCGGTCGAGGCTTCAAGATTGCTGATGCGCCGTTCGGCAGTCTGAGCTTCGCCTTGCAGCTGGGCCAGCTGGCCCTCGATCTGGGCCAGTTCCGCCTTGATCGTGGCGACGCGCTCGTCGATAGAAACCATGCGTTTTTGAGGTGCGCCGAGCCGCTCGTTGGCGACCTGTAGTTCAGCGCGGATGCGTTCCTCGGTGGCCTTTTCGGTGCGCCACTGCTGGCCGCGGCCGACTTTGCCGGTGCCCTCGACACCCTTTTCCTCGGCGAGAACCTTGGCGCGCTGTTCGTCGAGGCGGCGCTGAATTTCCAAAACGACCTGGCGCTGCCGATCGACAGCGGCGGCGGATTCGGGGCGTTCGGCCTGCAGGCGCGAGATTTCCTCATTGAGCTGAATCGACTTGATCTTCAAGCCCGACTGCTGGCTCTCGGCGGAGGCGAGGCGCTCCTGATGCTGGGAGCGCTGCGTGTTGCGCTGTTCGATCTGCTGGTTGAAATAATCCTCGATGGCCGCTTGGGCACCCTGGGCCTTGCCGGCGAGCTTGTCGAGCTGCTGTTCGTAGGCCAGCCAGCCGGGCGATGAAAACAGGGCTTCTGCTTCCTGCAGGCGGCGTGTGGCGATGGTCTGGCCAATATCCGAGACAATTCCGGCGACCTGGTTTTGAGCACGTAATTCGGCGGCGCGGACGCGTTCGGACTGCGGGAAGATGGTCGAGAACAGCGAGTCGAACGAGAAGAAGACCGAGGTCGCCATGCAGGCGAGGAACATCACCCACAAGACAGCGTTGCGCAGGATAATCTTGGAACTTTGAACGTAGGGAGACAGAAGGTCGCCCTGGAGAATTGCGACGAGGGCGAGCGAAGCCAGCGCGACCGCTGCGAACAACAGCTGGTCGTTCGTCAGAAGCGGAGCCGCAGCTTCCTGCGCACGCACGATCAGGGCAATGGTTCCGCCGACGATGACGATGCCAAGCATCGCGCCGGCGACCCATTCGAAACCGTAACCGGCAAACCCCGCGCGCTCGCTGCGGCCTGAGCGGTTGACGTTCATGCCGGAAGCGAAGCTTTCACCGATGAGCCAGGCGGCGATCAGCATCACTCCCTGGATGCCGAAAGTGATCATCAAGGAGAGCAGCGGTTCGTTAGTGAAATTTCGCATGCCGTCCCAAGTGGTCCAGCCTGAGGCGAGCGACAGGATCACACCGGTGGCGCCGAGGAGGGCAAGCTGCCAGTTAGAAAACGCAACCTTTTCTACGACCTCGAAAAGGCGCTTCCAGAAGCCACGCGACCACAGGAAGACGGCGTAAAAGGCGAAGGCGAGGGCCAGGAGCTGCCAATTGGCTGCGATCCAATCGGTTGCCGGCTTGAGTGAGTCGGCAAGTGCCACAATGTCCATTCGTTCCGCTCCAACCCCTGAAAGGCCCATTCGCTCCGGCAAAAATTCCAATTATCGCGCGTTCAGCAGTCCGTCGCACGGTTGCGACGGACCGGCTCAAGGTGCCATTGTTGAGTCTTGAGCCGCTCAAATCCGGCTAGAGCGCGATCACTGTTCGTCAGCACCCCGTCGTGCTTTTCTAGATTGTTTCCGCTTCAGGCGGAAACAATCTTGCTGTTTCGCTCACGGGCCAATCGGCCAACCGGCCTGGCCCTCCGCGGGGGCGGCGCTCGCGCCGGGCCACAGTCGTGGCCGTGGAGTACTTCCACCTAACACTGAACCGCTCTAGTCTTTGCTTCGTCTCATGTTCCAACCGCATGGTGATGCCCGCCTTCGGCAAGATTTTGGATGCCCGCCTTCGGCAAGACACGGCGTACAATTTTGCTCATCCTGCTCTACGAATCGAATCGTTGCGGTGTGCCGACGATGCATCATGCACTCAAATCCTGACGACATGGAGACGCGGCCCACCAGCCATCTTCGCCGAAATGGATAAGGTGCTATCCGCCTGCTTTTTCAACCCGATGAGCCTAAGTATGCAAAAGCTGATGGGTTGGTGTCCCCTGCAACCTGAATGATTTCTACTTAAATTTTCGCAATTGCGGTTGAATCAGACGGATTCGAAGAGGGCGGCGACGCCGATACCGCCAATGGCACCAAGCGTCGCTACACCGTATTGAAGCTTTCCGTCACCGCGCTGGCGGACCATGCGGGAAAACAGGCGGACGACCAGCACCGCACCTGCGGCGGCAAGCGGATGGCCGCGGACAACGGCACCGCCGTCGGGATTTATAAGATCATCCTCAAGGCCGAGCGATGTCGAGAAGGCGATGGCCTGAGCGGCCGAGGTTTCGCTCAGTTCGACAAGGCCGATATCCTTGGGATTGAAACCATCGAGGCGGTCGTAAAGCTTCAGCATGGCCTCCATCGGGGCGCCGGCTTCGTTATCGGGCGCTACGCCGCGGGTAACACTCGCGACGAGGCGGATCGCCGGTGGGCGGCCGAGTTCCTCCCAGACCTTTTCCGAGACAACAACACTCATCGCCGCGCCATCGTGCATGGCGCTGGTGTTGGCCGGCGTCAGGCGGCCTTCCGGGGGAAGCCAAGGCGGTTCCGAAGAGAAGTCCTCGGGCGAGGCGCCTGCGGCCGCACTCTGGTCCTTGGCTTCTTCCGGTGTCGTGCGCAGCGGCACGATCTCGCCGACGAACTTGCGGTTCTCGCGGCCGGCTTCGGCCTTGAGGTGGGATTTCAGGGCCCAGGCATCCTGCTGCTCGCGGGCGATGTTGAGACGCTGGGAGAGCTGTTCGGAGGCCTCGAATAGGTGTGGCTCTTCCGTTTCGTCCATCAAGGTCGGCTCGACGCCGATAAAGCGAGGGAGGTGATAGAGGCTTTTCGGCTTGGCGATCCGCCATGGCGCGGTCGACAGCGATTCGGCACCGCCGGCGACGACGATATGGGCATCGCCGTCGGAAACTATGCGACAAGCAGTGAGAACGGCATCGAGCCCGGAGGCGCATTGGCGGTCGATGGTGTAGGCTGCGGCGGTTTCGCTCAACCCGGCAGAGAGGGCGACGAGGCGGGCGGGATTGCCGCCCTGTGTGGCGTTGCCGAGGATCAGTTCATCGACCCTTTCAGGCGCGAGGCCACAGTCGTTGAGGGCGGCCTCGATGACGGGAACGGTTAGGGCGTCGATGCGGCGGTTTCGGTGCAATCCTCCGATTCTACCCAGTGCCGTGCGTCTTGCGGCGACAATATATGAGGAGGATGTGCGTTGCATGGTGGCTCGCCCGCCGCCTCTCGGACAGTGTGAAATGGATTGCTGGGGAAGCGAAAACTGGTGCCGTGCGCACCGTACGCCCTCCCAGGGTAATGATTTCCATCGTTAAAACGTTGCGAAAGTAAGGCGGTCCGTGGTGTGACATCGCCACTTGTGAATATTAGCGAATTCAATAATCTATCGAAAAAACTCCAAGAAACGCCTATATAGGTGGTGTTGGTTGAGGAGAGGTATGGCCAAGACAATGACAAGAGAGGCCAAGTCCAAGGGCGAATTGTCGAAGGTTGAAGGCGGTGGGGACTCCGGGGCGATCCTGGCCGATATCGTCCAGCGCGCGCGAACCGCTTTCGAAGAACGCAATCTTCGCTTCACACAGCTTCGTGAACAGGTGTTTTCGGAGATCGCTTCAACGCGCGGCTCGATAGGCGCCTATGAGATCCTGGACCGGCTGTCCGAGAAGGGTACGCGGCTGGCGCCGATCTCGGTATACCGCTCCATCGATGCGCTGATCGAGGCCGGCGTGATTCACCGGCTCGAAAGCAAGAACTCCTATTTCGCGTGCCGGCGTCACGAACATGGGCGCAAGGGCCGGCCAATCTTCATGTCGTGCGAACAGTGCGGCGGGGTCGTCGAGGTTCCGGCGCAGTCGATCTTCGACCAGGTTGCCGAACTCGCTAGGTCGGTCGATTTCACGCCCAAGGTGAAATTCATGGAAGTGTCCGGCACCTGTGCTCAGTGCCGCGACAAGGCCAAGAACGAATAGGACCGGCGGGACCCGAAGCGTCCCGTCAGGCATCGCCTTCCACGAAATCAGTCATCCGCCGGGAGCCCATGGTGCGCAAAGGGACGATCCTTGTTACGGGCAGCTCGTCGGGGATCGGTTACGCCGCAGCACGCGATCTTGGCAAACGGGGCTGGCTGGTCATCGCGGCAGCCAGACGTGAGGGAGACTGCGCCCGGCTTGTGTCCGAACTCGGCGTCGCTTCCGTTCCCCTCGATCTTGGAGATGAGGCATCGGTAGCGGCTTGCGCAGCCAAGGCGCTCGAAATTTCCGGCGGGCGGATCGATGCACTGTTCAACAACGGAGCCTATGGGCAGCTTGGAGCTGTAGAAGATCTGCCAGGGGCGATGTTGCGCCGGCAGTTCGAGGTCAACGTCATCGGCGGCCATGAATTGACGCGCCTGCTCGTGCCGCAAATGCGCGCTCGCGGATCGGGGCGGATCGTGCAGTGCTCCTCGGTCCTCGGGCTTGTCGTTGGGCCATACCGGGGTGCCTATTGCGCGTCGAAATTTGCACTCGAAGCCTTGAGCGACACCATGCGGCTCGAACTTGCCGGTTCGGGCATTTCGATTTCGCTGATCGAACCTGGGCCGATCGCCACGAATTTCGTGAAAAGCGCGCTGGCAAATCTCAAGGCGACGATCGACATGGAAAACTCCGTGCATCGGCAAATCTACCGGGACCGGATCGCGAAGATGGAAGCCGGCGGCAACCAGTCCTTCAAGCTCGAACCTGAAGCGGTTGTCGAAAAGCTTATCCACGCGCTCGAAAGTCCAAGGCCCAAACCCCGCTATTTCGTCACGACGCCGACCTATGCAGCCGACGTCATGCGCCGGCTTCTGCCGACGCGGATGCTGGACCGGTTTCTTTTGGGGCAATGAAGTCCGGGCCGGGCAGTGAAGTTGGGCCGGGCAGTGAGGTCGGGACTGTCCAGCGGCGGGGAGCACTACGTGGAAAGGCTGCCGGGGCGAGTATCAAGCCCGATGATAGGGGTGGCCGGCGAGAATGGTGACGGCGCGGTAAAGCTGTTCGGTAAGAACGATGCGGGCAAGGCCGTGCGGCAAAGTGAAGTGCGACAAGGCGAGCGTGTCGTCGGTGGCGGCTCTCGCTTCGGCACCGTGGCCGTCGGCGCCGCCGAGCAGGAAGGCGATTTCGCGGGTGCCGCCGTCGCGAAGCCGCCCGATCAGTTCGGCGAAGCGTTCACTCGAGTGCGTGCGGCCGCGCTCGTCGAGCAGTATGCGTTGATCGGCGAATGACGAGGCTGCCAAGAGCCGCTGCGATTCGTCCCGACATCTTAGCGCGACGGACTGCCCGCGGCCCTCGGCAAGTTCGACGATCTGCAGCGGGCCCAGATTGCAACTGCGCCCGAGGCCGCCCAGCAGCTTGGCGTAGCGTTCCAGTTGCGCGCGATCAGGGCCCTCCTTGAGACGCCCGATGGCGGCAATGGTAAAGCGCATGAGCTTCTAACTCTGACGTGCTCAGTGCGAAGTCGGCTCGGGTGGGCGCTCGCCGGACCACATCTTTTCAAGGTTGTAGAAATCACGGACCTCGGGTCGGAACAGATGAACGATGATATCGCCGGTGTCGATCAGCACCCAATCACAGGTTTCCGTTCCCTCGGCGCGAACGCGACCGTGGCCAGTTTCCCGGAGCTTTTCCTTGATCTTATCGGCGATGGCGGCGACGTGCCTGTCCGAGCGGCCAGATGCGACGATCATGAAGTCGCCGATCGACGTCTTACCTTTCAGATCGATCGTGACGATCTCTTCCGCCTTGGCCTCATCCAGCCAATGAACGATCTGCTTCACGAGCGACGCCGAAGAATTGCTATCGCGCAACGCCTCGGATGGAGACTTGCCGGTCATGGCAGCCTCAAGCGCACTTGGCATGTTTTCGTGGTCGTCCTTTCGTCATCGAACCCTGTGTGAATGTCTTCCAAATAGGTTCGCCTCGTAATCCCGTGAAACCCGGTACCGCGTACCGGCCGGGGGGCTTTGCGAGCGTTGGATATAGGCACTTCCGCAAACGATTGTAAGTCTAAGCTGACGACTCGAAGCCATCAAGGGATTATGGGAGTTTTGTTGCAGGTGCTTAACCAAAACACCCTGTCTGGCGTGGTGAATGTATCACAGGTCGGATTGCGCCAGTGCACCACCGCGCAGCGCCGTCGACGACTGGTTCGACAGCCGTGTCGTCAGGAAAACCCAGGCGGGCGGGACAAGACCCGGCAATCGTGCAGCCTGGGTTTCGGGGATGCGCCGGGCAGCAAGCGCACGTGCGCCCGGTGAAGCAAGAGCCGGGAAGCGCCAACCGGGCCGGTCGATCACGGCCATGGGAACGCTCGCGGCGATCTCGCGCCAATTCTGCCAGCGGTGGAATGTCGCAAGATTGTCGGCGCCCATGACCCAGACAAACTGCGTGCGGGGGTGGCTGGACGTCAGGAAACCGATCGTGGCGGCGGTATAAGGTGTGCCGAGTTCGGACTCGAAACCCGTGACGATCATCCTCGGGTCAGTGGCCAGCGCTTCGACGGCTTTCATGCGTTTCTTGAGGTCAGGTAGCCCGTGCCCTGTCTTCAGAGGGTTTCCCGGAGTTACGAGCCACCACAGCATGTCGAGACGCAGTCGGCGCAAAGCCGTGCGCGCGACGACGAGGTGGCCTTCGTGGGGCGGATTAAACGAGCCGCCCATGATGCCGATGCGCGCGCCGGGCCAAGCGTGCGGCGTGGGTATGGAAAAAGACGAGCGGCGGTGAGGGGGCACGCTCAATTCGGCTGCTCCACTGCATGACCGGCTGTCATTTCGGACGTACCTGTCCGCTGCCGCGAACCACATACTTGAACGTCGTCAGCTGTTCCAGGCCGACCGGGCCGCGGGCGTGCAAGCGGCCGGTGGCGATGCCGATTTCCGCGCCCATGCCGAATTCACCGCCGTCGGCAAACTGGGTGGAGGCATTGTGCATGACGATTGCCGAATCGACATGGGTGAGGAACCGCTCTGCCGTGCCGATGCATTCGGTGACGATGCAATCGGTGTGCTGGGATCCATGCCGGGCGATGTGACGGATCGCTTCGTCGACGCCATCGACGGCCTTGACGGCGATGATGGCGTCTAGGAACTCGGTGCCCCAATCCTTGTCGGAGGCGGCAACGACGCGCTCGTCGACAGCCTGCGCGGCGGCGTCTCCGCGAACTTCGCAGCCGGCGTCCAGCAGCGCCTTGACGAGCGGGCTCACGTAGTCGTCGTGGGCGTTCTTGTCGACGAGAAGGGCTTCGGTGGCACCGCAGACGCCGGTGCGGCGCAGCTTGGCGTTGAGGACGATTTCGACGGCCATGTCGATGTCGGCGCCGCGGTCGACATAGGTGTGGCAGATGCCTTCGAGGTGAGCGAAGACGGGGACGCGGGCTTCCTCCTGGACGCGCGCGACGAGGCTCTTGCCGCCGCGCGGAACGATAACGTCGATGGCCCCTTCGAGGCCGCGGAGCATGTGGCCGACGGCATCGCGATCGACGGTGGCGACAAGCTGGATGGCGTCCTCGGGGAGGCCGGTCTGGCGAAGTCCGTGGGCGAGGCAGGTGAGGATTGCGAGGCTCGAATGGTGGCTGTCGGATCCGCCGCGCAGGATTGCCGCGTTCCCCGATTTCAAGCAGAGAGCACCGGCATCCGCGGTGACGTTCGGGCGGCTCTCGTAGATGATGCCGATGACGCCGATTGGGACGCGGACGCGCGAGATGGCAAGGCCGTTCGGGCGCTTCCATTCGGCGATGATGGAACCGACGGGATCGGCGAGATCGGCGATCGCTTCAAGGCCCCTGGCGATGCCTTCGATGCGATCGGGATCCAGCATCAGCCGGTCAAGGTAGGAGCCGGGCCGGCCGGCACTTTCGGCGGCCTCGAGGTCGCGCTTGTTTTCTTCGACGATGACGGGGGTGTGCCGGCGTATTTCGGCGGCGGCAATGCGCAGCGTCTCGTCCTTCAGCTCGCGTGGCGCGGCAGCGAGTCCGCGGGCAGCGGCGCGGGCGGCCTTGCCCATTTCCAGCATGGCGGCTTCGACGTTGCTCTCGTGGAGCAGTTTCTGGACGATGGCATTCATGGGACTCGAGTCTCTCTTAGTGGGTCTCCGGAGGGGGTTGCGAAGGCTTGGCGCTCATGCTGCCACTCACGTTGGAGGTAGGGGCGATACGGAGAGGATGTCCTCGACGAAGATGCGCAAGAGCAGATCCCACCAGGAAGCGACTTCCTTCAAATGATCGGTGTCGATGCCGGTCAAGATGATCGCCTGGGTCAGCATGGGTTCGCCTTCGGAGGCGACCGTCGCACGCGTCAGGGGAAAACGGCTGTTCCAGGCGTTGGCCCACTCGAGGCTGACCTTACGGTCCGGGAACATCGCGCTCAACATCAGATAGGGACTATTTTGTTCGTCGTTCTTGAAGAGGAATGCCGAGAAGGGGATACCGCTTGTCGTGGCGCGGATGCCTTTGGACCCGCCGGAAAGATCAACGACCTCGATCGGCAGGCCGAGAAGGCGCAGATGATCGGCGATTGCGTCAATATCGGCGGCTAGGGCTTGAGAGGTCTGCATGATTCGAAAAAACCTTTATCCATCCGTGGAGCGATGCACGCGGTGAAGCGCCATGTCATCGCGGTGAATCAGTTCGTCGCGGCCGGCGAAGCCGAGAATATCGGCAATCTCGGATGTTTTCTTGCCGGCGATGCGTTCGGCATCCTTCTTGGCATAGGCGACAAGGCCGCGTCCCAGTTCGCGTCCGTCCTTGCCGCGGATGATGACGGCGTCGCCGCGATCGAACGTTCCTGAGAGGGCGCTGACGCCGGCCGGCAAAAGGCTTCTGCCGTCGAAAAGCGCTTTTTCCGCGCCGCTGTCGACGATGATCGTTCCCTTGGGTTCGAGCTGACCGGAAATCCAGCGCTGGCGCGAGGTGACCGGATCGGAGGGTGCCAGAAACCAAGTGCAGGGCGCGCCCGCAGCGATGGCCGCCAACGGGTTCATGCGCTTGCCGGACGCTATCACCATATCGCAGCCGGCGGCGCGCGCGATCTTGGCGGCCTCGACCTTGGTGCGCATGCCGCCGCGCGAAAGTTCGCTGCCAGCATCCCCGGCCATGGCTTCGATTTCGCTGGTTATGTCGGTAACGACGTCGAGGCGACGGGCGGCTGAACCGGAGCCCGGCGGGGCGGTGTAAAGCCCATCGACATCGGACAACAGGACGAGGCAGTCGGCATCGATCATCGAGGCGACGCGGGCCGACAGGCGATCGTTGTCACCGTAGCGGATTTCACTGGTCGCGACGGTGTCGTTTTCGTTGACAACGGGAAGGGCCTTTAAGCGCAGCAAGGTGAGCAGGGTGTCGCGGGCATTCAGATAGCGGCGGCGCTGCTCGGTATCGC
The DNA here is from genome assembly GCA_001516065.1 of Alphaproteobacteria bacterium BRH_c36. Classification (GTDB taxonomy): domain Bacteria; phylum Pseudomonadota; class Alphaproteobacteria; order Rhizobiales; family Hyphomicrobiaceae; genus Filomicrobium. Next base: position 10,628 of record LOEV01000026.1, read on the forward strand.
CGAGCGTCAGCAGGATCTGAGCTGCAGTGAGGCCGCGGGCCTTGGCCAGCTCGGCATAGGCATGAGCGAGCGCAATCTGTCCGACGGAAGCTGCGGCCTGGCTTTCCTCAAGTTCAAGCTGACCGGGGGGCAAGCCGAGGGCGTGTCGCCCAAGAGCAATGGCGCCGGAGGAAACGACAACGACTTCACGGCCGGTGCTCGTCATGGCGGCGATATCGTCGATCAGCGAGCCGAGCCAATCCGATTTCACGGTGCCGGTCTCGCGGCAGGCGATCAGCGCCGAGCCGAGTTTCACGACGATGCGCGAGGCTTGAGCCCATTCCGGGCGGCCAATTTGCGAGGAGGAGACTGAGTCTGCGTTCGGGCTGTCGGTCATGAGGCACTGTCAATTGGGCGGGAGCGGATCGGTCGCTGATAGCATGAATTGCCTGACTCGTACGCTAGAGAGGCGGAGCTTTGGTCGGGAACCAATCCCGGATCGAAGGGTTTTTGGTCCGTCAGTCGTCAACGAGGAGCGAATATCATGATGAAGAACGTTTTACTGTTCATGATTGGCGTACCGATCCCAGTTCTCATTCTGCTCAATGTCCTGGGTTACCTGTGACGGAAAGCGGCCGACCCGGGGCTGCAGCTCCGAACGGCACTCACGGCTGCCACGGCTTGGCGGGCTCGGCCTTCTCTGCTGCTTCTTCTGCCAGCGCATTGTCGATATGCCGGACCAGTGCGAATAACACCTCCTCGACGCCTTTGCCAGAAACGGCCGAGACCATCAGCGGGCGCCTGCCGCACACCTGCTTCAACTCGTTGAAACGGTCCTTTAGAATGTCTTCAGTCAGCGCATCGATCTTCGACATGGCCACGATTTCAGGCTTTTCAGCAAAACCCTCGTCGTAGGCTTCGAGTTCTGCGCGAACGGTTTCGTAATCGCGCGCGACGTCCTGCGAAGTGCAGTCGACGAGATGCAAGATAACGCGCGTGCGTTCGACGTGGCCGAGGAAGCGCGTGCCAAGTCCGGCACCTTCGCTGGCACCTTCGATCAGACCTGGAATGTCGGCAAGAACGAAGTCCTTGGAGCCGATTTTGACGACGCCTAGGTTCGGGTGCAGGGTCGTGAATGGATAATCGGCGATCTTCGGCTTGGCTGCCGATACGGCAGCAAGAAACGTCGACTTGCCGGCATTCGGCAGGCCGACGAGGCCGGCATCGGCGATCAGTTTCAAGCGCAGCCAGATCGTCAACTCTTCCGCGGGCTGGCCGGGATTGAAGTGGCGCGGGGCCTGGTTGGTGGAGCTCTTGAAGTGGGCGTTGCCAAAGCCGCCGTTGCCGCCCTTGGCGATGCGGACGCGGTCGCCAATGTTCGTGAGGTCGGCAAGCAGCGTCTCGTTGTCTTCTGCGAACACCTGCGTGCCCGGCGGGACCTTGATGATGCAATCTTCGCCGCGTGCGCCCGAGCGGTTGCGGCCCATGCCGTTGACGCCGGGCTTGGCCTTGAAGTGCTGCTGGTAGCGGTAATCGATCAGCGTGTTGAGATTATCGACACACTCGATGATAACGTCGCCACCATGTCCGCCGTCGCCGCCGTCCGGGCCGCCGTATTCGATGTACTTCTCGCGGCGGAACGAGAGGCCGCCGTCGCCGCCCTTGCCGGACTGTACGTAGATTTTCGCAGAATCGAGGAACTTCATCTTACTTTCCTTGCTGCGCCTTCATCCGCCAATGCTGCGCAAGCTTGTGTGTTTTCTTTCGGCCAACACTTCCTGAAGTCGTGTTGGGCTGTATTCCGGCCAGCACTTCCTAAAGTCGTGTTGGGCTGTATTCCGGCCAACACTTCCTAAGTCGTGTTGGGCTGGATACTCACCGCTTCGCGGCAACCGGCGCCGTACGACTCTCCGCGCTGGTGTTACGTTGCCCGGCCGAGACGTACGAACCGGCGCCAGCGGGGGACAGGCCTATTCATTTCGTAGCGCACGGCTGTGATTTCCAGCCGACGGGCTTCGCACCACCACTCTCCAGATCCGGTTCGTTCGAAGCCGAGCTTGGTTATAACCCGCGCGGACGCAGGGTTATCGGCGAAGTGACCGCATGTGAGCCTGGAAAAGCCCTCCCGGCTGAAACAATGGCTGATTACAGCCTGGGCGGCCTCGGTCGCATAGCCCTGCCCCCAGTATGCCTTGCCCAGCCAATAGCCGATTTCGGCACTTGGCTCGTCGGGGTCGGGGGTAAATCCGGTGACACCGATCAGTTCGCCTTTGAGCTCGATGCCGTAGATCCGTTCGCCGGGGTCGATGGTGTCAATCCACTGATGTGCGGCTGCTTCAGTGTAAGGGTAGGGCATTCGTGCGGTCATGCTGGCGACATCCCAGTCGCCGCCAAGTTCGGCAATGCGGAGGGCCTCCTCGCTTCGCAGTGGGCGCAGGAGCAACCGCCTTGTCTGCATGCTGGAGCTGCTTCTCATCACACGACCGCCCCAAATCCATGCCTAGATTAAAGATCATCAACGTCGAAAGCCGCCCACACTCAAACCGAGTCCGGGCGGCCTTGGAAACAAGCCGGAGCAATTGCCGTTGCCGTTAAGGGCAGCCGTCGAACCGGCGCCGACTTACTCGGCGGCTTGGGATGTTTTCGGCTGCACCGAGATATAAGTGCGGCCGTTGCGGCGCGTGCGGAACTCCACCTCGCCTTCGACCTTTGCGAAAATCGTGTGATCAGTGCCCATGCCGACGTTGGAACCCGGGTGCCACTTGGTGCCGCGCTGGCGGACGATAATGTTGCCGGGGATGACTACTTCACCGCCGTAGCGCTTAACACCAAGACGTTTGGATTCTGAATCGCGGCCGTTCTTGGTTGAGCCGCCTGCTTTCTTCTGTGCCATAACGCGTGTCCTTCAGATGCTCGTGCTTGTCTGGTGCTTTTGTCCAGCACTTCCTAAAGTCGTGCGGCTCTTTCCACCAACACTTCCTAAAGTCGTGTTGAATTAGCCGGTGATGCCGGTGATGCGCACCAGACTCAGGTGTTGGCGGTGGCCTTTCTTGCGGCGCGAATTCTTGCGGCGGCGCTTCTTGAAGGCGATGACCTTGGGACCGCGGGCTTGATCGACAAGCTCGGCGGTGACCTTCGCGCCCGAGACGAACGGTGCGCCGACTTTCACTTCTTCTCCTTCGCCGACCATCAGAACCTCGGCGAATTCGATGGTGTTGCCGGCTTCGCCTTCGAGGCGCTCGATGGTGAGGAGATCGTTCTGGGCGACGCGGTATTGTTTGCCGCCCGTTTTGATAACAGCGTACATGGCTGGTCGGACCTTCGATTCGAATTACGTTCGTTCGCCGGCCCTCGAACGTGAATTCGAGTTCCAACGGGTTTGTTCGCGCCTTGTGGCGCCGCATCTCAAGGATGCGGACTTTCGGGTCCGGAACGGGCGACCTGCCGCTGCATTGCGCATCGAGCGCTGATGCAACTTTGGGTTCCCGCAGCGATGACGGCTCCAGGTTCCGGGAAGTCCGGATATGGGCTGTCAACTGGCCTCAGGCAGCGGATTTTGCGCGAAGAGCCTTCGCCCGTCGCGGTGACGCCGTTTCTGGCCGAGCGGCGCCGATTTGTCAATGGCAAGCATGCGAGAAAACCGGGCTGCCACTATATTCGACCGATGAAAAGTACATTGCCAGAAATTCCAATCACGGATGTCAGCGGTTCAATCGGAATCGAAACCCTGATGGCGCACGAACGGCGGGCGCACCGGCTGATCGATGCAGCTACGAAGGGCGTGCCCAAGGCGGCGCTCAGGGCGCTCGACGCCGTGTCGCGGAAGTGGCTGGTGCGTTGGAACAATGCACAGCTTGAAGAGATCGACCGGGTGGCGGCGCTGCTCGGGCGGCCCGGAGCGTACTATCTTTCAGTGAACTATGAGTGGGGCTGCACCTGCCGGGTGGCGCCTTCTGCGGATGGCTGCTCCGCGCGTTTGGCGCGGGTCCTGGATTGGCGCACGCCAGGGCTCGGGGCGAACGTCGTTGCCGGCCGGGTCAGTGCCAAACCGGGGCCGTACATTGCTCTGACCTGGCCTGGCTACACCGGCGTACTTCAGGCGATGGCGCCGGGACGTTTTTCGGCAGCGTTAAACCAGGCGCCGATGCGCCGGCCGATCGGCCTCTTCGCCATCGACTGGGCGGCCAACAAGGCGCGTGTGTGGTCACGCCCGCATCCGACGCCGGCGCATCTGTTACGGCAGGTGTTCGCGACGGCAGGCGATTTTGAAGAGGCGGCGGGGCGGCTGACGGAAACACCGATTGCGGCGCCGTGCATATTTGTGCTGGCCGGTCTAGGGCCGCACGAAACGGTGGTCATAGAGCGGACGGAAGAATGCGCGGAAGTGCATCGCGGTCCCCGCGTTGCCGCCAATCACTGGCAGGCGTCGGGCTGGCGGGGCAGTGCGCGCGGTCATGACAGCGAAGGGCGTTCGCGGATGCTGTGCAACCTTGCGCCGGATTTCTTCGGGCTGGCCGAATGGCTGAAGCCGCCGGTGCTGAATCCGCTGACCCGGCTCGCGCTCGTTGCGGACGCCAAAGAAGGGCGGATGCTGGCACAAGGATTCGAGGGGAAGGCACCCGCGACGGCGCCGCTCGAATTTTCGGCTTGATCGCCGGGCCGCGAATGAAAACACAGCCGGTCAGATACACGGGCGGTCAGATAAACGGGCGGTCATACACAAAGGGGTCGCTCGTTGAGCGACCCCCGTGAGACTGGCCTGCGTTGAACCTCGCGGTTCAGAATGACCGATGACGCTCAGGTGCTTGTCAGAGGCTGCTCTAACGTCGCTCCGCTGCGCCCGATGTTCTCGGCAGGCACTAGGATCTCACTCGACATCAGGTCACCTCCTTCCATGTTGTTGCAATCGATTCGAAGCGTATCAGCGTCGTCGTTGCTGCGCAATCGAAGGCTTCCGGCGAAATTCCAGCGATGCAGGTTGAAGTCCGCTAATAGGCGGACGCCAATCGCTCTTGCGTTCCGGGGCGACACACGATACGACACCGCTTCCCTAAGCCATAGGCAACGCGGGCCGGTTCGATGGCACGCTAAGTGGCATTTCGGAGAGGTGGCCGAGTGGCTGAAGGCGCTGGTCTCGAAAACCGGTAGGCGGGCAACCGCCTCGTGGGTTCGAATCCCACCCTCTCCGCCACATAACCAAATGACAGCTCCTTCCGGATCGCGCCAAAATCTCGAATTATTAGCGATGAATCAGCAGGTTCATCTATCATCGCTCCAGAAAAGTTCTGCTCAGCATAATCACGCAACGTCACCCAATGACAAGCAAGTTGGGTGATATTTTGGGTGACGGAATTGGCGGGGTCGGTTTGGGTACGCGAGCACTGAACAAGCTCCGCCACGCGAAGGTGGCCAAGCTAAAGTTTCCAGGCATCTATGAAGACCGAGGCGGTCTGCGCCTGATCGTCGGGGACACCCTGAAGAAGCGCTGGGTTGTTCGCGTGACGATCAATGGCAAGCGCAAAGAGCCAGTTTTTTTGAAGAACGGAGGCCCCTGATGGTCGTCTGCGCGGCGCATGTTTGTAGCGATGGGGATAAGTGTTGAAGTTGTGAAAGACCGCTAGGCGGAGATAGCAGACATCGGCACGACCGCGCAAATTTCGCTATGATTGGACAATTGATTCGTCTGCTCTGGCTTGATCTGCGGACGCTATGCCCATTCTGACGCATCCGGCCACCTGTTCCGTCCCGAGGTTCGCGAATTCTACAACCTCGAGAAAATGTGGTCCGGCGAGCGTTCGCCCGAACCGACATCGCATTAAGCGGCTGAGTTTATGCGCTTTACGATTGCCGCCATCGGGCGTCTTAAGAAGGGCCCTATCGCGCTCTGCTGGAACGCTACGTCAGCCTGCTTGGCGGCCTCGCCCGCATCGTTCTTGTCGAACAGCTTTACTGCGCCGTCACCATTCTCGCCGGACACACCTATCACCGCAGCTGACCTGGGTCGACGACAAGCCGTCGATGCCGCGACATGGAGGCTTGGCGCAACCGCGCGCTCGGTCGCTTCCGCTACATCTTCTTCGATGCATGCTACGAAAAAACCCGCGAACACGGCGTAGCCGACGATTGCGCCGTGCCGCGCGCCGGCACGGCGGGAGTTCGCAAAAATCGAGTTTATTCGACCTCGTCGGCCGAGTCGGCGTTCAACAAGCCGTAATTCTCGGCACCGATTTTGTTCAACAATTCAATCTGGGTTTCGAGGAAATCGATGTGTCCTTCTTCGTCTGTCAGCAATTCCTCGAACAGCGCCATGGTAACGTAGTCTTCTTTCGCGCGGCAAAGCTCACGGCCCGTCATATAGTGCTCTTTGGCGATGTACTCTCCTTTGAGGTCGCAGTCGAGCACTTCTCCGACGTTTTGACCGATCATCAATGGCGCGACGTGCTGAAGGTTGGGATGCCCTTCCAGAAAGATGATCCGCGCGACGAGTTTGTCGGCGTGTTCCATCTCCTCGATGGATTCGGCCCGCTCCTTCTTGGCAAGCTTGCTATAGCCCCAATCCTCTAAGAGCCTGTAATGTAGCCAATATTGGTTGACCGCACCGAGTTCGAGTTTCAAAGCTTCGTTCAGTGCGTCGATAACTTCCTTGTGGCCTTTCAACGTTGGCCTCCCGTCATGTTGACTGTTCGCGACGAGATTGTGCTCTTATTCTTGATAATGCAAGTCCAGAAGCGCGCGCTTGAAGCTGTCCGACCCTCAGGAGCGCAATGGGACGAACGGCTTGCGATGCTTACGACAGAGTTTTTTTCGCGCTCGCACGCGCCATGACTGATGCAGTCTATGGGGCAGAAAACTGCATCGCAGCGTGAAACCAGGTCATCGATGAGCTCAACTGTCTGCTCCAGACCACCGTCGTGGTGCATAATATCCGCATTTGGCTTGCCGCGCGATATCTCGCAGCTGCTCCATGCTACTCTGGCGCCCACCAAGGTAAAGCAGCGTGCGCGGCGGCAAATCGATGGTGCAAGCCTCGGCTCCAGGACAGTTCGAAGCAGGACTATTGCGTAGCGCGGCACGCCGCGAGGCAGCGTGTAACGATTTCAGTTGCCGTGTGAGGTCTTTAACCTGTTTTTCGGCTAAGCGCGCTCTTTGGTGTACGACTGTGATGGCGCGCTCTTTGCGTATAAGAAGGCGATAGGGCGGCGATCCCGTCCGGCTGGGGCGGTGATGCTCAGAGCTGGACATTGGAGTTCTGACACAGCCGGTTGGCATCTGCTTGACAAGTAGGCAAGGCGCCGGTCGCGCTCCTCGATAGCAGCGCGATGGCGGTCACGTTCGCGCTTCAGATGGGCTTCGAGTGCCTGTACACGCCCGTTGAGGTCACCGGCTTGAATGGCTTGAGCATGGGTCGTGCGGCCAAGGACCTGGCTAAGCATGTGAACTTCGCCGAAGATACGTTTTCGAAGTTCCAGGGGAACATGCGTATGGCTTACGAGTGTCCAGTAGGCGCCTGCAATGTGGCCTGCCTCATAGGCTTCCGTCCAAAAAACTGAGCATTTCTTGTTCATCCGAGAGTCGCCCCACGCGCCGCAGCACGCCGCCATATCGACGGTCTAGTTCCTTCTGCAGAAACCTAGCCGTCTTGGTGGCCGAACAGGCTTCATTCACGAAATAAGCATGGACGTCGTACTCACAAGTTTTGGCAGGAACCTCAATCCGCGCCCGCCGCGCTATCTTGAGGATGTCCGCATGCGATAAGCAGGTGCCGATAATGGAGCACTGCAGATTATCCGGGATCTCCCAAAGCGCAAGCGACTCTTTTCAGGGATACTGAATTCGGAGGTGTTTATGGGCTTGCCCTGAGCGGTAATTCCGAAACTGTCTGAGTTGCACACTGGATCACTCTGCCCCTGACGCAAGCTTGTCCGACTCAACCCGGGCGTAAATCTTCCGCAAGTCGGTGCGACGCCTGCGATCGAGAGCGTCGAGTGCAGTGCCACATGCGTAGGGACATATCAGGCCTTTGGCCTTGAGCACTTCCAGCTTCTTGTAAATCACCTCGACGGCAAGCGGCGCGCATCCGCAGCAGTTCAACTTCTTCTGCAGGTGCCTCCAGACGACGCCGGGTGTCGGCAGCGGTGCATTTTCCTGGATCATGATGTCAAGGAGAGCCAGCTCGATATCGTGATCAGAAATCACGGTGCATGAGCAGATGAGCATCTTGCAAGGGCTCCGATCAATGAGGCAGTTCGGGGGAAGGATCGCAGTATTCGTTGGCATTGACGATCCAATTAGCAGAAACGATACGGTCATGGCTGCGCATCATGATCGCGTAGGTATCGGCTTGGTGCAAAACGTCATCAAGCAGCGCACTATCGACGAGAGCGAATGCACACGCACGCATCGCAGGGCATATTTGATGTTGACTGGCCGCGATCATGGAGATCGCAAGGCACTCATCCCGGCAGAAATAGCAGGCTTCGAGCCGCGCGACCTCCACCTTGCGCCGCGCGGAGGAATTTACCGTCTTTGCCCAGGCGCCAAGACTGCCAACCACCGCCCGGGCGCCCTCGGGGCCAAGCATGTTTGAATAAAGTCGCCAAACGCGCTCCCAACATGCCACATCTCCTGATTGATATCCGGAAATCCAGCCGCGGAACCCATAGCCAACGAGCAACTCGGTTGCACTTGGCTCTGTTCGCGGACTGATTGCCCTTCCGGATGGCCCACAGCCACGCGCAACGCGGGTTATTCCTTCCATCGAAACCTCCAATCGAAAGGGTTCAAAGCCCAAACATCGGACGTGGTCCTTTGTTGACCAGCGCAGGAAAGAAATCCCTATGCTCCCAACAAGTCAATCGGGGAAATCCGAATAAGCCGATTTGTCTTTCCTGTTTTTATTTAGAATAAAACCACACTCGTGTTGCGTCACTAACGCTTGGTCCCCGGTTGAGGCACGGTGGTTTACCAAACGTCAGTAGCGCTACACTACCGATCGGCGTTACTTGAGCTGCGGGGCGCTGATTTGCGTTGGTGCGCATGCTGGCCGCTCACGGCAAGTTTCTGTGCCCTTTGAAGTCGACAGCCCGTCGCGCCGCCTCGTGGCACCTTGCTTTTCTTCGGTCCGCTCGACTTGGCCATGTCCTCGATCGTCGTCTGGTTGAGGACCGAAATAAAGGCTTCGAGCGCTTCGTCCTCAAGTCGAGACAGCACTTTGTCTCGAATTTCGCCGGCCTGTTGATGGGAGCCCTCCCTGTCCGGGTACTGCATGCTACGCACAACTTCACCGACACGGATTTCCGAGGCCGGCTGGGCGAGTGTGACGCCTCCATTGCGCCCGCGTGTCGCTGAAACGTAGCCCGCACGCGAAAGTAGATGGACAATTTTGAATGTGTTTTGCTGCGTCAGGTCGAGACCTTCTGCAAGGCTGGCAACCTTGACCATGTTGTCTCCGGCTTGCGCACAGGCGACGAGGACTCTCACTGCATTATTTGTTGTCTTGTTCAAGAGCATCGGATGCCTTTCGCAATAGAAAATCGTGCGAGCGATCTTGCCGCGATCTGAAAATACTTAGGTTGCACCGCAGTACCGCACAACACCTGTTCTGTTGACATCCGCACTCTGCAAAACCTTGCGAGCTTCGTAAGTGGCACATCTTGACTAAAATCGTAAATAATGTCTAGCTTGCAGCAAAGATGCCCTGAGCAGGCGCTCCGGCGCAATCGACGAGCGGCCTGTCGAGCCGTAGAGCGCTTCAAATTCACTGTCGAGTGAGATCAGCGCATCATCGACGATCGTCTTGATCACGCGCAGCGGATGCGCCGCCGGCACACGCTCTTCAAGGTTTACATAACTAAAAAGCGCACCTGACTGATTGTCTGCCCCGCGCATCGCCCACTCCATTGCCGCCATGACGCGAACATGGAATCATATTCGCAACTGCCCGTCAGGCGACAATTTCAACAGCCTGCTAGACGAGGTGCTGATCGATTATGTCGATGGTGCTTACGGCAGCGATAATCCCGGGAATGAATTCTATACCGCCAACGTCATCGCCAACCCCAAGCTGAAGTTCGGCGGCAAAGAGGTTTACGCTTCGAATATCACCAAGGCGATTCTTGCCGACGAACTGCATGAAGCCTCTGGCGTGAACGTGGCCACCGGCTACCACGCCATCGAGTTCCTGCTTTGGGGGCAGGATCTCAACGGAACAGGTCCTGGCGCCGGAAAGCGACCGGCGACCGACTTCGATCCCAGGAATTGCACGGGCGGCAACTGCGAACGCCGCTGCGCCTTTCTGAAAGCAGCTACGGAACTGCTTATCGACGACCTGGAGTAGATCGAGTGGTCCAAAGATGGAGAGGCACGCAAGGCCGTCGCGAGCGACGGCGGCGTCAAGGCGATCTTCACCGCCTTGGATCACTGTCCTACGGCGAGATGGCCGGTGAGCGGATAAAGCTCGGCATGCGTGGAAAATGATCGGGTCGCCGTCCACATCCAATTGATAGACTTCGTTGATCCGCAGGTGGCTTCCCGCGGCGAATTTGCATGCAAATTACGCGCCGATTTCAATGCGCTGCAATGCTTTTTCGAAAGTCGTACCACCGGCCGATCTCAGTGGGACGAATGCCCGTTGCAACTTGCGGCAATGGTCCTTCGCAGCCAGGCAGGCGCGGTGGCTGACACAGTCGACCGGGCAGAACACCACATGTGAACGCGCGACAAGATCCCGTATCCGTTGCAGCGATTCCTGCAATCCGCCGTCGTGATGCAGAAATTCGGCACGTGCCTCAGTGGCGATCTTGCGCAGACGATCGACCGTCCCGGTTCGTCCTCCAAGATAGAGAACATGCAGCTTCTCACCCGGCGGGATCTGCAGGCGGCACGCCGCCGCCCCTGGGCATTCCGGCGACGAAAGGTCAGCTACCTCTTGCATCGCGAACCGGCGCAGGCGTGAGCGAATTGCTTTATTTTCGCGCTCCAGTTCGATTACGCGAGACTCTGCTAACCGCGCCCGTTCACGCGAAGTTACAAGGGTCGTATCTCTCTTGGAACTGAAGCGGCGCGGTCCGCCCACTTTCGAATTGTCCGACGCCAACCCGGCGGCGCGGTTGATCCTTTCCGATTGCAACGACTCGATTGTGCGGTCGCGCTCGCCGATGGCCCGCTGTTGGTGCTCACGTTGGCGGGCTATTTTGGCTTCAAGATCCGCGATCTGGGAGGCAAGCTCCGATGCTCGTTCCGCCTCAGCGTGCGTGGTCCGCCCGAGGACGTGGCTTAACATGTGGACCTCGCCAAAAACGCGAGAGAACAATTCTTCAGGGACATGAGCGCATGTGTGAATTGCCCAGTAGATGCCTGCAATCCTGCCGGCAGCGTACTCGCGCTCCCAAAGCTGTTCCAGGTCCGCAGAATTCTTTATGCGGGCGACAATACGCAACATGCCGGCATGGCGGCGGTCGAGCAGCTTCTGCACCGCCCGGGCGATCGGTCCCTCCTCGCAAACCGCCTTCACCACGTAACTGTGTATTTGGTAGGGGCGCGCTCCATTCTCGATTTTGAGGCCGCAACTCTTCAACACAGTCGCAAGGTCGCGATCGGAAAGGCAAGTCCCGATGAGGGAGCAATGCGTACAGACGCGGATTTCCCAGAGTTTCACGCGCGAGGAACCAAGCGCGCCGACGACGCCGTCATCCCGTGTCAGTCGCTCGATGTCCAGGTTGCCGGCAAACTGGTCGAGACTAGGAATGGCTTTAGAATTTGTTCGCGGCTGTGGCAGTCGATCATTCCTGCACATCGTTTCCGGCTCCGATTATAGTGCGCTCAGGCATCCGTCGCGTTGGCAGTGTAGCGAGCGCGCAGCGCCTCGAAGTTCGCGACCTGCTCGGGTAACAGTTCCTTTTCTGAATCCCGCGCGACGAAAATCTTGAACATCGCTTCGCCTTCGGTATCGAAGAACTGTACCGAACAAGAAGCGCGCCCCATGAATGGGCGCGAAACGAAGGCGATCGCAGCGCAACGATCTGCCTTGATATGACCCGCGATCGGGCTGTCGCCGTGAATGTTGAAATAGCCTCGCCCCATCGTCCCTTGCGGAACTTTCCCCTTGCACTCGAGCACGATGTTGGGCGTGTGCACTATGAAGAGTACTTCGCCCCATGTCGCGATGGCCTCCATCACCTTCGCGAAAGGAGCATTGCTTACGACAAGCACGTTTTCAGAGGGCAGGGCGCGGACGGCCTCAAGCGTCGAAACATTGTTATCCGAAGCGATACGCTCAAGGATTCCGTCTGGGTTGGCCGCGAGTTGTGCTGCCACGGCAGCATTGACCGGGGACGAAAGAAGCAACGCGGCTGTGGTGTCACTCATCGATTCACTCCGCGGCCAGTATGTTCTTAATTCCGTCCCGCGAAACCTCTTGGACGACATGGAAGCCTTCGAACTCCGGATGGCCGAGATAGAGCGGGCGGATCGTGCCTTCGCCGGCGCGCGCGTGCGCCTTCCGGAACTGCTCGGACTTTGTCCATGCTTCGAAATCCGCATACGAACGCCAAAGGGTATGCGAAGCGTAGAGAACATGGTCTTCCCGCTCGGGCCCGCGCAGGAGGTGGAAGGCCTCGAATCCGTCGAGTTCGTGCAAATAACTTTCCCGCTCGTTCCAGAGCGTCTCAAAGTCGTTGGCACTATCCTTCGTCACCTTGAAGCGGTTCATTGCGATGTACATGGCGTCGGCCTCCTTGGCTGTTCGTTATGGCTTGGGTTGTTGATCGCATCTTGCGTTTGATTTTTTCAGTCGGAATGCGAAACAGGCGGGCTCGCCGCCTGTCCGTTCTGGTCCATTTCAAATGTCGGGATTTGTCACATGCCCAGCCTCATGGTGAGCCCGAGGCGCGCACTGAGACCAGGGCTGTTGTCCTGGTCAAGGTGAACGCGGTACTGCTTGTCGAAAACGTTGTCGATATTCAGCGTGACGGCGGCGTTCTCGTGGAACATATAGCTCGAGAACAGGTCGACAACCATATAGCCGTCAGCGCGCATGAATGATCCTAACCCTTCACTTTCTGTGAAGCGTTCCTGGTTGGCGACGAAGCGCGCACGGACCCCGGCAATGAGCTTCTCCTCAAGCGCCCGTACCCCTGTTGTTACGACGATCTGGTCGGCGGGTACTGAGCGGAGGCCCTCGCCGGTCGTCTCGTCGCGGCCGCGGATGTGATGCGCGTTCAGGATCGCGAACCAGGAGCGGGCGTCGTAGTTAACCTCCAGTTCGATACCTTCGATCAGCACGCTCGAACGGTTCTGGTATTGGAAGAACTGGTTTGCGAAGATCGGAACGATACCGGTTTCCAGCCGGCGTTCGAGATCGGCGACCGGGATCGGATTATTGAACGACGCGGGGCCGAGCACGCCGATGGTGACTTCACCAATCTCAACGCCGTCTATGTAGTCCTCGATCTCGCTTCGGAAGCCGACGACTTTCATGCGAAAGGCGTCCTGGGGCTGTATGACATTATCGTACTTGAAGTTGACGCCGACTTCATAATTCTGCGCCACTTCCGGGCGCAAGTTGGCGTTGGGGAGCAGGCTGAAGTTGGCCGGCGGCGGATGCAGGCCGCTCGTCAGCGTTTCGGACGTCGACGGGGCGCGGAAGCCTTCGGCCACGGTGCCAAACAGCGTCATCCCCTGGATCGGTGTGTAGCCCACTGTCAACTTCGGCGACACGTGATCGTCGGAAAGTTGAACGCCGTTGCCGTCGAGCGAATAGCTGTCGTAACGCAGGGCGCCGATGACATCGACTGTTTTGAAGAAAGTCAACTTGCTCTGGATGAAGCCGCCGTAGACAGAGCGTTCGCCACCGGGCGTGAATTCATCCTGGTTGTCGACGGGGTCGACGCTTTGAACGCGGTCGACGAAACCGTCAGCTCCGTAGGTAAGCGCGAATTCAGCCGGACCGAAAGCAAAGCGCGAAGTGTTGAAGACATCGAAGCCGCGGGTCTGCACCTCAACTGAGCGGGACGCGCCCGCCGGGAAGATGACCGTTTCGGCGTGTGCCTCGTTGAAAGGAAATTCAACGACGACGGGCGGCGCCACGACAATTGGTGGTCCAAATGGCGGACTGACGGTGATGCCGTCGAAAACACGAACGAATACCGGGCTGCCAGTCAGCGAATACCGCTGCGCGACGCCGCGATCAAGACGCTCCTGCTCGAGTCGCGTGCGGTTCGTATAGACTTTCGCGTCGAAGTCGATGAGATCGGTTTCTGTGCTTTTCCAGGTGTAGCCAAGTGAGAACTGCTTGTTGTCGACGAGGCTTCCGTAACGCGTCCCCGCCTGGGCCTCGACCCGGTCGGTAAAGGACGAATCGAAGTCGATGAACGTGCCGGTGACCTCATGGCCGTCGGCAGGTCGCACGCGCATCTTGATCAGTTTCGAATCCGTCTCGTCGTTGGAGTTGAATATCTCGTTGCCATCGGCATCGTCGTAGTTGTCGTTCCAACGGCCGTTGAGCTGGCCAACGATATCGAAGTTTCCGACCTTGACGGCGCCGGTGGAACTGGCAAGACGTTGCGGTCCATTGGAGCCCCAGCGCGTGCGGACGCGGCCGGCGGCCGTCTCTCCGGGTGCCAGGATATCGTCGGCGTCAAGAAGTTTGAACTGGGCGACGCCGCCAATGGCACCCGATCCGTAGACGGTCGCGGTCGGCCCCCTCGTGACTTCGACACCGCTCAGCATTTCTGGCTCGATGTAAACGACTCCATTGGCACTGTGGCCGGAACGCTGAAAGTTCTGGCGCACGCCGTCGATGAGAACGTTGACACGACCGAAGTCCTGAAGCCCGCGAACGTTTACGGCAACGCCGGTATCGCGTGCGGTCGTCTGTGTCGTCACGCCGGGCATCGTGCGCAAGATGCTTGAAACGTCATCAGGCGCGAACTGCTGGTCGATCTGCTCACCAGAAATGTAGCTCGTTCCCGACAACGCATCGATGGCGGCTTCACCTGTCTTGGATGTGGTGATGACGATTCCCTCGAGCGCGATGGTTTGCGCTTGTGCTCCGCCTGCATTCAACAGAACGATCACTGCAATAGCTGCCGATAGCAGCAATGCGCCGCCTGATCCGATGCGTGTCACGGCACTCCCCCCCCTCTGAACGTAAAACGTGGATGACGTAGGGCGTCCTGGCGGGCGGGGAAGGCGGAACTTGCCTGGCTGGCTACCGACGCGAATAAACCTGACCATAACAGTCAACAATATGCTTGCGCTGTTTGTCAATCTGGAATTTTATGGTCAACAATTGGGTGCGGATTCGTGTGGAAGGCAAAACAGGAAAACGATCTTGACGACTAGCGACGATACCGCAAGTGACGAAGCGGCGGGCGATGCAGGTTCGAATGATACAAAAGAGGTCGGGCGGAGGGTGCTCGTGGAGGACCTGTTCCACGGCCGCAAGCAAGTCATCCTCGTTCACAACGGAGAGGACTATTGCCTCAGGATAACATCGAATGACCGGCTCATCCTGACGAAGTAACTCAAGAAACGGACATGATTATGAGACACTTGATCGCCGGGATTTTTTCGCTCCTCGCTGCAATAATCGCAAATGCTCCAGCCGCTGGTTCAGCCGAACGAGCGAATGAGGAGTCAGGCACAGAGCGTATTGTCTCGATTGGTGGCGATGTGACCGAAATCCTCTACGCCCTGGGTTTTGGAGACCGCATCGCCGCAGTCGATACGACGAGCAAATTTCCAGCTGACGCACTCAAGGACAAGCCCAACGTCGGCTACATGCGTGCGCTTTCCGCCGAGGGCGTGCTGTCACTCGCTCCGACACTCATTCTTGCTTCTGAAGGCGCTGGTCCACCCGACGCGGTTCGAGCTCTGAAGTCGGCTTCCATTTCCTATATCGAGGTGCCTAGCGACGACACGCCTGAAGGCATCGCCACAAAGATCACGCGCCTCGGCTCAGCCGTCGGCCGCGAGGTCGAGGCGGCAAAGCTAGCTGAAGCCGTGCGCGCTGGCTTCAACAAGATTGCAGGCCTGCGCAAGCGCATCACGGCGCGAAAACGCGTGCTGTTTATCCTCAACGCCACTACCGACCGTATGATCGTTGGCGGCAAGGGTACGAGCGCGGAAGCGGTGCTTGAACTGGCGGGTGCCGATAATGCGGCGGACGGCATCGGCGGATATAAGCCGATCACGCCAGAAGGTCTTGTCGCCATGAAGCCCGATGCCATCGTTGTCATGAGCGGCGGACGACAGGGCCAGGGCGCCAAGGAGGTATCCGAGCATCGTGCGGTAAAACTGACGCCTGCAGGCTCGGTGGCACAACCGCTCATCCGCGAAATGGATGGCGGTTATCTCATTGGCTTTGGACCAAGGGCACCAGAAGCCGTGCATGAGCTGCTGGATTGGCTTTATCCCAAACTCGGTTCGAAAGCGGAAGGCGGCAAATCGTGAGTAGTCCGTCGGCAAGGCCCGCCGGCCGCCTATGGGATCGGCAGGTCCTTCGCCTCCGCGATTGCAATGAAACGGCGAGGGTTCTGGTAGTTTTTGCTGGGCTGGCATTTATATCTGCATTTCTTGCGTCTCTTGCGGTCGGCTCAACCGGGATCTCATTCGGCTCGCTGCCAAGGGCCATCAAGGCAGCAATCTGGGAAACGACCGACGTTGCTGCCCTGCGCGACCGTCTGGTGCTTCTTGAATTGCGTCTGCCGCGGACGCTCATCGGCGCGTTCACTGGCGCGGCGCTCGCCGTCTCCGGAGCGATGATGCAGGGCCTGTTCCGCAATCCGCTCGCCGATCCTGGCCTGATCGGCGTTTCCGCAGGCGCCGCGCTTGCCGCCATCGCGACGATCGCGTTGAGCGACGGGATACTCTACTGGTGGACGGCCCTTCTCGGCATCTACGCCCTCCCCGTGTCGGCATTCCTCGGGGGTATCGTCACAACCCTGCTGCTCGTCGCCGTGGCTCAGAGAACCGGCCAGGTGGCTACAGCAACGCTATTGCTTGCGGGAATTGCATTTGGCGCTCTTGCCGGCGCTGTCAGCGGGCTTATCGCCTACGCAAGCGACGATCGCGAATTGCGCGACTTGACGCTGTGGTCGATGGGCAGTTTGACGGGGTCCTCATGGGAGAAGGTCGCAGCGGTCACTCCATTCGCGATCCTGCTGCTTATCACCCTGCCGTACCTCGTGCGGAGCCTCAACGGGCTCTTGCTGGGAGAAGCAGAAGCCTTCCACCTCGGGGTCGATGTCCGCCGCGCGAAATACCTCGTCGTCGCCACGACGGCTGCCGCGGTCGGCGCCTCGGTTGCCGTGGCGGGTGTCATCGGTTTTGTCGGCATCGTCGTGCCGCACTTCGTCAGGATCATAGCGGGACCTGATCACGCAGTTTTATTGCCATGTGCCGCGCTGATCGGCGCGGCGGTTTTGTTGTTTGCCGACGTGATGGCGCGGATGATAGTCGCGCCCGCAGAATTGCCTATCGGCATCCTCATGGCGCTGATCGGGGCGCCGATCTTCCTGCACCTCGTTTTAAGGCGGGGCGTCGCCAACTAGCATCATCGGGAGCCCCCCCCCCGGCTCTGCCGGGGAGGCAGTAACAGTTTGACGTTTCCGGCGGTCCATCGACGCAATTCCAACCGTTTGCAACCTCGCATGCGGAAGGGTGGTGGGCTTCATCAAGGGCAAGAGTGCCATTCATCTGGCGCGCGTCTACGGCGAGCGCAAACGCAACTTCGTCGGACAACACTTCTGGGCCAGGGGATACTTCGTCTCAACCGTTGGTCGTGACGAAGAGGTGATCCGCCAGTACATCCGCAACCAGGAGAAGGAGGATCAGCGTTTGGACCAGTTGAACCTCTGGCGCTGACCTGCCACCTTCAGGTGGCACCTGAATAGGGGGCCGCGTCAGCGACCCCTTCAGCCGCCCCGGGCGGCCCCAACCTTAAAGTCCCCGGCTTTGCCGGGGGATACTTACTCAGACCGGAGGCCAGGCATGCTCGAAGCAAGAGATGTATCATTCGCAATTGGTCAAAACGAACTGCTTAGCGGCGTTTCACTCACCCTTGCGCCAGGCGAGTTCGTGGTCGCCGCCGGTCCAAACGGCGCCGGGAAGTCGACGCTTTTGCGAATTCTGAGCGGTGAGCAGCGGCCTTCTCGCGGTACGGTTCTGCTCGACGGAGTGGACCTATCACTGTTCGATCCCGCCGCACTGGCCCGTCGACGTTCCGTCGTACCACAGTCGAGCCAACTGCAGTTCCCGTTTACCGTCTCGGAGGTCGTCGCACTCGGCATCACGGTGCCGGGCTTCGACCGGGAAGATGCAGGCAGCCGGTACCATGTTGCCTCGGCGATGGCGCGGGCAGACATCGTGCACCTTGGTCGACGTCTCTATCCCACGCTTTCGGGTGGAGAGCGGCAGCGCGTCCACCTCGCCCGCGCTCTTTGCCAGCTATCAGCTTCGCCTCGGCCTGAGGGCACATGCACGCTTCTACTCGACGAGCCGACAGCCAGCCTCGATCTAGCCCACCAGCTCTTGATCCTAGAAGAGGCACGTAAAGAGGCGTTCCGGGGATTGGCTATTCTTGTGGTGTTGCACGATCTCAATCTCGCGGCTCGCTTCGCCGACCGGATCGCCTTGCTGAGCGGTGGACGGCTCGCTGCCTTCGACCGTCCGGCGGATGTCCTGCAAGACGATTTATTGAGTGAAGTGTTCGATTGTCGTGTTCGAGCCGGTGCACTACCAAGTGAGCCGTTGCCCTTCGTGCTTCCTCAAGCGTGCGACGTGCGACAAGATCGGGGACCGACAACCCCGCTTGCCCGGTCCGGCTGAACAAAATTACAAGCCTAGCGCCGCCGCTTCGGATTGCACGCCCTCGCCTCGACACGCGTCGCCCACCCCTCAGGCGTCTTTGCATACGCAATCGATTTGCTGGCTGCATTACGGAAGTACGCCCAGTCCAGCCCATATTCGAATGCAATAAATTCTTGCCAAGCCGTGATGGCCGCTTTTCGTGCTTGCGACTTGCTCTTTCCGCTTCCACTTCCGTGTTGAAATTAATCGACCATGCAGGTCTTCCCGTCTTCAAGGCGCCAGGCATGCGGGGCTGTGCCGTCGTCGCAGTACGCTTCGATGACGTGGCTCCGAGCGGCTACTCCATGGATCGCGCGACGATCCGGTAGAAGAAGACCGGCAGGCCTGTGCGGTTCGAGTTGACGGTCCAGCCGCGCATGGCCATCGACGACTACTTTCGGCATGCGGGTCGCAAGCCCGGTCAGTTCCTGTTCGCAGGGCGTAGTTATCGCGCCGGCCTCACGACGCGTCAGTATGCGCGCCTCGTTCAGGAATAGGTTGCAAGCATCGGGTTCGATCCGGCGAAGTTCGGCACTCATTCGCTGCGTCGTACCAAGCGGTTCTGATCTACCGCCGCGCTGGAAATCTGCGGGCGGTCCAGCTTCTGCTCGGCCACTCGAAAATCGCAAGCACCGTTCGCTACCTGGGCATCGAAGTGGATGACGCCATCGAGATCGCCAAGAAGATCGACATCTGAAGCACTGAGGCAGAGCACGGGGGCTCTGCCGATGATCCCCGACCCGGCGCGGCAGTTGCTCCTCGGATTTCGGACCTATGAAGCCAGCGACGCCGCACACGGAGCGATGTTACTCTCGATGACAGCAATTGGGAGTGGCCGTGTGAAAACGCCAGGCCGAGTACCGATTGGCGAACAGACGGCGCTGCCTGCTTTGCTCCTCACGTCCGGATCGCCGCGATTAGCGGCTGCACGCCAAGCATAGAGATCATCCGCTTCACATTGTAGGCGAGGACGCAGAGGCTCATTTCTGTGCTTACCTTTTCGAGCCCTTTGGTGAGGAAGTGTGTGTGCCCCATCCATGACTTCAAGGTGCCGAACGGATGCTCGACCGTTCTCCTGCGAATGGTCATGGCCTCTGGCATCGCGTCCAAGCGGGCATGCGTCGCGTCGACGACATGTTCGTGTTCCCACCGACGGACGCGACGTTCTTTGCTGGGAGTGCAGTGCGACTTCAATTGGCAATCGGCACAATTGCTCGACCAGTAAATGCGAAACGCCTGATTGTCTTGCATGCTTGTCATTCGGAACGGAAGTAGTTCGCCGGCGGGACAGCGATACGCGTCCTTCTCGCTAATATAATCAAAATCTTCCTTGTCGAACCGTCCAGCAGCTCTGGCATTCGAAGTCCGCGGCTTCGGTACGAACGGTTTCACGCCGATCATCTCGCACGCGAGCAGCTGCTCTCCGCTGTAGTATCCGCAATCGGCAAGGGCATCGAGCGTCTCGCAACGCAGGACATCCTTGGCCTTTGCTGCCATCGGAGCGAGCAGCGTTCGGTCCACGACGACGTTGGTCACCTCGTGCGTGACGATCAAGTGATGTTCGGTGTCGACGGCGGCTTGCACGTTGTAGCCAACGACGCTCGCGCCCCGCATGTTCGTGGCCATGGCGCGTGAATCAGGGTCGGTCAGCGAGATTTGCTGATCGGGCGCTTCGTGCACCTGCTGCTCGATCTCTTTCAGCTCGGCGAGGCGCGCCCTCATGGCAGCGATCTTGTCCCTCAGCCGCGAGATTTTCTCCTCTGCCCCCGGGCCTTCCTGAAGGTCGGCCACATCGAGAGCTTCGAGGTATCGGCCGATGCTCTCCGTGATCTGCTCCATGCGGCGCTTGAGTTTGTCGCGCGTGAAATTGCGATCCCGCGAATTAACGGCCTTGAACTTCGCTCCGTCGATCGCTGTCACGGCATTCTTGAACATGCCAATATCGACACAGAGTTCGACGAACTTGGCGCAGACGGATTGAATCGCCGCGCTGTTGTTTTTTCGAAAGTCAGCGATCGTTTTGAAATCAGGCGCGAGGCGGCCCGTCAGCCACATCACCTCGACATTGCGCCTCGCCTCCCGCTCCAGGCGCCTGCTCGATTGCACGCGGTTCAGGTAGCCGTAGAGGTACAGCTTGAGCATTGTCGACGGATGGTACGAGGGCCGCCCCGTCGCGGCTGGCGTAACACCCGAGAAGCCGATCGCACCGAGATCGAGCTCGTCGATGAAGGCGTCGACGACGCGAACAGGATTGTCTTGCTCGACGTAGTCTTCAAGGCTTGCCGGCAACAACAACAGTTGATCACGCTCTCCGCCCTCGATGAACCGACCCATCGTTCGCCTCCCGCTCTGCCTCCCAAAGCGGAATCTGATTTGGCGTTTTCACACAAGCACGGGATCTCGCCACCACGCGCATCTCGGCGCGTCCGAGAAACCTGCACCGAACCGGAACGCGCGCCCGACAAGAGAGGTTCGGTGGATCGTCAGCTTGAAGAAGAAGCGCAGCCACCCTTAAGACAAGAGCGCCTCGGCCGGACGGGACGCGGTGTACGGAATCGCAGCCGCAGGGACGTCGAGCTTGTCGCCATGAAGCTCGACCAGCATGGCGGCGTAGTGATGATGCATGGCGACCTTGATAGCGTAGATGAATAGGATGTGCGGCTCGCCCGGCCGCTCGAACAGGATGCGGGCGAGCTGGCGGCGGTAAACCTTACGCAGCGTCTCGTCCTTGACGGTCGAGAGCAGCCGGGCGGAGAGGCCTGCGAACTTTGCATAGTTGGCCATGAGCCGCTTCACCCAGGCCCACCGGTTCTTCTGCCAGTAGGGTAGATGGTGGACGACGAACCGGAAGCGATCCTCGATGAAGAGTTTGTCGATACGCTCAAAGTAGGCCTCGGGTTCATAAACCTGCCACATGACCTGCCTGTAGCCCTCGCGCATCTCGGCCTGGTTCATGCGGGCGGGGACGACGTTGGTGCCGTAGGTGACGGCGTTCGGCGCGTCGATGCGGCCCGCGCTCTTCAGACGGTCGTAGAGCGGGGTCGTTGGGATCGCGTAGAGCAGGCCGATCAGGGCGTTCGCGATCCGCGACTCCGTCAGGAATCCCGGCAGGACGTGAAAGGCCGTGACGTCGTCGTTGTCGAAGCCGACGATCATGCCGCACCAGACATCGAGGCCGTGCGACTGGATGCGATGCACTCGCTCGATCAGCGTACCAGCACGCGGGCGCACGTTCTGCAGCTTCTTGGTCTCCTTCAGCGCCTCCTCGTTGGGGCTTTCGATGCCGATGAACACACTCTGGAAGCCCGCCTCGCCCATGAGCCGCATCAGCTCCTCGTCCTCGGCGAGATCGAGCGAAGCCTCGGTGAAGAGTGTCAGCGGATAGCCGTGGGCCTCCTGCCAAGTGATAATGTCGCGCAAGATTGGCTTAATCGCCTTCTTGTTGCCGATGAGGTTGTCATCGACGACGAAGACGATTTTGAGCCCCGACCGGCGGAAGCTGTCGAGGTCGGCCAGCACCTGTGCACTGGTCTTCAGGCGCGGCTTGCGGCCGAAGGTGACGATGATGTCGCAGAACTCGCAGGTGAATGGGCAGCCGCGTGAGATCTGCAAGCTGCCAAACATGTAGCGGTCGGCCTTCAGCAGGTCGACGCGCGGCAATGGCAGGGTCGTCATGTCGGTCTTCTCGGCCTGCTTGTAGCGGGACGCGTGCCGGCCTTCCGACCACTCACGCACGAACTGCGGGAAGGTGAAGTCGGCCTCGCCCAGGAACAGCACGTCGGCGAGGTCCTCGATGCCTTCGGGCTCGACCGTTGCCATGGGGCCGCCGACGACCGTCATGACGCCGCGCGCGCGGACCTCGGTCAAGATCTCCCGCATTCGCTCGGCCTGGATGCACATGCCGGTGAGGCAGACCATGTCGGCGCGGCCGAGCCGATCGAAGTCGATCTCCTCGACGTTCTCGTCGATGATGGCAACGTCGTGCTCCTCCGGCACCAGCGCGGCAAGCAGCGCAAGGCAGGAGACCGGCAAATTGGCGCGCCGGCCGAGCGTGCCCATGCACCTCTCCATGCCCCAGAATGAGATGTCGAACCGGGGATTGACAATGATGATATCGGCCATGTGCAACGGGCTCCGACAGGAATGACACTTATGATGCGGGCGACGCAGGAGAAACTCATCAGAGCATCGAAGAGAGGCGAGAGCGCGGCCGAGCACATTCCTGTGATCCGGCGAGGCCCCGCTGCGCCATTTGGCCCGGTGGAGGATGCCGATCGCCACCCGATTGCTTGAGAATACCGAATTGAGCATCACGCAGGTCGCTGAGCAGATCGGCGACCGCTCCGAGGCAGCGTTCAACCAAACATTCAAGAAATATGTCGGCCATACGCCCGGAAACTGGTGCCGCTCACGAGGACTCGGCGTCCGGACGGCGAACGAAAGTTCGCAAGCGCGACGAAGCTGACGTGGGGAGCCTCGCGCATGACAACGAATCCCTTGCCTGGCCTCTAGCCCAAACCTGTCGATCACTTCTGCGACCATTGTGTCCGCTTGGCTCAGACCCGGCAAATCGAGTTCGCCTGAGACCGACCGCTTTGCCCCTCATAGCTGACGCTGGGCGATGCCTCACAGGTTGCTCTGCGGAGACCATCGCTGAATTCCGCAATTGGGATTTCTCGTCGGCGTCAGCTCGGCCCCCGATGGCAACCGTCGCTCTTCGGCGCGAACGAGCGCGGACAAAATGTGCATGTCTATTTAAGCTTCTATATAAGAATCACCGAGGGCTGGGCAGACCAGCCGGATCACTACTCCGTAGCCGCGTATCGCAACGAGCAGCAGATCTGGAATGTCGGTGATCTTGCGCGTCGGCTGAGATGGCACCACAGTGGTCGACTTTTTGACCCTCGATTGAGGACAGCTGCCATGAGCGACACTGAGTATACGCTCGTCTTCGGCCTGGGTCCCAAGGCCGACGGCACGCCGAACAGTGACGTCGATATCGCGATTGCGATTGCCGCTCTTGAAGACGCATCATTGAAAAACTGCGGCGGTTTCACGATCCATCGCGGCAAAGGTGGTTGGATCGATCCTTCCAACAAGATTATCAAGGAAGAAGTCGCCATCCTGATGGTTTCCGGCAATTACGAGAGTATTCAGGAGATCGCTGCCATCGGCAAACGCCTCTTGGGCCCCACGGCCGTCTACGTAAAGAAGCCCGACGGCAGCACCATTCTCCTCTAATACCAACGCCACCGCCGACCATATGAGTCCACACATCGAAAGCGGACACGACCGACGATGCGAATCGCATTGCCAAGTCGCGGTGACGGATGACGGCAATTATATAGGGGGGGCGCCCCCTCCCTATCGGTCGGGTCGTGCTCTTTCTCGCGGCATGGCCGGCCGCTCGACCGAGCCGCAACGCGTCTCGTCCTATCCAGGTCACGATCACTCCGCCGGGTTGCTTTCGCCATGTGGATAAGTGGCTGTGTGCGACGCCCGAATGCTATCATGAAGATATGAGCGGACAACGTCCGTCACGGTCAGACACAGCCCGACATGGGAGTATGGAACTCCCCCCTCGTGACGCTCGATGTCGTCAGTCGTAAATTCATTGCCGCAGGCCTTCCCCGCTCCATGCGCACCTTGCAACGCTATTGCAGCAACGGCACGCTGGATTGCGTCAAGGAAGCAACCGAAACCGGCGACACATTCTTCGTTGCCGAACACTCGATTGAAACCGCCATCACGTCACTGAAGCAGCTCCACGATGCCAAAGACATGCACCGACACGACGCGACGCAGCGCGCCGTGTCGCTCCATGACGGCCCAGAGAATTCAGCGCATGTGAGCAACGTCGTTGACCGACCCAGTCCGACGTTGTCGTACACGGACGCGGCCAAAA
>LOEV01000027.1 GCA_001516065.1 Alphaproteobacteria bacterium BRH_c36
CGCCAATCTTCAACCGGTTGGCAATTTCCTCTGCCGAGCCGGCCGCCGCCGTCGGCCGCGCGCGGTCGACGAATACGGTGCGCTGCAGGATGGCCAGCGACGACACGAAGGGCCAGCGGCCGACCTCCTTCTTCGCGACGAACGAGACAGGGGCCACAGCGGAAATCACGGGGATGTCGAGCCAGGAGGTGTGATTTGCGACAATCAGCACCGGTTGGCCGGCGGCCACGGCGCCGTCGATCGTCAACCTGACCCCGAGGAGGCGGCAGACCTGACGGTGATACCAATGCGGGAACGTGCGGGCGAGCCGGGGAGAGACCCTTATGAACAACGCCTGAAGCGGCATCAGCGGGACCGTCAAAGCGAAGAAGCCGGCAAGGATACGGCCGGCACGGAATGCGCTCATGGCACCCTTTTGAGATCGCGCGACAGTGTCAGTGCGTCGATCGCGGCGCCGACACGTCGCTTATAGTAGCCGGGACGGCGGCCGACCTCGGAGAACCGGAGGCTGGCGTAAAGCCCGCATGCCGATCGATTGTCGGCGGCGACTTCCAGGTACATGCGGTCGGCTCCACTCGCCTCGACGGCGCGCGTCAAACCCTCCACCAACCTGCGTCCGATACCGCGGCGCTGGAATGGTGCGCTGACGCCGATCGAAAGGATTTCGGATTCATCGGCTGCGATGCGCCCGATGGCGAAACCGGCTGGAATCGGCGGGCCGATCTCGCGCAGGCGGACCTTGGCGAGGAGGGCGCTGGAACAGGGATCGACAAGCAGGCGGCGCACGGCCTCGACATCCCAGGCGGGATCGAACAGCTCTGCATGAAGAGCGGCAATCTCGGGAGCGGCATCTGCTTCCGCCCACAAGAGGCTGACGTAGCGATCTTCGATCGGCGGATAGCTGTCGGTTGTCATGTTTTTGCTCGCGGTATCGATTTGCCGGCCTGCGGTTTGGCGTCGGCGGGGCGGAGATAAAGCGGAGAAACGGTTTGGGCCATCGAATCAAGACGCAATGCCAGGTTGGCCAGATAGCGCGCATCGGGAAGTAGATCGGGACGAATGGCCCGAAGGTCAACGGACTGACGATCGGCTGCCGCCGCAGCGACGGCTTCGGCACCCGAACCGGCAACGATCAGCGTGCATCCCTGCGGCAACCGTTGCGCGACTTGCATGGACGACAGGACGGCGGGATCGCCGAGCGGTAGGCCTTGGGAAAAATGCTGAACATAGACTTCATCTCGGCGGGCGTCGGTTGCTATGAGGATGTCTGGAAGGTCGATCGGCCGCGCGTCCCGGGTCGTGCCAGTCTTGGCCTCGAACAGTTCCTGGGCAACGCCTTCGGCCATCACCCACAGGCTTGTCGCGCCGACGAGCGGTTTACCGGTCGCCAGGCCAAGCGAGCGGGCCGCGGCGACAGCGATGCGGGTGCCCGTGAAAGTGCCTGGCCCATTGGTCACTGCAATACGGTCGAGCGCGTCGAAATCGAGGCCTGCTTCGTCCATGACTTCGCCTATCATCGGAATCAGGCGTTCGGCGTGGCCGGTCGCCATCGGCTCGAAACGCGAAGCCACACAGCCTTCGCCAGCGCGGACCAACGCCACCGAGCAGGCGTCGAAACATGTGTCGAGGCCGAGGATGTTCATGGGCAGGCACCCTATACCGTCCTGGCGGGATTTTCACCCCTTGTGGATGCCACGGCCGGGTCCTGACCCTTTTGGTGGAGCGGTATTGCAGGCGGCCAAGCCGCGGAGCAGCACCTCGGAAAGCGTGCCTGGCGATTCAGCATCTGCCCGCCCCGCTTGGCAGGTCAAAGGGTTAGAGGATCGCCGCCATTTCCTCAAAGGTGAAACGCGGGCTGCGGGGGCGGAGACTTTCGGGCTTACCGTATCCGATATTGCATAAGAAGTTTGAGCGAATGGAACTACCTGAGAAGAACTCAGCATCAACGCCGTCGTTATCAAAACCGGACATCGGTCCACAATCGAGACCGAGCGCTCGCGCCGCCAGTATCATATAGGCGCCTTGCAGGGTGCCATTGCGGAAGGCAGTCTCTTCGATCTTGGCCGGCTTGCCGGCAAACCAGCTCCTGGCGTCCGTATGGGGGAACAGTTTCGGCAGGTGTTCATGGAATTCCATGTCGTGGCCGATGATGGCGCATACCGGAGCCTGCATCGTCTTGTCGGCGTTGCCGGCCGACAGGTACGGCTTGAGCCGCGCCTTGGCTTCTGGCGAGCTGATGAAGTAAAAGCGCGCCGGCGAACAGTTGGCGCTGGTTGGACCCATTTTCAGGATATCGACCAATCGGCGCAGCTGATCTTCGCTGACGTCCTTGTCGTGCCAAGTGTTGAAAGTCCTCGCATCAAGAAACAGCTGGTTGAGGGCGCTGTCTGTCAACGGTGTCGTGTTCGCCATGGTTGCTGGCTCCTGTTGATAGCCCGGGATACAGAGCAGAGATGGGTCGAACAAGAAAAACCCCGCCAGAAAGGCAGGGTTCCCCTTCGCGTGCGTCTTTGGACGGGACGCCGGAAATCACGCTGCGGCGTTTACTGAACGGCCTGGACTTCCTGCACTTCCGGGCAGAAGTGGCGCAGCAGGTTCTCGATGCCATGTCGAAGAGTCGCGGTCGACGACGGGCAGCCCGAACAGGCGCCGCGCATCTGCAGGTAGACGATACCTTCGCGGAAGCCATGGAACGTGATGTCGCCGCCATCCTGGGCGACGGCGGGCCTGACGCGGGTTTCGATCAGTTCCTTGATGGTCGATACGACCTGCTCGTCGGCCGGGTCGTAATTGCCCTGGGAGACGTCGTTGCCTCCGCCGCTGGTTAGCACAGGTGCGCCGGACATGAAGTGTTCCATGATGGCGCCGAGGATCGCCGGCTTGAGGTGCTGCCACTCGGCTTCACCCTTGGTCACCGAAATGAAATCGGAGCCGAGGAAGACGCCGGTCACTCCGTCGATGTCGAACAGCTTCACTGCGAGTGGAGATTCTTCGGCTTCGTCGCGAGCACGGTATTCGGCGGTACCGGCGCTGAGGACTGAGCGGCCGGGGATGAACTTCAAAGTCGCCGGGTTCGGCGTTGCTTCGGTCTGGATAAACATCTTTGTCTTTCTCCCGGTTCGGGGAAGCACTCAAGCCTTGCGGCTGGCAGGCGGTGGTGCTTCGTTCTTTAGAACCATTCTAGAGGATGACTTAGGTCAGGCAAATAGAAATGTCGACCCCTGCCGTCGCAAATTCCCGTTTCGAGCCCCGTTGGCGCTCGAAACGTGGGAGACGGCGGCCCTCAAGCAAGGGCTTTAATGTAATCCAGCGACAGTTGCCCCGGCACAACGGTGATCGGAATCGGGAATGCGCCGGCGGCCTTGCTGCCGACGAGGGTCGACACGAGCGGACCCGGCCCCTTGGGATCGGTCGAGGCGCCAAGGACCATAATGCCGATGTCCTCATCCTCGTCGATCGTCTCCATGATCGTGTCGACCTTGGAGCCTTCCTTGATGATGTCTTCGGATTCGACCGCCTCGAAGCCGGCCTGATTGAGCTTGCGCCGGTGCAGGCGGAACAGCGCCTTGGCCTTGTTGGTTTCTTCCTCGACGTGGATCTGGCGCACGCCCATCCAATGCTGGTAGCCCTGCGGTTCGATTACATAGAGCATCACGAGCGTTCCGCCGGAGTGCGCGGCACGGCTGGCGGCGAAATAGATCGCACTTTCGACTTCCGGGGCTTCATCGATGATGAGCAGGAATTTCCGCTGGTGGCCGGCTTCAAATGAGCGACGAGTTTTCATGGTCGGCACGCCAATTCTCTCAAGCGATTAGGTTTCCCGCACGCACTTTTCACCTGGAGCGCACGCGACAAGCGGGGATTGTCCATGAACAACCGCGTCGTGTCCACGACTAAGACGCGGCCCGGATCAAGCCGATAACGTCCTTGACTTCGCCCAGAATCGGCTCAGCGATAATGCGGGCGCGATTGGCGCCGTCGACGAGGACCCTGTCGATTTCAGCTGGATCGGCCATCAGACGGCGCGCTTCTTGCGCGATCGGGCCGAGGCGTGCAACGCACAAATCCGCCAGTGCAGGCTTGAATTCAGAAAACTGCCGGCCGCCGAATTCGGACAGGACGTCGGCCTTCCCACTACCGGCAAGAGCTGCATAGATACCTACCAGGTTGTCGGCTTCCGGCCGGCCGGCGAGACCCTCGATCTCGCTGGGAAGTGCTTCGGGATCAGTCTTGGCCTTGCGGATCTTCTTGGCGATGGTGTCGTCGTCATCGGTGAGATTGATGCGCGAGAGGTCGGAGGGCTCGGACTTGGACATCTTGCGCGAACCGTCGCGCAGCGACATGACGCGGGTCGCTGGGCCGACAATCACAGGCTCGGGTTGCGGGAAGAACTGGCCGTCCTCATAGCCGGCGGTGCGGATGCTTTCGGCGAAGTCATTGTTGAATTTCTGGGCAATGTCGCGGGCAAGTTCGAGATGCTGCTTCTGGTCATCTCCTACCGGCACGTGCGTTGCGCGGTAGGCGAGAATGTCGGCGGCCATCAGGTTTGGATAGGCGTAAAGGCCGACGGAGGCGTTCTCGCGGTCCTTGCCGGCCTTTTCCTTGAACTGCGTCATGCGGTTCAACCACCCTAACCTGGCGACGCAGTTGAACACCCAGGCGAGTTCGGCGTGAGCGGAGACCTGGCTCTGGTTGAAAAGGATGCTTTTTTCCGGGTCGAGACCAGCGGCGATGTAGGCAGCGGTCACCTGGCGGATGGCATGGCGTAATTCGCCCGGTTCCTGCCAGACCGTGATGGCGTGCAGATCGACGACGCAGTAGATGCATTCATGTGTTTTCTGCAGGTCGATCCACTTCAGCATCGCACCCAAATAGTTCCCAAGGTGCAGGCTCCCGGTCGGCTGCATGCCGGAAAAGACGCGTTCCTTGAACTTCATGGAGGAGGCTCCCCGGGGCTTCGCGGCGGCGGCCCGATGGGGCGCGCAGGCTATCCACTGGCGGTTTGAATCAGCAGCGGGTTATGGCCTGTCAACGATTGGCGCGCAAGGGCTGAACCGCTCTAGATTGTTTCCGCCTCAGGCGGAAACAATCTTGCTGTTTCGCTCACAGGCCAATCGGCCTATCGGCCTGGCCCTCCGCGGGGGCGGCGTTCCTTTTGGTCAACACTCAGCAAGCTGTTGTTAAGCGGCCGGGCCACAGTCGTGACCTTGGAGTGCTTCCACCTAATACTGAACCGCTCTAAAGCGAAAGGCCCGGGAGACAAAGCTCCCGGACCTTTCAGACGCACAACAAATGGCGCCGAAGAGGGGCATAGCGCGTGGTGAGGGGACCACATGCCGCTTTAGGGGGAGCGGGTCGCCGGCGCCTCCTCTTGATGAAAACAACTGTACCGGGGACCGATTAAGAAGCCGTTTCCATGCGTGCCAATTCTGCGAAAAATTATTACCGTTGGCGCGCCGCGGTTAACCCGGGCGCACGGGAGTCGTGACGGTTGCATCGGCTTCTTTCGGATCGTGCGCTGGAGCCAGCGAGCTTCAGGCGCGCAGCCTTGCGAACTGGCGCAGGCTGAAGACGCCGGTGGCGAAGATCAGCGAGAAGAAGACGATCCCGCCGAGAGCGACGAGACCCGTCAGCGCCGCAGCCTGGACCGGCAGCGCGGCGGCGCTCGCCATGTAGGGGGCCAGGGGAGGTACTGCGAGCCAAAGCGCCGCCCCCATGGCACCGCTGGCCACAATGATAATAGGCAGATTGCGCGCAAGGCGCCGGTCGGATGCGAATTCCCTGCGGCGAACGAGCGCTCCCCAGAGCAGCAGTGCATTGGCCCAACCGGCAATAGAGGTTGCAAGTGCAATACCCACGTGGGGCGGGTGGCCGAGCTGCTTGAAGAGAAAGAAGAGCCCCAACGAACCAATGACGTTTATGACCATGTTGACGAAGGCGAAGCGCATCGGCGTCCTGGTGTCCTCGCGGGCGAAGAAGGCCGGCTGGAACACCTTGATCAGGACAAATCCCGGCAGGCCCACCGCAAACGCGGCGAGCGCCAGCGAAGTCGCGTCGGTGTCGGCGGTGGTGAAGGCGCCGCGCTCAAAGAGGACGCGCACTATCGGCTCGGCGGCAACCACCAAGGCAACGGCGGAGGGCACCGTCAGGAGCAGCGCGAATTCCAGGGAACGGTTCTGGCTGTCCATGGCGCTCTTGTGTTCGCCGGCCCTGAGTTTGCGCGCAAGCTCGGGTAGTAGCACGACGCCGATGGCAACGCCGACGATGCCGAGCGGGAGTTGGTAGAGGCGGTCGGCATAGTAGAGATAAGAGACGGCGCCGGCCTGGAGAGAGGCGATGACGGTGCCGACGACGATGTTGATCTGGGTAATGCCGCCGGCGATGATGCCGGGGATGCCGAGTTCGACGAGGCGCTTGACGCCGGGAGTGTAGCGAGGCCAGCGCAGCCTCAGCCTAAGCCCGGCGCGGCGGACGGCGATCCACAGCATCAACAACTGGGCGATGCCGGCGATGCTGACGCCGATCGCGAGAATGATTCCGGCACCGAAACGCTGCGCGAAGCCGAGCCAGATCGCCAGAGTAATCGCGCCGATCAAGACGACGTTCAGGATAATGGGTGCGGCTGCGGCGGCCCAAAAACGGTTGAGCGAGTTCATTACGCCCGACAGCAGCGCAACCAGCGACATGCACAACAAATAGGGAAAGGCGATCTGCGAGAGGAGAACTGCGAGATCGTATTTTGCCGGGTTCGCGATGAAGCCCGGTGCCAGAATCAGCATCAGCCAGGGCATGGCGAGCATCATCGCAACGGAGAAGACGAGCAGCGTCGCGGTGAGTACGGAAAACGCTTCTTCGGCGAAGCGGCGGGCTTCACCCTCGCCTTCGCCTTCAAGACGCCGGGCGAACAGAGGCACGAAGGCGGCGTTGAACGCACCTTCGCCAAACAGCCGGCGAAACAGATTTGGGAAGCGGAAGGCAACAAAGAATGCATCGGCGACGACCCCGGAGCCGAGAGCGGCGGCGATAAGTATATCCCGGGCGAACCCGAGCAGCCGGCTGACCATCGTCAGGCCACCGACGGTAGCGAATGCGCGATAGAGCATGTGACGCCGTTAACCTCATGCGGATTGAGTCGCAAGCGCTGATTCTGGCGACAGATCTTGCCCAGGCGATGTCCAATTCCAGTCCAGGCGCCTTAGCCGTCTTCGTCTTGGATATCGACGATCTTTCCGAGCCGCCTCGATATTTCCTCCCGGCGCCGCTCGTTGTCTATCTTCTTGCCGGTCAGGTCGGTGACGTAGAAAACGTCTATGACCTTCTCGCCGAAGGTCGAGATATGAGCCGACGAAATGTCGAGGGACAGATCGGACAATTCGCTGGTCAGCTCGTAAAGCAGACCTGAGCGGTCACGGCCGGAGACTTCGATGACAGTATAGTGGTCGGACAGATCATTGTTCACATCAGCGCTTGGATTGACGCTGAAGGCTTCGACGCGATGCTCGACGCGCCGGTTTGCCAGTACTTTCTGGACCCGCGCCTCCCCCTTCAGATAACGCTCGATGGCGTCCCGAATGCGTTCGCAGCGGCGCTTTTCGTCGGCGTCACGGTCAAATTCGCGCTGCAGAAGGAACGTGTCGAGGGCGACCCCGTCGCGTGTCGAGGTAATGTGGGCGCCGACGATGTCGGCACCGACCGAGGAGCAGGCCCCCGCAAACAGCGACAACAGGCGTGGGTGGTTCGGCGCCAGGATTGTCAGCTCGGTGACCGCCGTGAATGCATCCGTTTTGTAGTCGATGGAAAGGCGCTCGCCCTTCGATTCCGCGCGGTCCATGAAGAGCGCGTGTTCCAGATGAACGTCGGTTTCGAAGCGCAACCAGTAATCGTCAAAGAAGCGGCCGAGCTGACTTCTGACTGCCTGCTCCTTCCACCCCTTGGCGCGCAGCTCCGACGCCAGCGCGTCCTTGGATTTCCCGACGCGTTCGCGGAGAGCTTCCAGGGTGTGCCCGCCGGCCAGCATCGACTCCGTCTCATTGTAGAGAGTCCTCAGGAGCTGGCCCTTCCACCCATTCCAGGTGCCCGGTCCGACGGCGCGGATATCGGCAGCCGTCAGCATCAACAGAAGCTTGAGCCGCTCGGGGCTTTTGACGATGTCGGCGAAGTCGCGGATGGTGCGAGGATCGGCGAGATCGCGGCGCTGGGAGATGTTGCTCATGGTCAGGTGCTCTTCGACGAGCCAAGCAACGGTATCGGTTTCTTCGGCGCTGAGACCGAGGCGCGGGCACAGTTCGCGGGCAATTCGGGCGCCGATGACTGAATGATCCTCGCGGCGGCCCTTGCCGATGTCGTGCAGGAAGGCGGCCACGTAGAGAACGGTGCGATTCTCAATCGTCTTGATGAGCTGGGTTGACAGCGGCAGTTCCTCGATCGAGTTGCCGCGATCGATGTCGCTCAACATCTCGACCGTGCGGATCAGGTGCTCGTCGACGGTGTAGTGGTGGTACATGTTGAACTGCATCATGCCGACGACGCGCCGGAAGGGCGGAATGAAGCGACCGAGAACGCCCGCGTCGTTGAGCCGGCGCAGCGACAATGCGCCCGTCTCGGCGTTGGTCAGCATCGACAAGAAGAGCCGATTGGCCTCTGGGTTCTCGCGCATCTGCCTGTCGACAAGGCGCCCGGACTGGCGCAGCAGCCGAATGGCGTTGGGATGGAGAAATGTCCCGGTCGCGGCGGCCTGGTCGAACAGGCGTAGAATATTCAGAGGATCGCGCTCGAAGACGCCGGCATCAGCGACATTCAGACGATCGTTGTCGATGCGGAATTCCGTGCGCGTGCGCACCTGGCGGCGCGTCTGCCAACTCAGCGGCGAGAGAACGCTGCGCAGGGTGGGCGCGGACTTGAGCTGTTGTATTTCGAGTGCGCCGCAGAGAATGCCGGTGAGGTCGCCGACGTCCTTGGCGACCAGAAAGTAATGCTTCATGAAGCGTTCGACCGCTCGAAGGCCGCCGTGGCGCTTGTAGCCGAGCAGTTCGGCCATCTGCGACTGGACATCAAAAGACAGGCGTTCTTCGGGCCGCGCCGTCAGGAAGTGCAGGAAACACCGCACCGACCAGAGAAACTCCTCACAGCGGTGGAAAGTCGTCACCTCTTCCTCGGTGAAGACGCCGGCGCGGATGGTCGATTCACCCACGTCCTCTCCATAGATCGCCTTCGACAGCCAATGCAGCGTATGAAGGTCGCGCAGGCCGCCCTTGCCGTCCTTGATGTTGGGTTCGACGCGGTAGCGGGCATCGCCGGAGCGCTGATGGCGTTCGTCGCGCTCGACCATCTTGGCATCGATGAAAGCGCGGACGTTGGCCTTGATGACCTGCCGGCGGAGCTGATGTTGCAGTTCGGCAAACAGTCTGACGTTGCCGTCGATGAGGCGGGCGTCGATCATCGAAGTCGCTATCGTCATGTCGGCCTTGGACAGCTGGATGCATTGCGAAACGCTGCGCGTTGCGTGGCCGACCTTGAACCCGAGATCCCACAGCAGATAAAGCAGGCGCTCGCTTGCCTGCGCCTGGGAGTCTCCCGCGGCGCCAGGCATCAGGAACAACAGGTCGATGTCGGAGCCCGGAGCCAGCAGACCGCGGCCATAGCCGCCGGTGGCGATGATTGCGATGTGCTCGACTTCCTTGCGCTCGGCGGGCGTGCAGCGATAGGTGACGACAAGATCGAACAACATGCGGATGAGATCGTCCTGGAAACCAGAGAGCCCGGCCGCGCAGCGCTTGCCCAGTCCATCGGCTTCCAACTCGGCGCGTGCCTGGGCGCGGGCGGCGGCGATCAACTTCTTGACGCGTGCGACAAAATGGGGCCGCGCCTTGTCGGGTCCGCCGTCGGCGGTGACGATGCGCTTCAGTTCCTCTTTCAGTGCTTCCGGATCGAAATAGCGGGTCGGCGGCGGCGGGTCGGCAGAACGCAGGACCTTCAGCATCATCAAGGCGGAGCCTGGGGTGGGGCTTTGCATTATCGCTGTGGCCTTTGGTCAATTATCGGGGCGATGCGCCTTCGCCAAGCTCACGGCGCGCGAGTTCATTTCAGTTGCCGGCTTCCCGGAGTAGAGCCTTGAGCCTGTACAGCGCGTCAAGGGCCGCCTTCGGTGAAAGTTCATCCGGGTTGATTGATTTCAGCTCGGATTCGACCGCCGATGGCGCGCCACCCGCACCGATCGGATTGGCGGGCCGGGCTGCGGCAAACAAGGGCAGTTCGTCGAGAAGCATATCAGGTGTGCGGGTATTTTGCCTGTCGGCATCCTGAAGCAGGGCGAGGACCTCACTGGCGCGGGCGATAACGCCGGCCGGCAGCCCGGCGAGCTTACCCACCTGGATTCCGTAGGAGCGGTCGGCAGCGCCCGGCTTCACCTTGTGCAGGAAGATGATCTCGTCGCGCCACTCCTTGACGTCGATGGTCACGTTGGCGACTTCCGGCAGGCGGTCGGCAAGCGCCGTCAGCTCGTGATAGTGGGTGGCAAACAACGTGCGGCAGCAGCGCACTTCATGCAGGTACTCGACGCAGGCCCAGGCGATCGACAAGCCGTCGAAGGTCGATGTGCCGCGGCCGATCTCGTCGAGAATGACCAGCGAGCGGTCAGAGGCCTGATTAAGGATGGCCGCCGTCTCGACCATCTCGACCATGAACGTCGAGCGACCGCGGGCGAGGTCGTCGGAGGCGCCGACTCGCGAGAAGAGCCGGTCGACAATTCCGATGGAAGCGCGCTCGGCGGGCACGAAAGACCCCATCTGTGCGAGCACGGTAATAAGCGCGTTCTGGCGCAGGAATGTCGACTTGCCGGCCATGTTGGGACCGGTGACGAGCCAGATGCGGGCAGCGCGGTTGTCGTCGAAGCCGGGCGGGCGGCTGTCGGGATCGACGGGCGACTGGGCGTAGTCCTGATCGCTGCTTCCGGGCAGGTCCGGTGCGCGGCCAAGAAGACAGTTGTTGTCGATGAAAGGACCATCGCGGGCCGCTTTCAGCGACTGTTCGACCACGGGGTGGCGGCCGCCGCGGATATCGAAGGTCCGGTCGGGGAGAAGGGCTGGCCGGGTGTAGTTCTCGCGCTCGGCGAGATCGGCCAGCGCGGCTGCGACGTCGAGTTCAGCAAGGGCTGATGCAATCTCGCAAAGTTCGGCTTCGGCCTCACCGATACGGCGGGCGAGATCGTTGAAGACGTCCTGTTCGAGGGCCAGTGCGCGGTCGCCGGCCGTGGCGATGCGGCCCTCCGTCTCGGCCAGATCGTCGGTGATGAAGCGCATTGCGTTGGCCATCGTCTGACGATGGCGGAAGACCTTGTCGAAGGGGGCGGACGTCAACGGTCCGGAGTTGCCCTGGGTGACCTCGATGAAGAAGCCGAGGATGTTGTTCTGGCGGACTTTAAGCGACTTTACGCCGGTTTCGTCCCGGTAGCGGGCTTCGAGTTCGGCGAGGATCTGGCGGGCGTCTTCCTTGAGTCGGCGGGTGTCATCGAGGTCCTTCACGAACCCCGGCCGCACGAAGCCGCCATCGCGACGGTTGACGGGCAGTTCGTCGGCAAGCGCGGCGGTGAGCGCTTCGAGGAGTGGCCCGGAGGCCCGTTCGAGGCGGGTGGCGATGCGGACGAGTTCCTCGGGCAG
>LOEV01000028.1 GCA_001516065.1 Alphaproteobacteria bacterium BRH_c36
GAGGTTGCGGCTATGATGCGATTTAGGCGCGACGGGCCACTAGTGGGCTCAGTTGCGGAATGCGCGGTTCATATTGCGCAGAAGTGGGTTTACGATTTGGTCGAGCAAGGTGCGCTTGCCGGTTAAAAGCATGATCTCGGCGCGCATGCCGGGAACAAGTGTCACCTTGGTCGAGAGTTCCCGCGTTGCGGCCTCATCGAGGACGAGGCGTGCCGTGAAATAGCGCCCGCCGGTGCGCGGGTCTTCGACGCTGTCGGGCGAAACCCAGGACAGTTTCGCGGCAAGCGGGCGCTGCTCGCGCCAGCTCAACGCCGGCAGCCAAACCTTGGCGGCCATGCCGTCGACGACATTCTCGATGCTGTCGGGCGGCAGACGGCCGTCGATCACAAGCTTGTCGGCAGCCGGGACGATTTCCATCAATATCCCGCCCGGCTCGGCAACGGCACCTATACCGTTGACCTTCAATGTCAGGACGCGTCCGGAGACAGGAGTGCGGACTTCGGCGTGCGCCAGTTCCTGCTCGGCAACCGCAACGCGCGCATTGATGGAGGCGACTTCCTTCTCGATCTGCGCCACCTGGCGCTCAATCGCGAGAACGCGGGAGCGCTGGGTCAGCTTCCTTTCAAGAAGATCGTTCATGGTGGATGCTTCCTGGCGCGCCAGATCGAGCTGACGGAAGGACGCCTCGGCCTGGGTCTTGAGGGCTTCGATCTGTTCGATCAGTGCGGAAGTATCGAAGGTGACGACGGTGTCGCCTTCCGCAACCTCCTGACCTTCGGCGACATGAATCGCAGCAATGCGTCCGCCGCGCTCGTGCTGCACCGGCTTGACCCTGGTCTCGACGATGAACTTGCCCGGCATGCCGACGCCCCTGTCGAGCGGCATGATCGCGGCGCCACCAATGCCGGCGCCGAAGAAAAGCACGATGATGCTCAGACCGAACAGCATCGGCGCGCGGATATCGAGGCGTGGAATGCGTTTCAATTTATTGCGCGACGTCAGCTTGACGTTCATCGGATTTCCTAGCTTTCAGTGAAGCCCAACGGCTTCGGCGGGCTGCTGTCTGGTGCGCGTGCTTTCGTAGGAGTCGAGCATCGAGGACGCGGGTTGCAGTGAAACAAGACTGCCCTGGGCAAGAAGCGCGATATTGTCGGCAAGGGCGAGGAGGCGCGGGTCCTGGGTTGCGATGACGAGACCGACTCCGGTCGCCTTGAGGGCTGTGAGCGTGTCGATCAGGCGGCGCACGCCTGCGCCGTCGAGGCCTGCTTCAGGTTCGTCGAGGACAACCAGGCAAGGCGTTCCATGCAGCGCGCGAGCGAGGGAAACCGCGCGGCGCTCGCTCAGCGAAAGGTAGCGGCCCTGCGGTCCGACATTGGTGTCATAGCCTTCAGGCAGGCCTTGCAGAACTTCGTGGACGCCGGCTTTGACGGCAGCGGCACCTACGGACATGAGGCTGGCTTCGCGGAAGCGGGCGATGTTGGCGTGCACCGTGCCTTCGATCAGCGCCGGCTCATCGGGTGCGAAGCCGACCGGTGGCAGGCCCTCCCAGCGCTGCCACCTATGCACGGGAATGCCGTCGAGATCGGCAGCACCGCTGGACGGCACGACTGCTCCGGCAATTACGGCGGCCAGCGTCGACTTGCCGGCGCCATTGGGACCGACAAGAGCCAGGCAGTATCCAGGGTCAACTTCAAGATTGACGGCGCGCAGAGCTGCGGTCTTGCGGCCGGGATGATGGACGACGACCTGTGACAGCCTGATGTCGCCGCGGGGCGCCGTGTCGAGTTCGCCGAGGGTGGGAACGAGGGCATCGGCAGGCAGCGCCTTGAGACGGCTGTAGGATACCCAGGCAGTGCGGATCGCCTTGATCGAGCCGACCAGCTGTTCGAGCGGGCCGACGACGCGCGAAATCAGAATCGCGGATGCGACCAGTGCTCCCGGTGTCAACTCTCCAGCGACGACAAGCCATGCACCGATGCCATACACGCTTGCCTGGGCGCTGAGACGCACTGTGCGCGACACGACCTTGACGAAACCGGAGCGCTTGCCGAGCGAATAGGAACTGGCGATCTGGGCGCGGTTGAACCACTCCCACTGACTTGCCGCCCCGGGACCGATCCCGAGGGCTCCAGCCATCTGCCCGTTGCCGGCGACCGTCGACCACCAGTGTTCGGCGCGCTCGCTGGACTGGCTCGTTTCCTCGTGCAGCTTTGTCGTCGTGAGGATGTGCACGAGCGCCGTCAGCAACAAGGCGACGGCGGCCGCGGCGGCGACGAGGCCGATTATCGGATGCAGTGCGATGAGAATCAAAAGAAACAGCGGCACGAACGGCGCGTCGAACAGCGGCATCATCGCCGGACTCGTCAGGAACGCGCGCAGCCGCATCAAGGCCCGCGCGTCGCCCTTCAGCTCCGCTGAAGTTGCGCGTTGCCTCAGTCCGTTCTCGAGAATGTGCTGGCCAAGCTCGTGGTCGATCCAGACGCCGGCGCGCAGCATTATCCGGTCGCGCGCGATTTCGATCAGGGCAAGCGCGACAACCGCGCCCGCTATCAACGCCGTCAGGACGAGCAGCGTTTCGATGCTGCCGACGGGAACCACGTTCTCGAAGATCTGAAGAGTGTAGAGCGGCAGGGCCAGCATCAGCACATTGATGCAGCCTGAAAACAAGAAAGCTACGAAGACAGCCCGGCGGATCTGTCCGAGTATCCGCCTTGATGTACGCATGTAACAAGTCCTCGTTGCGGGCGATTCATATGACCGTGGCGGCCCACTTCCCACCAAGAAATGCGCCGGTCTGCGCAAGCAGATTGCCAGGCTGGCGTAAAGGTGCACGCGGTCCTTGCAGGAGCAGGCAAGGAGGAGACTAAGCCAAAGTCCTTTACGATCGCCGAACCCGACGGAGGTAACCGGTTGGTCACTGGTGAACCAAGGCTGAAGCGTTGTCCCAAAAGCGAGAGTTTTCCATTCGGGCGCCTCGGATGCGCATTCGGGACGCTCGGTACGCCTGACAAGGTCCGCCCTGGATGGCCGCCTCAAGGGCGGCAATGGAGTTGGTGGCGATTCGTCACCCCCGTGAAGACGGAGCCCTATGCAAGCCGCCAGAGTGTCGGCGGCGGTTCTGCATGACCCTCCGGCACGCCGGTTCCGACGATCCCGTGGGCTCGCTTAGGTTCCCGCCTGCGCGGGAATGACGACTAAATCCCGATCATGAATCTGGTTGCGCCGACACTTCCCAAGCTCGTGTCGGAGGCAAGCCGGTGTTGGGCTTGTTCCTGCCAACACTCGATTGCGCCGACACTTCGCAAGCTCGTGTCGGAGGCAAGCCGGTGTTGGGCTTGTTCCTGCCAACACTCGGCAAGCCGGTGTTGGGCTAGACTATTAACTGGCCGCTGCCGTCGAGATAGTCGAGGTCGAGGTCGAAGACGCCTTCGAGAAGGACGACATCGGCAAAGCCGCTGTAGCCCTTGATGTCGATCGACAGCAACGTTCCTTCTGCCGTCGTCGTTGCGCGGATGACGTCGGAGAGTTCATCGTATTTGACGCCCTTGAGGATATCCTCAAAGTCGAGGCGGTCGCCAGCGCCAAAATCGGTGATGCGGTCAACGCCATAGTGAGTCTGACCGGAAACGACGTCGGATTTCGTGAACAAGAATGTATCTGCGCCCGCGCCACCGATGAGGACGTCGCTGCCGCGGCCTCCGCTCAGCGTGTCAGAACCAGCGCCGCCATCAATGACGTTGTCGCCGCTGTCGCCGCTGAGCTGGTCGTCACTCCCGGAGCCGACGAGGTTCTCGATGTTCACGAGCTTATCGCTGCCAGCCCCGCCCTCTGCCTGTCCGGTTTGCAGGTTGACCTCAACGCCGGATGAAGCGCCCGCGTAGCTTGCGGTGTCGATGCCGCTGCCGCCGTCGATGACATCATTGCCTTCGCCGCCCTCGATGACGTCGTTGCCGCCACCGGCATAAATTCCGTCGCCGCCGGCACCGCCGCTGATAGTGTTTTCGCAGTTGCTGCCGACCAACACGTCCGAGTTGCCCGACCCGATGATGTTCTCGACCCCGTTTATCTGGTCAATGCCCTCGCCGAGACCGGTGCCGATCCCGAGGTCGACGAACACGCCCCCTGCAGAGCCGGAATAGTCGACAGTGTCGCTGCCGGCGCCGCCATAGATTACGTCGTTGCCGGCGCCGCCGGCGATCACGTCGTCACCGCCCAATGAGGCGGCCTGCAGTTGCAGTTGCTGCGACACTGTCTCGGCGCTGCCGTTGGCTTCGGTGGCGGTAGCGGTGATCTGGAGCGTCAAATCCTGCGGTTCGGCGAGCGTCATGGTCAAGCCCGCCAGGTCACCTTCCGACAACTGCCAGGCGCCACCGCCCATATCAGTTCCCGCCGACAGGGACGCGCCAGTGGGCAACCCCTCGACGGTCACCGAGAGGGTTTCTGAACCGTCCGTATCACTTAAGGAGGCTGCGATGTCGAGAGCGACAGTCACGCTATTGCCGGTGCCTCCATCGCCGTAGATCGTGTCGTCGCCAGCGCCACCATCGATGACGTCGCTGCCGGCGGTTCCGACAATCTGTTCGGTGGCTCCCGTTCCGTTGATTGTGGTGCCGGTGATCTCGCTAACGATCGCGAAGAGCGTCGGCGCATCGGCGACCGCATCGACGCCGACGTTGACGGTTTGCTCGACGGTGCCGCCGCGGCCGTCATCGATCAGAACGGTGAAGCTGTCGCTTCCAGCGAACTCGGCGTTGGGGGTGTAAGTGAAATTGCCGGTTGCTTCGTTGAGCTCAGTAACGCCGTTGGCTGGCCCCTCGGACAGCGAAAAGCTTAATGGGTCGCCGTCGGGATCGGAAGCGCCGACGAGTCCGCTGACGCTCGAGTCTTCGATTGCGGCAATGGTTTGCTGAGCAGGCGTGACAGGTGCCTGGTTGAGGACGTCCTGCAGGGAGACCGTTTCACCGTCGACGACGAGTTCAACCCGTTCGACTGCCGATACCGTCAGGCCGAAACTGGTGAATGCGAAGCCTTCGCCGTTATTGATGCCGGCGTGGGCGGCTTCACCACCCGCAGTGGCGATCTGGCCATCGAGCCAAGCCGCGAAGTCTCCAAGATCCGCGCGCGCGGTGTCGAGATCGGTCGAGGTCATGACCACGCGCACGGTATCGATGCCGGTGTTTCCGTTAAGCTGGTCGACACCTTCGCCCACGGTATAGACAAGCGTATCGTTGCCCGAACCGCCGAAGAGTTTGTCGTCGTCGGCGCCGCCGTCGATGAGGTCATCGCCGCCGTCGCCATACAGCGTATCGTTGTCTGCGCCGCCGTAGATGGTGTCGTTGCCGCCGCCGCCGAAGACGCCGTCGTTGCCGGCTTCCCCGTAAATCAAGTCTTCGCCGGAGTGGCCGACAAGCGTATCGTTGCCGTCGCCGCCGTAGAGGGTGTCGTTGCCGCCGTCTCCGTAGACGAAATCGTTGTCGGCGCCGCCTGAGACAATATCATCGCCGTCGCCACCATTGAGGCGGTCCCTTCCGGCGCCGCCCTCAATATTGTCAGCGCCAGCAGTGCCGACTATGACATCGTCTCCTGCCGTGCCATCAATTATGTTCATCGAAGCGAACCCCACCACAAATCTCGAGAAGTACCAACATTAGCAGGCGCAAGTTGCGGTCGCGTATTCAGACAGTGCGCAATTCGAAGAAGTTAATTCATAATTTCGCGCAGAACGCTGCCAGTCTTGCGGCGCAGCCGGGCGCGACGTTGTCGGGATGGTTAATGAAATATTAAAATGCGAGGAAAAGACAGCAAATCGATTCCTTGCTGAAACCGGTAAAACGGCTTCGCAACCTACCAGGCAATGCCATGGTAGGTGTGGCTCGACGCCAGGCCCCTGTTCAGCCGCGCCAGATCGATGACATGCGTTAAGGGAGACCGACGTGCGAGGGCCGCGCAGAAGAGATCGGTTGCGTGGCTGACGACCAGCACATCGCTTTCGGCAACAACAGTGTCGGCATCGGCGACGGTTAGCTCTTCTAGCTCGTCCATCAATCGGGCCTGGCGCGGCACGGCGTGACGGATGTAATCGATCTGGCTTTGCAACATCAGACCGAAGGTCATGTTCGGGTCGTAGGCCTGGATTGCCTCGCCACGCTCAAGCAGCACCGCCATCACGTCGAGGGTCGGGCTTTCGCGCAGATCGTCGGTGCCGGGCTTGAAGGTGAGGCCAAGGAAGCCGATGCGTTTGCCGGCGAAAGGTGCAAGCAGCTTGACAGCCTGGTCGACCTGGCAGCGGTTTGATGCGATGAGACTATCAATCAGCGGCACGCTGACCTTCAGCTCCCTGGCGAGATGCCCGACGGCGCGCACTTCCTTGGGCAGACAGGAGCCGCCGAATGCGAAGCCCGGCTTCAGGTAATAGGGCGAAAGGTTCAACTTGGTGTCACGGACGAATATGTCCATGACGTCGTGGCTGTCGATATCGAGCTGCTTGCAGATGCGGCCAACTTCGTTGCCGAACGCGACCTTGGTCGCATGCCAGACATTGTCGACGTACTTGATCATCTCGGCGGCGGCGATCGACGTGAATATCACTTTTTTATCAACTGCTTCGTAGATCTCTGTAACGGTCGAAGAGGCGCGTTCGTCACTGGCGCCGACGACCGTCTTGGGGGGCGCGAAGAAGTCGGCGACCGCCACGCCCTCGCGCAGGAATTCCGGGTTGAAGCACACGCCGAAATCGGGGCCGAGGTTCTTGCCGGAGGCTTTCTCGATTTCAGGGACGACGACATCAAGGGTTGTTCCAGGGGGCACCGAGCAGCGCAACACGACGACGTGGTAGGATGACTTCATGGCGATGGCCCGG
Organism: Alphaproteobacteria bacterium BRH_c36; assembly: GCA_001516065.1. Classification (GTDB taxonomy): domain Bacteria; phylum Pseudomonadota; class Alphaproteobacteria; order Rhizobiales; family Hyphomicrobiaceae; genus Filomicrobium. The sequence continues at coordinate 6,860 of LOEV01000028.1, forward strand.
CCGATGGCGCGGGAGGCGTTGCGCACGAAGGTGAGATCGCAGCTCCCGTCGTCGGCGGTCGGCGTTCCAACCGAGATCAACGTGACGTCCGTCTGCAGAACGGCAGCCACCAGGTTTTCGGTGGCGGCGATGAGCCCGCCCTTGACGCCTTCCTCGAGCAATTCGCCAACCCGTTCTTCGACAATCGGAGAGCGGCCGGAGTTAATCAGGTCGACTTTCCCCTGGGCGATGTCTACGCCGACCATGCGGAAGCCGATGTGCGACAGGCAAGCCATGGACACGGCACCAACATAGCCGAGCCCGACAACGCTGATTGCGGGTTTCACGACGTCGCGATTGGGGGCCTGACGATCGCTTGCGGTGCTGATGGCGAAGCACCGGTCGATCATCCGATCCTCGTTCAACGTTCTGGCCAACGCAGCCGATGCGCTTTTTCGTACGCTCATTCTACTTGATGCCCCCGCGTTTCCCGCCCTGATTGCAGGATCAGTGCGCTAAGCGGAGTTTGACAAATATTAATTGGACGAGACTGAAGCTGCTCCTGCCAATTTTATGGAACTACCGAAAAAATATGGATGCAAAAAACGCCCAGCCCGGTATTGAGAGCAACTTTGTATAAATCATTACAATAAGGAACAAACTGCCAAAAGACAGATAGGTCAGATAACTCGCCATTCTTTCCCGGGCGACGGCAACCCATCCGAGGCTTTCCATGCCCTGTTTCTGGTTGCCGCGGTTGGTCCACTTCTGCTTGGCCAGCCGCCAGCTCATGTAGACCTTGACCACGGCATTCACGATCTGGTTGGCATAAAGCATCCAGATATAGCCGAGGTCGACTTTCGGCGCATAGGCGAACAGCACGAGCGACAAGAGCAGTCGTGTCACGGCGATGAAGATCACGTAGGATATCAAGAATGGCAGACCGATCTTGATTGTGCCTGCGATCGCCAGCAGCGGCGAGATGAGCATCGTCCACATGGCAATGCGCTGGTCGATAAGGCACCACCAGATGAAGAATGGCATGCGATGCGGTCCCAGAGCGATGGCGCGTTGGCCGTTGCGCAGCATGTTGCCCGACCAGCGGCGCAGGTTTTCCACCATGCGCTCATAACCGGATCCCTCGACGACTTCGATCGTGGTGCCGGAAGCGTCGGGCACGTACGTCATCTTTACGCCGTGGCGCAGGAGACAGTACCACGTCGACTTGTCGTCGCCCGACAGGAAGCGGAACGTTCCCCACAGCCAATGGGTCAGGAAGTCCGCCTCCTGCAGCCGGATGAACTCGTTGGTCATGACGTATTTGGCGCGAAACACCGAAAAGCGGCCGGTCAACGTCAACACGCGGTTCGAAAGCGCGTGGCTCTGCATGGCCAACCGGCGCTGGGAAAAGCGCATGTCGAGCCAAGTCTGCATCCAGCGCGGCCCCTTCACCTCGACGTATTCGTCGGTGGTCAGCGCGTGCAATTCCTTATCAAGTGCAAAAAGCGGGAAGCATCGCCGCATCATTCCCGGGTGAATGACGAAGTCGCCGTCCATGAAGATGACGAGGTCGTCGTCGGACAAAACCGCCCGCGACATCGCCCTCAGGATAAGCGCGATAGCTACGCGCTTGCCGGGTTGGTTCTGGCGGATAACGCGTAAGGCGATATCACAGTCACTGCCAACCAATTTCAGGTGCTCGGCAATCTGGCGCTCGTCCTTGGCTTCGCTGGAGCCGAGCCAGATCGTGGCGGGAACTCCGCATTCGCGGATATCGCGAACGAGGCTGCGGATGACGGCTTCGGAAATGCCCCGATGCTCGCGAAACGTGGTCATCTGGATGTGGATGTGGCGCGGTCGCCAGCCCGACTTCCATACGGCGGCGGCGCGGTCGCGCATCTTGGGATAGGTGATGTTGGCGAAGATCAGCGCGCGCAGCCAGTGGTTGCCCCACCACAGATAGCGCCAGATACCGATAGTTCCGATTACGTATATGAAGCCGCGGACATCGGCATTCCAGATCGAGTTGGGCAACGTCGAAATAGCGATGAAACAGACGGTTAGGTAGGCGACGATCTGAAAGCGGACAGCCACCGGCCACTTCTGCGACAGGGGCCGGCTGGCGGGCCGGTGGAAGGCGGCGGTCGAGACCGTCATCGGTCAGCCCTCAAATCGACACCGCCAGCTTCCTGGCGATTCCCGACAGGATCGAGTTCTGCGTGCGCTGTTCGAAGATGACGGTAACAGGAAGGCCTGAGCGATAGCGCTCGAAATCACGCAGGACGGCATTGTCGTCGAAGCTGATCGACACCTGGGCGGAGCGGTCGGTGGGACCGCGCCAGGCGTAACCTGGGTTCGCGCGCTGCTCCTGTTCGCGGATGAAACCGCTGGTGCGATCGATCGACGTGACGCGTCCAGTCAACGTTTCGCCAAGGGCCGGCAAATATATCAGCGCTTCGTCTCCAAGGCCAACCTTGGCGACTTCGTCCTGGGTAAGGAAAGCCGTGACCTGGCGATTGCGGCGCTGCTCGAGAACCGCGATGACGTCGCCGCGGCGCACGGCGGCCTTGTCGAAGCGGGGCAGCTTCAGGATCGTACCATCGAACGGGGCGCGGACAGCAAGGCTGTCGCGCATCTTGAGATTGGCAATGTAGCGCTGCTGGGTCAGCGCGATCTCGTGCTCGGCAAGGCGAACCTCGGCATCAAGCTCGCCGCTGTTGCCGATCAGGTCGTCACCGGTATAAAGGCGCTTGCCGATATCGTCCTCGGCAAGTCCGACACGGGTTGCAAGCTCGATGCGCCGACTTGCGAGCTGCTTGTCGAGCGTCACCATCTTTTCTTGCGCCTCATCCAGGCGGGACTGGGTGGCAAAACCCTTGTCATAGAGGATCTTGAGACGTGCATACTGGTCGCTCGCGGCCTGCAGGCTCGCATCGGAGGCCTCAAGGGAAAGGCGGGCCTGCTCGACATTCTTCATCTCGATAGATGCAAACCCCTTGACGCGTTCCAGTTCGTCGGCTTGGCGGCGCTTGAAGTAGATGAGCTTGGCTTTGCGCTCCTCGACTGCGATTTCGGCAAGTTCGATCTCGCGCTCCAGCTTGCCGTCAATGAGATTGAGCAGCACATCGCCGGATCTGACGCTGTCGCCAGGCTTGAGGCCGACAAATTCGAGGTGCCCGTCGGCCTGCGCCTCGACCGTCTCCAGCGGCGCCGTGATGACGGCGGTGGACACTTCCATGCGGAAGAAATTCGCATAGGTCAGGATGCCGGCATACGAAAAGACGACGAGGCCGAGCACGATGTAGAACGTGCTCAATGCGACGGTTTTCACCGGCCAGCGGCGCCAGGGCAGCTTGCCGTGTTCTGCAGCGGGCGATTCAGGCTTCAAGGAGGCCGGGGTCACCGGAACATCGATCCGCTGGATGGTATCGGCGGCATCACCCATGTGGCCGCGGATCAGTTCTTCTATGAAGTGCGCCATGAGCTCGCGTTCGCGGTCGCCAAGCTCGATGAACTGGACGGTGAACATGCCGCGCGCCGGGTGGACGCCGACGACCTCGGCAGTCGCCCTGAATGCGACGTCGAAACCCTGGAAGGGTAGCGTCATGGCGAGGTCTATCACAGTGCCGACGCTCGGCAGATCACCAGGGAAATCTTCAATCCGAAGGCCGCCCAGCGACCAGTCGGCAGCGCGCACGCGATGCCCGTGCACCTCAACGAAGAGCGGCGCCGTCAGACGATGGTGGCGGCGCTGGTCCGGCCGCTCCCTGTTAATCGTCACCGCCATTTTTAACGCTACTCTTCACGAATCAACGGAAAGCCGCCGGTTTGGGGCACACGTCGTATTTCTTGCATGGATGTCGTTAATGCTGAGTTCGCCAGGACTCGATTGATTCTGGTCCATCGTTAAATAAGCGTTTGCCGACGGCCAGTGACGGGACGATTCGCGCCCCTTGGTCTAGTGTCCCGTCTCCGAAGTTCGCCCCCAATCTGCGGCAACCATTCGAGCGAACTTCGGAGACAAAGGGACACTAGAATCAGAAAGTTGCTAGTGTGATGATTCAGAAG
>LOEV01000029.1 GCA_001516065.1 Alphaproteobacteria bacterium BRH_c36
CGGGGGCGGCGCCAGCGCCGGGCTGCGGTCGCGGCCTTGACTTCGATGCTATTGAATCCGGGTCGGTTTTGAGGTGCCGGTTGGTCTCAAGTGCGGAGTGAGTTTACTGGATGGGCCATTCCCATCGTCCTAGTGGGCGGTGTGCGTCCCGCCAATCCTGCCGGGTCATCCCGTTTCGGTTTTAAAAATTGGTGCAGGTAATGGCCACACTTGATGCGGGTCAGCGGATTATTGAGCTGGCGGAGGGGCTTCTGGCGCAGGCTGAATCTCTGAATCTCAGTGTCGCCGGTGGCATTGCACGCATCTATGCTCTGGTGGAGGACGGGGACCTCAATGGGGCGTGCGAAGTTCTCGATGCGCTAGACGAAGCGATTAATGCTGCCCGGGAAGTGGGAGGAACTCCTTGATCGTCGTGACGAGCAATGAAGTCCAGGGATACCGCGTCGTGCGCACGATTGGCGTGGTGCGCGGGTTGTCAGTGAGATCGCGGAGCGTCGTCGGCAATATCGGGGCGTCAATCCAGATCCTGTTTGGGGGCAACATTAGCGTCTATACAAAGCTTGCAGAGCAGGCGCGTCAGGAAGCCTTCGATCTACTGGTGAAGAATGCGGAGGAGAAGGGGGCCAATGCCATTGTGGCGATGCGTTACGACGCAAACGAAATGGCGGCGGCGGTGACCGAGGTTCTGGCGTACGGGACGGCGGTCATCCTGGAGGAAATTGGTTGATTTGTGGCTCATTTGTCACGTTCAAGCGATTTTTTTAACTTAGGGCGTGACAAGTCCTGTTTCGTCGGTTAAGGACTGCGTTCCTCCAACCGATCCAGGCATACGATGCGCGCTCGCGCGGGCGCGAAATTAGGGGTGTAGCTCAATTGGTAGAGCGTCGGTCTCCAAAACCGAAGGTTGGGGGTTCGAGACCCTCCGCCCCTGCCAGTTGACTGGCCAGTCTGACTGGATTTTTTAGGCACGCAACCCGAAGATCCGCTTAAAGAGAGCGGTGGATCGCAGGAGTGCGTGGCGGACGTGCTGGAGGGCCGGGTGTCCGTTAGGTCGTGCTTCGGTCCTCGTCAGAGTAGCCCATTACCCAAGAAGGCAACGCTGCAACCGTGAACCCATTCCAATTTCTCCAGGAGGTCCGCCAAGAGGCGGCGAAAGTAACGTGGCCAACCTGGAAAGAGGTCTGGATCACAACCGTGATGGTTCTCATCATGGTGACGTTGGCAGCGCTATTCTTCATGGTCATCGACCAGATCCTCGGAGGTGTCGTTAATCTCGTCTTGCGCTTCGGGCGCTAGTGCCCCGTCTCCGAATTGCCGACACCTTTGCGGCACCCGTTCATCGGCAATTCGGAAACAAAGGGACACTAGCAAGATCAAAAGCTTAGTGTGGTGCTATTCTCGCAATTGCCGATGACGAACCCCGCCGAATTGTTGGTCGGCAATTGCGAGGCACCACACTAGGAATAGAGCCGTTTTCATCACTTTGGCCGGTCCTCCCGGCGGGAAGAACCTTGAGTCAGGAACGAACGATGGCGCAGCGCTGGTACATCGTACACGCGTACACCAATTTTGAACGAAAGGTTGCCGAGGCGATCAGAGAGCGAGCGAAAGCGGCCGGCCTCGACGATCTGTTCGAAGAAATCGTCGTTCCGACCGAAGAGGTTGTGGAAATCAAGCGCGGACGCAAAGTGCAGTCGGTGCGCAATTTCCTGCCCGGCTACGTACTGGTCAAAATGCATATGACCGACCCGGCATTCCTACTCATTAAGAACACGCCGAAGGTGACAGGATTCCTCGGGGCCGACAACAAGCCGATGCCGATCTCCGAGGATGAAGCCATGCGCATCCTCAACCAGGTCAAGGATGGCGTCGAACGGCCGAAGGCGACGATCACGTTCGAAGTCGGCGAAGCGGTCAAGGTTTCCGACGGGCCGTTCGCTTCTTTCGAAGGGCATGTCGAGGAAGTCGACGAGGAGCGCGAGCGCATCAAGGTGGCCGTTTCCATCTTCGGGCGGCCAACACCGGTGGAGCTGGAGTTCAACCAGGTGGAGAAGGTGCCGAGCTGAGGCGCGAAGAAATTTCGAGTTTTGGCATCCGGCACTGTCCGGAGCGCCAGAAGGAGAGCCAGCAGCCGATGTCCGGCGCCGGGTCTCATGTCGTGCGGGAGGGTGAGGGCTGGCGGCCCGAAACCCGCTGAACCGCTAACCCTGGGGCCGCCTGTTAAAAGCGGTTCCGCACAGTTCAGGGGAAGAACGTGGCAAAGAAGATAGACGGATACATCAACCTGCAGGTGCCTGCAGGCAAAGCCAACCCATCACCGCCCATCGGTCCTGCTCTGGGCCAGCGTGGTGTCAATATTATGGAATTCTGCAAGGCGTTTAACGCCAAGTCAAAGGATATCGAGCCAGATACACCGATTCCGGTGAAGATCACGGTCTATTCGGACCGCTCGTTCACCTTCCAGATGAAAACACCGCCGGCAACCTTCTTCCTGAAGAAGGCGGCTGGGTTGAAGGCGACCGGGAAGCCGGGTTCGGGCTCGAAGGAGCCGGGACGCACCGTCGTTGCCTCAGTGACGATGGATCAGTGCCGGGAGATCGCGAAGATGAAGCTCGCGGATCTCAACACCGACGACATTGAGCAGGGCGCCCGCACCATCGCGGGATCGGCCAAGGCTATGGGCATCGAGGTCAAGGGGTAAGACATGGCAAACGTATCTCCCGAGATCGCTAAAGCAACACGTCTCGCTGGCGGCAAGCGGATGGCAACAGTGCGCAAGGACATCGATCCCAACGCCTCCTATTCGCTCGAAGACGCTGTCGCGATGATCAAAGCCCGGGCCACGGCGAAGTTCGATGAAACCATCGAGATCGCGATGAACCTCGGGGTTGACCCGAAGCATGCCGACCAGCTGGTGCGCGGCGTCTGCGTTCTGCCAAACGGATCGGGCCGCACCGCCCGCGTCGCGGTATTCGCTCGTGGCGCCAAGGCGGAGGAAGCGCAGGCGGCCGGCGCCGACATCGTCGGTGCCGAAGACCTCGTGCAGGAAGTTCAAAACGGCAACATCAACTTCGACCGCTGCATCGCGACACCGGACATGATGGGCCTCGTCGGCCGCCTCGGTAAAGTTCTTGGCCCCCGTGGCCTGATGCCCAACCCGCGCGTCGGCACGGTGACCATGGACGTCGGCGAGGCGGTGAAAGCCGCAAAGGGTGGGGCCATCGAGTTCCGCGTCGAAAAGGCAGGCATCATCCACGGAGGTATCGGCAAGGCGAGCTTCAGCAGTGAAGCCCTGGTCGAGAACATCCGTGCCTATGTCGATGCGGTGGTGAAAGCCAAGCCGCCGGGCGCCAAGGGCCAGTACGTCAAGCGGGTTTCGATCTCCTCGACGATGGGGCCGGGCATCAAGGTCGACGCCGCCAGCGTCGTGCCGGCAGCGGCGAGCTGATCGTGAACGGGTCGCGGCGGCTGGTTTTCCAGCAGTCGGGACATTTCCGCCAACACAGCTTTCTTCAACACGCGGCAGGCCAGTGTTGAGAGCCGCGTTGGGGCACTTATCACCAACACTCGGCAAGCCGGTGTTGGGTACGAACAGAATTCCGGGCGATGAGCCCGGGAGACCCCGTTGCCAAGTCGCTCCTGATTTCAGGGCAATTCGGCAGCGGACCTGTCCGAGATTGCAGGTGCCGGATGGCGACAGCCCGCCGGCTTAATGGATGGGGACGAAGCGCAGAATTTAAGCGGTTCGGCCCGGCCTGCATGAGATGGGAGAACGGCTGGATTTCTGCTCGGGCATAACCCCGAAGCGGACATTCGGTTCAAATCTTCTCGGTCAATCCTGAGGTCTCCGGGCCAATGGGGACAGGTGAATGCCGTGTTGCTGGAGTTGAAGGCCATCGTGCAGGCAAGCCAGCAACAAGTAGCAACCCGCGGGGACGCTTTAATAACAGCGCCCTGCAGACCAGGAGAGAGCAGTGGATAGAGCCGCGAAAAGTGAGCTCGTCGCAAGCCTCCACGACGTGTTCGACAACACGGGCGTGGTGGTCGTTGCCCACTACACCGGTTTGACGGTCGCCCAGATGACAGACTACCGCCAGCGCATGAAGCAGGCGGGCGGTCACGTCAAGGTGGCCAAGAACCGGCTGGCCAAGCTCGCACTCCAGGACACCCCATCGGCTGGTATCGCCGACCTGTTCAAGGGACCGACCTGCATAGCCTATTCGCAGGATCCGATCGCCGCTGCAAGGGTCGCCGTCAGCTACGCCAAGGAGAATGACAAGCTCGTTATTCTCGGCGGCACCATGGGGGAAAGTGTCCTGGATGCAAAGGCCGTCAAGGCCCTTGCTGAGCTGCCGTCGCTCGATGAACTCCGGGCCAAGCTTATCGGTCTCCTCAACGCGCCGGCGACGAAAATCGCCCGCACGATCAAGGAGCCCGGCGCCAAGCTTGCCCGCGTCATCCAGGCGAAGGCGTCTCAAGGCGAAGCTGCCTAAGGCGACGTGTCGTTTTGCTTGGCCAACACTCGGTAAACCGGTGTTGGGCGGCATTGGCCAACACTGGGGAAGCCCGTGTCGGGTGGCATTGGCCAACACCTCGGTTGGTGAGAGGCCTGCGAAGAGATCAAAGCGGGGTCCGACTCAGATGAGCGGCGCCGCACACTGACAACGATTTGAACCGAAGGAAAAAGTACCATGGCTGATCTGTCTAAAATCGTCGACGACCTGTCGTCGCTGACCGTTCTTGAAGCCGCCGAACTGGCGACCATGCTCGAAGAAAAGTGGGGTGTCTCGGCGGCTGCCGCTGTCGCCGTTGCCGCTGGCCCGGCCGCCGGTCCGGCTGCTGTTGTCGAGGAGCAGACTGAATTCGACATCATCCTCGTCACGGCTGGCGACAAGAAGATCAACGTCATCAAGGAAGTCCGCGCCATCACGGGTCTTGGGCTCAAGGAAGCCAAGGATCTCGTCGAGGCTGGCGGCAAGGCCGTCAAGGAACAGGTTTCGAAGGACGAAGCCGAAGCCATCAAGAAGAAGCTTGAAGAGGCCGGTGCAAAGGTTGAACTCAAGTAAGCAACGACATTCTCTCCCCGGGCAAGCTCGCCCGGGGAGAGTTCGCCGCGACGGCGGTTCCCCTGAATTCCCTTGACTGGCGGCGGCAACGCCAGAGGGAATTCCGGCGAACCGTTTTCGAGTTTCCGGTCCGCCACGTTGGCTTCTTGCCGCGGCTGCGGGCCGGTCAAGTCCTCGACGGGATGCCGGGGCAAGACGGAAACGGAAATACGCGCGAGGGGCCCTGGCTCACCCTCGCGGGCTCTTGGACCATCAGCGCAGACTGGTCAGCTGCGCGGCGCACTTTCTAAGGAGTGGTCATGGCAGTTACTTTCAATGGTCGTCGGCGTCTGCGGAAACAGTTCGGTGTTCTTCGCGAGGTGGCTGCGATGCCAAACCTCATCGAGGTGCAGAAGAGTTCGTACGAAGACTTCCTGATGCGCAAGGCGCCGGAAGGCGGACGTCCGAACGATCACGGCCTGCAGGGCGTGTTCAAGTCGGTGTTCCCGATCTCGGACTTCGCCGGCAAGTCGACGCTCGAATTCGTCGGTTATGAATTCGAACCGCCGAAGTATGACGTCGACGAGTGCATCCAGCGCGACATGACCTATTCGGCGCCGCTGAAGGTGAAGCTGCGCCTCATCGTGTTCGATATCAATGAAGAGACCGGCTCGAAGTCGATCAAGGACGTCAAGGAGCAGGACGTCTACATGGGCGACATGCCGCTCATGACGCAGAACGGCACGTTCATCATCAACGGCACCGAGCGCGTGATCGTCTCGCAGATGCACCGTTCACCTGGCGTGTTCTTCGATCACGACCGTGGACGTACACACGTCTCCGGCAAGCTCCTGTTCGCAGCCCGCATCATTCCCTACCGCGGCTCCTGGCTCGACTTCGAGTTCGACGCCAAGGACATCGCATTCGTGCGCATCGACCGCCGCCGCAAGCTGCCGGCGACGACGCTGCTCTACGCGCTCGGCCTCAACGATGAGGAAATCCTTGAGACGTTCTATTCCAAGATCGTCATCAAGGAGTCGAAGCGCGGCTGGAAAATGCCGTTTGAGCCGACCAAGTGGCGCGGCTTCGTTCCCCATTCCGACCTGCTCGACGCGAAGACCGGCGAAGTGGTCATCGACGCCGGTGAGAAGATCACGGCGCGGCGCGCGCGAGATCTGGCGCAGGGCGGTCTCAAGGATCTGCTCGTTTCATCCGAAGAACTGGTCGGCAAGTATCTCGGCGAAGATATCGTCGATATGAAGACGGGGCGGATCTATGCGGAAGCGGGGGCGGAGCTTAACGCCGAGTTGCTGGCTGAACTCAAGGACCAGAAGGTCAAAGAGTTCCCGATCCTCGACATCGACCATGTCAACATCGGGTCGTTCATCCGCAACACGCTTATGCTCGACAAGAACGCCAACAAAGACGAAGCGCTGATGGATATCTACCGGGTCATGCGGCCCGGCGAGCCGCCGACCATCGAAGCGGCGACCAACCTGTTCTACGGCCTGTTTTTCGATCCGGAGCGCTATGACCTCTCGGCCGTCGGCCGTGTGAAGATGAACATGCGACTGTCGGAACTCGATGGGTTCACGGAGGCCGAGGACACCGTGCGGGTGCTTCGCGCCGAAGACATCATCTCGGTGATGCGCCTGCTCGTCGGATTGAGAGACGGGCGCGGCTCGATTGACGACATCGACCACCTCGGCAACCGCCGCGTGCGTTCGGTCGGCGAACTCATGGAGAACCAGTACCGCCTCGGCCTGCTGCGCATGGAACGCGCCATCAAGGAGCGCATGAGTTCGGTCGATATCGACACTGTGATGCCGCAGGACCTAATCAACGCCAAGCCGGCGGCTGCCGCGGTGCGCGAATTCTTCGGGTCTTCCCAGTTGTCGCAGTTCATGGACCAGACCAACCCGCTGTCGGAAATCACCCACAAGCGACGCCTGTCGGCACTCGGCCCAGGCGGCCTGACGCGTGAACGCGCGGGCTTCGAAGTCCGCGACGTGCATCCGACGCACTATGGGCGTATCTGCCCGATCGAGACGCCGGAAGGTCCCAACATCGGCCTCATCAACTCGCTGGCGACGTTCGCAAAGGTGAACAAGTACGGCTTCATCGAGAGCCCTTACCGCAGGGTCGTGGACGGCGTTGTGACAGACGACGTCGAGTATCTCTCGGCGACGGCGGAAATGCGCCATTACGTGGCGCAGGCGAACGCCAAAATCGCCGAAGACGGCACGCTGACGGGCGATCTCGTCAACTGCCGTTACCAGGGCGACGTTCTCTTGGTGCCGCCGAGCCAGGTGAACTACATCGACGTGTCGCCGAAACAGCTCGTTTCGGTTGCCGCGGCGCTGATCCCGTATCTGGAGAACGACGACGCCAACCGGGCGTTGATGGGCTCCAACATGCAGCGTCAGGCGGTGCCGCTGATCCGTGCGGAGGCGCCGCTCGTCGGCACCGGCATGGAAGAAGTGGTGGCGCGCGATTCGGGCGCTGCGATCGCGGCGCGCCGCACCGGAATCATCGACCAGGTGGACGCCACGCGTATCGTTATCCGCGCAACCGAAGAGACCGACCCCTCGAAGCCGGGCGTCGACATCTACCGGCTGCGCAAGTTCCAGCGTTCAAACCAGAACACCTGCATCAACCAGCGGCCGCTGGTGAATGTCGGCGACTTCGTGCGCGAGGGCGAGATCATCGCGGACGGTCCATCGACCGACCTCGGCGATCTGGCGCTCGGCAAAAACGTGCTCGTCGCGTTCATGCCGTGGATGGGCTACAATTTTGAAGACTCCATCCTGATGTCGGAACGCGTGGTGACCGACGACGTTTTCACCTCGATCCATATCGAGGAATTCGAAGTCATGGCCCGTGATACCAAGCTCGGCCCTGAGGAAATCACGCGCGACATTCCGAACGTTTCGGAAGAAGCGCTG
>LOEV01000030.1 GCA_001516065.1 Alphaproteobacteria bacterium BRH_c36
TCTAGGGGGTACGCCGTCCGCGTGCACTGGACAATCTTTTCATCCATTCACAGTGCAGCGCGATGTTCTCAGTCAAGATTTGAACAAATCCAGTTTGCCGTACTTTTCGGCGAGCAAGTAGTAAAACGTGACGCGATTCTAGGGGGTACGCCGTCCGCGTGCACTGGACAATCTTTTCATCCATTCACAGTGCAGCGCGATGTTCTCAGTCAAGATTTGAACAAATCCAGTTTGCCGTACTTTTCGGCGAGCAAATAGTAAAACGTGACGCGATTCTTGCGCTGAACGGCTTTCATCTTTTCACAGATTTCCTTGATGGCGCCGTCGAGCTTCTTGTCGTCGTCAGCCAATGCCAGCTTCTTCTTGAGCCAGCTGTCCCGGACGCGGGCGAGTTCGTCCTTGCTGGAACAGGAAACCAGAGACGCATCCTTGCTGCGCAGTGCGATGCCGAGGTGCTTGATAATCCCTGAGACGGCTTTGTCGTCCACCTTTGAGCTGTAAAGGGCAATATCTTCGATATATTCGTTGGACATTCGATTTATCTCCCTGGTTGTCTTAGGGGCCGTTTTTGGCTCTGTATTTTATCCGGATTTGATCAGTCTACGTACCCTTCCCAAACGGTCGACACAAAAAGCAAGCAAAATAATGACTCGGTCAGGCTATGGGGCTGGCCTCCGGGTGGCCGCGGGCAACCTGCCGAAGGAAGAGCATATAACTGGCGTTAATGCGGCGGGAAGCATCATCATGCCCGGCGAGGGCTGCAACGACGGCTTCGCTTACGGCGGGAAGGGCAGATGAAATCTCTGCTGGCATATACTGTGCTGCCGGGCCGCCACGACTGCGCAAGGTCTCGCGCAACAGACGTTCGGCAAGGCGAGCCTCCGAAAGGCTGGTGCGGTAGGCCTGCGACGCACACGCTGAAATGAGCGCTTGATCGGCCTGATTGAGCTTTTCCCAGATGTCGCGGCGGATTCGTAAAGCAATCGCAGTACCGGCGGGCGTGAACGACGGGCTCACGGCAAAGCGCGACGCCGCCGGAAGGCCGATCGCCATCGCGTTCAGCGTTGCGCCTTGTTCGACGGCATCGACATCGCCACTGGCGAGGGCCTGGGCCAGATCTGCCGGGGCAATCTGGACCGGGGTCGCCCCAAGGGCGCGGGTGAGACCGGCGGTCGAACCATCGACGGCGATGCGGAGGCCGCGCAGGCTGGCGCGATCGATTAGCGGCCGGTTTGACCAGAGCACGGGGTTGGGGCCGAGGTGCCCGGCCAATAGCGGCTTGTCGCCCAGATCCGCCGAAAGCTGGTCCCACAAATCCTGGCCGCCACCGGTGGCAACCCAGGCTTCGAGGTCTGTGGCGTCGAGGCCGGAAGCCGCTGGTAGACCGGCGAAATAAGAAAAGGCTGGATGTGTCGCGGCGCGGGCGTGCTCGCTGGCGTGGACGAATTCGGCATCGGCTGGGCTCGAATAATCGAGGTTCAATCGAATGCGACCGTTGCTTGTCGCGCGGATACTGGTCGCCAGGCGGTGGGCCAGATCGGCGGGGCCGGCAACCGTATCGGTCCAGGGAACGGCAAGGCGAAACTCGAGTGTCGGTTGAGTATGGAGGTTCGGTGAGAAGACATCGCCAGGTTGTGCAGGATCCGCCGTCGCGGTCGTGGAACCCGCGCTCGTCGCCGCCAATGCAGCCGCAGCGCCCGTCGATTTGAGAAAGCCGCGCCTGTCCATTCATCCATCTCCTGCCGGTAGGAGCGCATGGAAGCCGATGCGGAGCGCGAATGCAACGGGTCTGAAGCCGAAAATTTTTCACTGATTCGGGGCTTTTCGAGGCGGCGTCAGTGGCCGATCAGCATGTAGTCGATGGCGCGGAAGAAGTCCTGATGCCCCATGAGACCGGGGATGCGCCCGATTTCCTGGTTGTTTTCCAGCATGATAAAGGTCGGTACGATGCCGACGGGCTGGGTCAGGCCGAGGTCGCCGAGGGCGGGATCGTTGATGTTGACGAAGCGGATCGGCGCCCGTTTGCCCTGCTTGGAAGACTGGTAGGCGGCGAGCAGGCGGCGGCGGAACACGTCGCAATAGATGCAGCCGTCGACTTCCAGAACGATCAGTTGCAGACTGGGACCGGGGGCGGCTGAAGTCTGCAGATCGCGCGCAGCATCGGTGGGCGGCATGGCGGCCAAAACGCCAACCCAAAAAACGAATAGCCACGCAACTTTGCTCATGAGACAACGCCTCGGAATCTTACACTGGGCTGCTCAAGGCCCGCGGTTCCAAGAGTAATGTTTTCCGCCGCTGCGTGGGGAAAACAGTGAAAGATGAGTTAATCGGCGTTTCGCGTTGGTGCGGTTGCCACAGCCGCGAGGGAAGTCAACTCGCCGGGCAGGAGATCGAGACTATCCGAGCCATGCCGATGCCGATGTCGCCGCCGAACTGCTGAAGGAAGGCATCGCCCAGCTTCTTTGCATCATCGGTCTCGTCCGCGGGGAGGGATACATCCGCCTTGCAGCCGGCGGGGGCGCCAGCGGCCAGCGTCACCGGGCTTTCCTTGGCGAGTTCAAAGGCAATGTAGAAGCTTGGGTCCATGACCTGGAAGCTGAAGCCTTGCGCGCCGGCCAGAACGGGATCGGCCAGCGGCAAGGTGAAGTGCAGGGTAAGGATGCCGTTGGTGTATTCCAGCCAGTAATCCACCGGCGCTCCGGTCTTGAGCGCGATTTCGCCGATTTTGGGATAGGTGAAGTAATCGAATTCCTTGAGGCCTTCTATGTTGACCTGGGCGAGTTCGGCAAGTTCCTCGCGGTCGTAAGCGCCGTCACCGTTCTTGTCGAGGCCCTCGATGGCCATCGTGGCGTAGCCCTCGTCGAAGGTCCAGGCGTGCTCAAACGCTGCGATGCGGCCTGCCTCGTAGACGACAGCGGTTTTGACGTCGACCCAGACATGGGGGTGGGCGGAAGCCGGGATGGCGGCGGTAAAGATCGCCAGCAGCGCGGCGGCGCAAGCCAAAATTCCGGATTTGGTGAGCATCGTCGTGATTCCCTTGCGGCGTATTGCTTCGCAACCGTGGTGCTGGTGGCGGTCCGGCGCGTTTCGATTCGCTGGGTACTTATTCTTTAACTGCGGCGAGACAAGGTTCGGGATGCACCAAAAGAGAAGGGCCGCTACGGGATGCAGCGACCCTTTCGAAGTTGATTTTTGCGTCAACAGGAGAAATTTACCACTGATAGGCTGACTTCTTCGATCCGGCGCTGGCGTAATCGCCGGTCTTGAATCGCTTCCATG
This sequence comes from Alphaproteobacteria bacterium BRH_c36, assembly GCA_001516065.1. Taxonomy (GTDB): domain Bacteria; phylum Pseudomonadota; class Alphaproteobacteria; order Rhizobiales; family Hyphomicrobiaceae; genus Filomicrobium. Next base: position 3,280 of record LOEV01000030.1, read on the forward strand.
TCACGAGCACGCTGGCACCGACGTTGGTGCGATTGTAAAGGTCGACGACATCCTCGTTGTACATGCGGATGCAGCCCGATGAGGCCGCGGTGCCGATGGTCCAAGGGGCATCTGTGCCATGGATACGATAGGCGCTGGAGCCAAGGTAGAGCGCGCGGATGCCGAGCGGGTTCATCGGGTGGCCGCCGGGAACCCAGGTTGGAAGGCGGGGATTCTTCTGAAGCATCGTCGGAGTCGGGCGCCAGTCCGGATTAACGCGTTTCATCGAAACGTTGGTGGTGCCCTGCCAGCGGGCGTCTTCACGGGGAACGGCGATCGGGTAGCTGATCGCTTGGCCGCGTCCGGTGACCTTGTAAAGGCGGCGGTCACCGAAGCTGACAACGATTTTCCCCGGTGAGAAGCTGGTGGGGAAGCTGACAGTCTGACGGCCGCCACCCCATTCAGCACCGCCGCCCCACTGGGCGTTTGCGGCGGGGGCGAACGTAAGTGCGGCGAAGGCGGCGAGAAGAATGGGCAGAAATTTTGCGAGGCGGGGGTAGACGGTCATCTCGTGTTTAGCTCCGTTCAGTTCGGCTCATGTGGCTGGCGATGGGCATTTTCCGACCGTTGCCATGACGATTTTGTTGAATCAGGTTTGCGTGCTTCAGTCGGTGCGGGCTGGCTGCGACAACCGGTTCCGTTTTGGCAAATCTGCACCTCTTTTGATGAACAGAAGGTATAGGAGCGTGTGGGATTTGTGCAGAGCGAAACGGCCACACTCCCGGCTCGATTGCGTCAAAACCCGGTCACAATCGTGTTGGTTCCCGTGATTTGATTCAGGCTGCTTTGGCGCCGGGCGCGGAGGCGTGAATTTTATTCCCCTTTTGTTCCATTTTCTCGTTGACCCCTGGCGATTCCGAATGTAGAACAAAAACAGAACTTGAGTGCCGCATTGGTGCTTTGTCGTGTTGGTCTGCGTTGGTTTAGTGTGAGTTGAATTTGTATCGCGAGAGCGTTCCCATGGTCCTGGCGGCTTTCCCCCCTATGCCCCCGCCGCCCGAGTTAATGCGGATCTCGTCTTCAAGGCCTGCGTCTCATGACGTCTGCTTACCCCGCTGCGTCGAGGCTGTGCCTTGCCGTGGGAGCCGGAACGGTCGACTGCCCTCTCCCGTTCCGGCTTTCCATGGCGACTTCTTTGTTGCTCCTTCGGATGCCCACGCTTCGGCTTCGCCTCGCGCATCCGGCGCCGTACGATCCTCCGCGCCGCCTTCGGATGCCTATTGCTCTCTTTTGGGCCCACACTTCCTAAAGTCGTGTGTGGCTGCAGCATCCGCGCCAGTACAATCCTGCGCAGCCTTTCGGGAGCAAGGCGACCCGCCGCCCGCGGCGCCCCGTCGGGGTGGCCCGCGTGTCAGCGCGGATCAGCGAGGCGAGGCAAACAGCGACAAGCTTCAAGCCCTGCGCGCCGAGATCGAGCGTATCGAGCGCGGTTCGCCTCATTCCCTCGTGTCGGCGGCTGCATTGCGGCGGCATTCTGCTTATCGCGCGGAGGGGGTGGGGGCCTGGGACCTCGACCGGCAAGCGACACATGAAATCAAACCGGCTGTTCCCGATCTGCCGGCTGTGTCCGCTGCGGGTTTTGCCGCGGCACTGGCGTTCGGCCTGAGGCTTGCTGCGCAGCCTCGATTTGCCGGGGATCGCGGTGCGATTCTGTTCTGCGCAACTTCCGACATCCTGCGGGAGGCGGGGCGGCTTTACGGGCCGGGTCTCGATCAGCTCGGCGTGGCGTGCGAACAGCTGCTCATCGTCGAGACGGAGAAGTCCCAGCAAACGCTGTGGGCGATGGAGGAGGGGCTTAAATCGCAGGCGCTGTCCGCCGTCGTCGGGTGCCTCGATGCGGTGGCGCTGACGCCGGCACGGCGTCTCAGTCTGGCCGCCAAGGCGTATGCAATGCCCTGCCTGTTC
>LOEV01000031.1 GCA_001516065.1 Alphaproteobacteria bacterium BRH_c36
GCAAATGTCAGAACCATAAGGAACACTAGCAACTCTATGATTCTAGTGTAGCTGTTGCACCTGACGTTTGGTTCGAGTCCAGCCGAAAGCGGTTACCAAACGTCAGGTGCGCTACACAAGCTTGTGAGGCAATTAGTGGCGGCGCCGCACCGATGTCAATGAGCGCAAGCTAAAACGCGACGATGTGATCTGGAAAAGGCCCGTTTTCATGCTTAAGCGCGTTGCCGGCCGAAGCTGGCGGCTTCATAGTCCGATCGTCATTGGAGCCTGAGGTTGTGGTCCGGGAGCGGTTGCGGCGATCTCGCCCGTCGCCAGCGGTGTGTGCTTCGTCTAGAACGCGCTTGAGCCGGAATCCATGGAAACGCGCTGGACCAGCCACTTGAACTGGATATGAGAATGGCAACCCGGGAAACACCGAAAAAGTCAAAGCCGGCCGCACCGCGCAAAGCGGCTGCTAAATCGGACCTGTCGTCGGCCGTCGAGCGGCTCGAAGCCAAGATCAATTCGCTGCAAGCGGAGCGCGATGCGCTCAACAACGAACTGAAGGCGGCGCGCGCGCGAATCGGTGAACTCGAGGCGGCCCATAAGGACGCGGTCAATCGCATTGATTGGGTAATCGATTCGCTGCATAACATTGTCGAGGAAAAGGCCTGATTTGCAGGGCTTAGCCGGTGACGGGACACGGGGATGGGCAAGGTTACAGCGACAATCAACGGGCGCTCCTACCGTCTCAACTGTGCTGACGGGCAGGAAGAGCGTCTCAAACTCGTTGCCGACTACCTGGGTGAGAAAGTCGACTCGCTGATCGCGGAATTCGGGCAAGTCGGCGACGACAGGCTGCTGGCCATGGCCGCGCTGATGATTGCGGATGAACTTTTCGACGCCCGCGAGGCTATCAAAGAGGCTTCCGACTGAGGCTCTCGGGTGCCTTTCGGCAGTGACCCTCGACAAGGGATTGATGGGGATTGTCGGCCAGCCGCGATGTTCGGCCTTTATTCCGGTCGAGCGCCACCCTAGATAGGTGATGCTGCGGGGCGCGTTAGGAACAACGAATCTCCAGGGCCTATAAGATCTGCCAGGGAGCTGTCCCTGACCGGGACCGTGGTCCCGGATACACGGCGCCCACCTTACTTTTGTAGGGATCCCGGCGAGATCAAACGTTCCGACGGCCTCCGCGGCACTTTGTTTTTTGCACCTTCAGATGCCCACGCCTTCGGCGCATCCGGCGCCGTACGATTCTCCGCTGCCTTTCTTGGTCCACACTTCCTGAAGTCGTGTGGAGCTGTTCTCTGGGGTCCACACTTCCTAAAGTCGTGTGGAGCCAGTCTCCGCTTGCGCGTGGCGCGCGGTGACAGGGCGGCTGCGAAAACTTTTGGCTTGCCATCGGAGGATGCCTGCGGGATCCCAAGGGGGCGACTTCAATTTGCAGCTGGAATCCTGATGAGCCTCGACGATGAAAAAAAGACCCTGAGGGTCAAAGCGAAGGAGCGTCGGTTAGCGGCGTTCGACAAGCATGGCGCGCGTGCAGCCGAGATGATTGCTGCGCACGGCTTAACGTTTTGCCCGACCAAGCCAGGCCAGATCGTGTCCGGCTTTTCGGCGATCGGCGAGGAGATCGATGCCGCGCCGCTGATGAACCGGCTGCATGAGGAAGGTTTCAAGCTCGCCCTGCCAGTGATCGCGGGCAAGTCGAAGCCGCTGATCATGCGGGCCTGGGCGCCGGGCGATGCGATGGAAGAAAAGACCTGGGGGATTTGCGAACCCCTCGGCAGCGCGCCGGAAGTTCTACCCGATATCCTGCTGGTGCCGCTGCTTGCGTTCGATCCGCAGGGTTACCGGCTGGGATACGGCGGCGGGTTTTATGACCGGACGCTGGCCAAGCTCAGGGCGTTGAAGCCGGTTATCGCAATCGGACTGGCCTACGACGAGCAGCTTCTCGACGCGGTGCCCCGCGACAGTTATGACGTGCCCTGCGACTGGGTGCTGACGCCATCGGGGCCGCACCGCTGTTCGTGAACTGAAACAACAACAAAAAAGATCGTATGCGACTTTTATTTCTCGGCGATATCGTCGGCCGCGCGGGCCGGAGCGCAATTCTTGAGACGCTGCCCGGGCTGCGAGTGCGCTGGAAGCTCGATTTCGTCGTCATCAACGGCGAGAATTCGGCCGGCGGGTTCGGCATCACCGAGAAGATCCACATGGAGCTTCTCGATGCGGGGGCCGATGCGGTGACGCTCGGCAACCACTCCTTCGACCAGAAGGAAACGCTCGTCTATATCGAGCGCCAGGACCGGCTGATCCGGCCGATCAATTTTCCGCCTGGAACGCCGGGCCGGGGCGCGGGGCTTTATGAAGCGCGCAATGGGGCACAGGTACTTGTCGTGAACGCGTTGGGCCGGGTCTACATGGCGGAGATGGACTGCCCGTTCCGGGCTGTCGAGCAGGAGTTGATTTCCTGCCCCCTGGGGCACGCGGCCGATGCCATCGTCATCGATTTCCATGCCGAGGCGACCAGCGAAAAGCAGGCCTTGGGCACGTTCGTCGATGGGCGGGTCAGCCTTGTTGTCGGCACCCACACCCACACGCCGACTTCGGATGAGCGCATTCTGCCAGGCGGCACGGCATACATGTCGGATGCCGGCATGTGTGGCGACTACAACTCGGTTCTCGGCATGGTGTCGGACGAACCATTGCATCGATTCGTGACACGGATCCCGAAAGACCGTTTCGAACCGGCGATGGGGCCTGCGACGATTTCGGGCGTCGCGGTCGATATCGATGATGCGAGCGGGCTTGCGCGTCACGTCAGGGCGGTGCGCATCGGCGGGTGCCTGTCGCCATCGGAACCAGATTTCTGGTAGGTAAGCGTCGCGGCACGGGCTGCGATGCAAGCCGGCTGGCTTGACCGGTGGGCCTCGGCTCGCGCAAAAAGCGGGCAGCGATTCAGCCACTGACATGACACCAATGCGCAGACGAATTCGGAGACGCAGACGATGGCCGGGCATTCGAAATTCAAGAACATCATGCACCGCAAGGGCAAGCAGGATAAGGCCAAGGCAAAGGTGTTCACCAAGATCGCCCGCGAGATCACCATCGCAGTGAAGAACGGACTGTCCGATCCGGCGATGAACCCGAAGCTGCGTCTTGCGCTGCAGGCCGCACGCGCGGAGAACATGCCCAAGGACAATATCGAGCGGGCGATCAAGAAAGCCAGCGGCGCGGACGCGGAAGACATCGAGCCGATCCGCTATGAAGGCTATGGGCCGGGCGGGGTTGCCGTCGTGGTCGAAACGCTAACCGACAACCGAAACCGCACGAGTGCCGCGGTGCGCGCGGCCTTCGCCAAGCATGGTGGCAACCTAGCCTCGACGGGGGCAGTGTCGCATATGTTCGATCATGTCGGCGAGATCATCTACGCCAGCGAGGCGGGCAGCGCCGATGCCGTGCTCGAAGCGGCCATCGAAGCCGGTGCAGACGACTGCGTCTCCGATGAGGATGGGCATCTTATCAGCTGCAGTTTCGACAACCTTGGGACGGTTGCGGGCGCGCTCGAGGAAGGCCTGGGCGAAGCAAAGAGCGTCAGAGATGTCTGGAGACCCAATCTCTCCAATGACGTTGACGAGGAAAATGCGGCGACCATCCTCAAGTTGATCGAAGCCCTCGAAGACGACGACGACGTGCAAAGCGTCTTTGCCAACTTCGAAATCTCCGACGAGGTCATGGCCAAGCTGACGGCAGCCTGAGTGGGTTCCCGCTGGCCACCGTGGCGCGGCCGTCGATACCGGACGCGGCAGATATGACGCTTAACTGAAACAAAGCTGACTAAAATTGTGCCGCCGTAGTGAACGAAAGCTTTCCGGGGCATTGCTATCCTGACCTCATCGAAGCGTTCGACACGAGGTAACAGCGATGCGTATCGGCAGTCAGAGATTTCACGATTATGGCCGCAACCTAAGCCGCATGTACTGGGGCAGCCTGGAGGATGGGAAGTCCCAGGAAGCGCGCAGAGGGAAACTGAAGCGGGCGCTGGATGAATTGCCGTGGAGCATCGGCGAACCTGCCGACGGAGGGGCCGGTCGCAAGGGCAATGCCCGCGCATTCGCGAAGATCACATAGACCGACTGATCAGTCTGCCGGCGAATCGCTGTAAGCCAGCCCCATGGGGGATCAGCGCACCGTCCGCATAATCGGTATCGATCCGGGGCTTCGCCGCACCGGCTGGGGCATCGTCGAAAGCGATGGGGTGCGCCTCAGCTATGTCGCCTCCGGGCATGTAACCTCACCGAGCGACGAAGAGCTCGCGTATCGCCTGCGCGAGATCTTCGAAGGCGTCTCCAGCGTCATCGCGAGTTTTTCGCCGCGCGAGGCCGCGGTCGAGGAAACCTTCGTCAACGATAATGCGCGGGCGACATTGAAGCTAGGACAGGCGCGCGGGATGGCCATGCTGGCACCGGCACTGAAAGGCTTGCGCGTTGCCGAATACTCCCCGAACCTGATCAAGAAAAGCGTCGTTGGCACCGGGCACGCCGACAAGCGCCAGATCCAGGCAATGATCGCGATTCTGCTGCCGCGCGCGAAGTTCGCCAGCGCCGATGAAGCCGATGCGCTGGCAATCGCGATCTGCCATGCCAATCATCGCACGGGCCCGCAGGCGAAGGCAGCGGCTCTCGCCGTTGAAACGGCGCGGCTGGCACGCCGGACCGCGACGGGCTGACTGTGTCCGGCGGATAGATTTCCATCATGAAGACGAAGACGCCGAAGGCGTCGTAAGATGTGCCAGAATGATTTCGGGCGAAACGGCAGTGATCGGGGCCAATGATGATTGGGAAGCTACGCGGCAAGGTCGATGCCATCGGGGAAAGCATCGTCATTCTCGATGTCGGGGGGGTCGGCTACGAGGTGCAAGCTTCCGCCCGCACTCTGCGCGCGCTCGAAATCGGCAAGGAGGCGGTGCTGACCATCGACACGCACGTGCGCGAGGACGCGATCCGGCTCTATGGCTTCTTCACCGAGGTGGAGCGGAGCTGGTTTCGCACGCTGCAGACGGTCCAGGGCGTCGGCGCAAAGGTGGCGCTGGCGGTTCTCGGCGTGCTGTCGCCAGCCGATCTTGCCAATGCGATCGCGTTCGGGAATTGGCAGGCGGTCGAGCAGGCTCCCGGCGTCGGCAAAAAGATCGCGCAGCGGATCGTCGCCGAGTTGAAGGACAAGGCTCCGGGCCTTGCCATCGCCGGCGTCGGAGCAGGTGGGGGTGGCGGTGGAGAACTGGCTGGCGTCACCGTCTCGGAGTCGAGCGCTGCCGCAGAAGCCATGTCGGCGTTGACGAACCTTGGCTATCAGCCGGGCGAAGCCGCGCGCGCGGTGGCGGCGGCGTTGAAGGATCTGGGGCCGGATGCGGATACCGCGAAGCTTATCCGGCGCGGATTGAAGGAACTGGCGGGCTGAGCGCTGGGGCTACGCCCGTCCAGCCTGTGGAGCAAGCGCGGTGCGGCCGCGTATCGGAATTCACCGTCGGAGGCAGGAATGGCGAAAGCGAACAGCAACGAACCCGGCAATCTGGTGCGCGCAATGTGGGTGTTTCTCGGCTATATGCTGGTCGGGCCGTTTTTTGCGGGGCTGACGGTCGCGGCCGCGCTGCTTCTGGGCCCGGTGATCGGCATGCAGCGCTGGCTGCCGGACCCGCTGCCTGAAGCTGGTGCGAGTGCGGTTGCCGCATTCGTATGGGCAGCGCTGCCTTCGGCGCTGGCGGCTGTCATCGTCATCCCGAAGGTGATCGGCAGCGGCAGGTTCGGCTGGATCGAGGCGGCGGTCGCCGGTGTTGTCGGCTTCGCGGTATTTGCTATTTTGACCGGTGCGCCGGACCGGGCGATGCTGCCGGGGCTGTCGTTCGTCGCCGGGCTGGCTTCGGTCGGTGTACAGCAGGCTATGGAAGCCGGCCGACTCATCAGAGGCGGAGAGGCGTCATGACAGCGATTCTCATCCGGGCAGGCTCGGTGGCGGTGCGCGCTGAGCTGCTCGACACGCCAACTGCCTCCAAGATCCGGGGTTCGCTGCCGATTTATGGGCGCGCGCAGACGTGGGGCGAGGAAATCTACTTCACAGTCGACATCAATAGCGGCGAGGAACCTAGCGCAAAGGACGTCATGGATCTCGGCGACATTGCATTCTGGCCGGGTGGCAACGCGATCGCGATAGGCTTTGGGCGCACGCCGGTGTCGCGCGGCGAGGAGATCCGGCTCGTCAGCCCGTGCAATGTCTGGGCGAAGGCGATCGACGATGTCCGCGCGTTCGCAGCCGTGCGCAGCGGTGACGACGTGGCCGTGATCGAAGCGGATAGTTAGGAGAACAGCCCCGGCAGACGCTTTTGCAATTCCGCAGCCAACTGGTCGAGCGGGTTGTGGGCAATCGGCACAATGCGCGCTAGCGCTGCGGACAGGGTTCCCGGTGTCAGGCTGTCGATCGGCATCTGCCGCGACCAGCCGTTCTTCTCCAGCCAGTCGCGATAAGCTGTTTCGTTTTCTGGCAGCGCAAAGTCTCGCGGAGCGACGGCGACCACAGGACGCTGCATCCACACCGTCTCCGACAGCATAGTGCTGGAATCGGCCGTGCAGACCACCGCCTGCGAGCCGCCAAGCAGCAGGTCGAGTGTCCCTGGACCGGCGCTACGCACGTCAATGAAGTTTGCGATGGGGCTGTCGGGCCTGCTCGTCTGCGCGGCGAGACGGTTGGAGACGGCCTCCGGCGTTCGTGGTGCGTTGGCGACGATCCAGCGGGAGCCCCAGGCTTTGCTGCAGGCTTCGAGCAGTCCCATAAGCTTGTCCCAGTCGTCGCCGGTGTAACGGACGGTGCCGGCATCGCCGCCGACGATCAGACCGAGGTTTTGTGGGGCAGTGGCGCTGATCGCTGCAGATCGCGAGTTGGTGGCGCAGGGATGGTCGGCGGGATCGAGTTTGGATGGCTTCAGCCACATAAGGCGGTTCGGCGCGTTTGCGTCGGCGGCGTACGACGTCATGACGAGCGCGAAGTCGCGGGGGGCAAAGCGCCGCAGCGATCCATAGAAGATGTTGGGGGCCTTCGTTAAGCGCGCGGCGGCGATGCTCGCGGAAAGCGTATTGCCACCAGCCGAAACGATCAGTTGCGGCTGGCCGAGTCCTTCTTCGGTGATGCCGTATAGCGATTGCAGCAGGCGAACCGGCGAGATTCCGGCGTTGGTCAGCACCGCCATCGTCCAGCCGGGTATCCATCGCGGCCGGCGGACGTCAAGGCGGTGCACCTCGACTGGGCGCCGGCGTGCCACCGCTGCGACGATTCCCTCCGACAGATTAAAATGTCCGGGCCGCCCATCGGAGATGAGAAGCACGCGGAGAGGCGCGGCGAGGGTGCTGTTCATGGTGTTGTTCTTGGCACGGGGGTGGGAGCGAGATCAAACGATGCCGTCGTCGAGTGGGCTAACATGAACGGGGCAAAAGATGGCGAAACTTGAGGAGGGCACTTGATGCCATTGGTCAAATGGAAGCGTCAGGACGGCAGTTTCATCGATATCGGCGAGGTGTTTTATCAGCATCTCGGTTTCGACCATACGGAAGACGGCTATCGCGAATTCGCCGCCCGCCAGAAGGACGGCGAAGTGTTCTGGCTGCCGAACGGCGGCAGGCTCATTTGGCGTCAGGACCCGTTTCCGGGATTTCTGGTGGCGCCCGCTAAGCTGCCCGGCGGAACTAGCAAGGCTGACTGGTGGATGCCTCCGGGCCTCGGGTTAACGCACCCGCCGTATGGGACCTACCCCGACCAGAACTTCGACCCCGGCTTCACCGCCTGGGAGGATGATGATGATGAGAAGCGCACCGCATGAAGCAGATGCGGTAAGGCGCGGTGACTTCGTCTGGCGGCGGTCCGCTTAGCCCGCCGCCTAGTGAGGCGCCGCGCCTTAATGACCGGCGGAGCGGCGAGGCCGGTGTCAATTAAGGCGTGATAAACGCCTCACGAAGTCATTGATGTTGCTAGTGGCCCTCATGTCGCGCCTAAATCGAACGAGGTTGCGGCTATGATGC
>LOEV01000032.1 GCA_001516065.1 Alphaproteobacteria bacterium BRH_c36
CGGCTTGCCGAGTGTTGGCGGAAAAGTGCCCAACACCGGCTTGCGTCTCAACACTGGCCTGCCAAGTGTTGGAGCAAGCTGAGTTGGCGAAATGAGAAACGAGCAAATCTGAGATGCGTATTGGCACTCGACACCACACGCAGGAGAGGCTGCGCCGTCGGCCTACCCGCTCGTTGTCTGTACTGCTCGCGGCTGCATGTTCACTGGCTGCGGCTGCAGGTGCGCCGGCCCCGGCGCATGCCGAGTTCAAGCTCTGCAATGACACTGCGAGCCGTATCGGCGTTGCCATCGGCTATCGCGACAAGGACGGCGCACCGGCGTCCGAAGGCTGGTGGACGATCGCTTCTCAGACCTGCGAAGTGCTGCTCCGCGGTGGCATTCCGAGCCGGCTCATTTATGTGCGCGCAATTGACTATGATCAGGGCGGCGGTTGGAGCGGCACGACGCAGATGTGCACCCGGCAGGACATCTTTGCAGTAAGCGGCGTCCGCGACTGCAAGGCCAACGGATATCAAAGTGAAGGCTTTATGGAGGTCGACACCGGCGGTTCCAAGCAATGGACCATCAGGTTGTCGGATCCGGAAAAACAGGGGGAAACGGGGCAATGAGACGCAATCGACGGGTGAAGGTGGTCGCGACAATCGGGCCGGCATCCGAATCCCCTGAGATGCTGGAGCAGCTGTTTGACGCCGGAGTCGACGTGTTCCGGATCAACATGAGCCACGCCAGCCATGAATTGGCCGGCGAGCTGCACGAGCGCGTGCGGGAGATCTCGGCGCGGCGCCAATACCCCATCGGCATTCTCGGGGATCTTCAGGGGCCGAAGTTCCGCCTTGGCTCGTTCGAGGGCGAGCGCGTCAGCGTCGCCCAGGGCAGCGAGTTCATTTTCGACCGCGTGGAGAAGCCGGGCAGCGCCGAGCGCGTCTTCCTCCCGCATCCGCAGATCTTCGAAGCCGTTGAGCCGGGCCATACCCTGCTCCTGGACGACGGCAAGCTGCGCATGCGCGTCACGACGGCAGGGGCTGACCGGATTGTCGCCGAGGTCCAGATTGGTGGCCCGCTCGCCAGCCGCAAGGGCATCAGTTTGCCCGACACCCTGCTGCCGATCAGCCCGCTGACCGAGAAGGACCATAAAGACCTCCAGTTCCTGCTTGGCATCGGCGTCGACTGGATCGCTCTTTCGTTCGTGCAGCGCGGCCAGGACGTCCTGGAAGCTCGCAAGATCATCGGCGACCGCGCCGCCATCATGGTCAAGGTCGAAAAGCCTCAGGCCATCGATGACCTGAATGCCATCATTGCGGCTGCCGACGGATTCATGGTCGCCCGTGGCGACCTCGGCGTCGAGATGCCGATCGAGAAGGTGCCAGGCCTGCAGAAGAAGATCACGCGCAAGGCCCGCGGCGCTGGCAAGCCCGTGGTCGTTGCCACCCAGATGCTGGAGAGCATGATTACCAGCCCGGTGCCGACGCGTGCCGAAGTCTCCGACGTGGCGACCGCCGTCTTCGAAGGTGCCGATGCTGTCATGTTGTCGGCGGAATCGGCGGTCGGCAAGTACCCGATCGAGGCCATCGAAATGATGAATCGCATTGCCGTCGAGGTCGAGAATGACAAGGGCTACGAAGCCATCCTGCATGCTTGGCAGGCCGAGCCCTTGCCCACGCCGGCTGATGCAATCGCTGCCGCTGCCCACGCCATCGCCGATACCGTCCAGCTTGCAGCGATTGTCTGTTACACGGCGACGGGCTCGACGGCTCTGCGCGTCGCCCGCGAACGTCCCGGCCTTCCTGTCATGGGTTTGACCCCGGTCGCCGCGACGGCTCATAAACTTGCGGTTGTCTGGGGGCTGCACTCCGTCGTCGTCGAAAACGATCCGGTGTCCGTGACCGACATGGTCAACCAAGCCTGCCGCATCGCTTTCGATCAGGGATTTGTCAAAGCAGGCGAAGGCATCCTGGTGACAGGCGGCGTGCCGCTCGGTCAGTCCGGCACGACCAACATGATCCGCATCGCGTTCGTCAACGACAAGGGCGAACCGGTGGCATCCGGCTGATGAGCCGGGACCTATGGCCGCGCCCGACCGGCGCGGCTCACCTTGCGGCCCGCTCCAAAGCCGTTAGTATTGTTGGCCAGTTCCGATAATGCGGGCCGGGCCTCGATGGACCAAGCGATTACCCGCAGTCTGGACCGGTCAGCGGCAGCAAAGATCCATGACCCACTCCACGGCGTAAAGACGACATCATCGCCTTGGCAATTACGACAATCCCGGGAAAACGTACGTGAGCAACCGCAGCAAGACCGACGACAAGAAGACCGCGCAGGCCTCCACCTCCGCTGTTGGATCAAGCCTCGCCCGCCCGCCGCGCGCCGAAGCCGAGAAAGCGGTCGAGACTTTGATCCGCTGGGCAGGTGACGATGCCGGCCGCGACGGCTTGCATGAAACGCCGAAACGGGTCGCCAAGGCGTTCGAGGAATGGTTTCGCGGCTACGGCGAAGACCCGGCCAGCATCCTCCAGAAGACCTTCGAGGAAATCGAGGGCTACGACGAGATGATCACGCTTCAGGCCATCCGCTTCGAGAGCCACTGCGAGCATCACATGGCCCCGATCATCGGGCGTGCCTGGGTCGGTTACATACCCAACGGTCGCGTCGTCGGCATTTCGAAGCTGGCCCGCATCGTCGATGTCTACGCCAAGCGTCTTCAGATCCAGGAGAAGATGACGGCGCAGATCGCCAATGTCATCGAGGAAGTGCTGCAGCCGCAAGGCGTCGCTGTCGTCATCAAGGCCGAGCACCATTGCATGACCTCGCGCGGCGTCATGAAGCCGGGAACCGAACTGGTGACGAGCCGCATGCTCGGTTGTTTTCGCGACAGCGCAATCACCCGCCAGGAATTCCTGGCGATGGTCGACTGACCGCATTCGGGGTGCGTCAGGCTTCGCCGGGATAGTCCACGCGCGTCAGATAGAGCCCCGCCGCCGGGGCGACCGGTCCGCAGGCTGGACGGTGGCGGGCGTCGAGTGCGTCGCGCAGATCGTTGGCCGTCCACCGGCCCTCGCCCACGAGTTTTAGCGAGCCCACCATCGAGCGCACCTGATTGTGCAGGAACGAACGCGCCGAGGCCGTGACGTGGATCTCCGCGCCGGCACGCGCGACATGGAGCCTGTCCAGCGTCCGCATCGGCGAGTTGGCTTGGCAGCCTGCTGCACGGAAGGTGGTGAAGTCGTGGTGTCCGACGAGCACTTGCGCAGCCTCGTGCATGGCATACGCATCAAGTTCGATCGTGACCCACCAGACCCGGTCCTTGTCGAGCGTCGGCGGCGCGCGCCGGCTCAGGATACGGTAGAGGTAGTGTCGTGCCGTGGCGCTGAAGCGCGCATCGAAGTCGGGAGCAGCAGCTGCTGCGTCCAGCACCGCGATGGCCACAGGCTTCAGATGAAAGTTCAACGCTTCCCTGAGGCGGTAAGGTTCCCAGGCCTTCGCGAGATCAATATGAGCGACCTGCCCAAGCGCATGCACGCCCGAATCCGTTCGGCCTGCCCCCCGCACCGAGATCGTTTCGCCCGATGCCTTGAAGACTGCCGCGGCGAGATGGTCCTGCACGGCTTCCCCGCCGGCCTGCGACTGCCAGCCGTAGAACGTCGTCCCGTCGTATTCGATGGTCAGTCGGTAGCGCGGCATGGGCGGATCAGTTGAGGGTTGCTGCAAAAGAACGGGCGGCGGCATACGTGGTTACGCAACCGCCCTATCCCTAACTGCTCACCAATGCGATCTCAACGTCCGCGCTGAGTTTGCGACAGCCCACTCAGCGCCCCACCCCAATGTGCCCAATACGGCTGCCGGGAAAAAACGAGCCGCGCCCGTAACCGGCGCCCCCGGAATGTTTATGCTGGTGATAATTGTAGTTGTAGCGTTTCTCGGTAACGGTCGTTTCATTGAACCCGAGCGTTAGTGGCGTCGCACCGCCCGGATTGACGATGACGTGCTTCGTCGGGGGCATTGGCCGGAAAACCCGCACACCTTCCTCGATCGTGACTGTCGCACCGTAGAACGGCCGTGGTTCGATTCGCGTGGTGCGGCCGTCTTGGGCCTGGGCCGGAACGGTGGCGGCGATTGCCAGGGTAGCCGCAACAGCGACGCATAGTAGCTTAGACATGATCTGAGAACTCCAGGACAACGCATTGCTATCGAATGGAGAATAGCAAAGAGAAGACGCAGGCGTTCACACCTTTTCAACCATGCTTAACGCGCCCCCGGCGGGTTTCATTCCTATAGCCGCGCGCCCGGTTCGATGTGCACGCCGCGCAGGAATTCCCTCGCGCTGCAGGCCTTCTTGCCGGCCCTTTGCAGGCTGACAAGCTCGACCGCGCCTGATCCACCGCCACATGCGATAATCAGTGTTTCGCCCGAGGCGATGACTTCGCCGGCCTCGCCTGAAAGATCCGATAGCCGCGATTTGAGTACCTTGACGCGCTCCCACTTGCCCCCGTGCACAATCTCGAACCAGGCCCCCGGGAATGGCGACAGCCCGCGAATTTTATTGTGAACCTCGCGGGCCGGCTTGTCGAAATCGATCCGCGCTTCCGCCTTGTCGATTTTGGCCGCATACGTGATTCCGTCGGCGGGCTGCGGCGTGCAGTCGAGCGAACCGCGTTCGAGTGCAGCCATCGCCCTCACCATCAGCCCGGCGCCCGCTTCCGAGAGACGGTCATGCAACTCGCCGGCCGTCATGTCGGGACCGATGGCGACGCTCTCGGCGAGGCATACAGGTCCTGTGTCCAGCCCTTCGTCCATGCGCATCACGTTGACGGCCGTCTCGGCGTCTCCCGCCATGATAGCCCGCTGGATGGGAGCCGCCCCCCGCCAGCGCGGCAGCGCCGAAGCGTGGCCGTTGAAGCAGCCCTCCCGCGGTGCATGGAGTACGGCCCTTGGCAGGATCAGCCCATAGGCGACAACTACGCCCGCGTCTACTTCAAGCGCCGCGAAGGAAGACTGCTCGCCCACTTCCTTTAGGCTCGACGGATGCCGCACCTCGATCCCCAGTTCGAGTGCGAAAGCATGCACCGGCGAGCGGCGTTCAGCCATGCCGCGTCCGGCGGGCCGGGGAGGCTGCGAATAGACCGCGACGATGTCGTGGCCGGCGCCGATCAGCTCCGATAGCGTCGGAACGGCGAATTCCGGAGTGCCCATGAAAACGATGCGCAATGGGTTAGGGCTCCTTCGCCTCAGTGGCGGAATATGAGGGGGCGCCCCCGGTTTAGTCTACCCGCGCCTGCTTCTTGAATTTGCGGATCACCATGTCGCGTTTCAGCCGTGACATGAAATCGATGATGAGCCTGCCGTCGAGATGATCGAGTTCGTGCTGGATGGCGGTTGCGAGCAGCCCGTTGGCGGCCAGTTCCTGCGGTTCGCCGCGCCGGTCGACGTAGCGCACCACGACATCGCCCGGCCGCTCGATTTCGACGTGAATGCCCGGGATCGACAGACAGCCCTCTTCATGCACCCGTGTCGTATCGCCGAGGCGGACGATCTCCGGATTAGCCATGAAGAATGGCTTCGGCCCTTCCTCTTCGTCGGCAACGTCCAGAACCAGCAGGCGCTTTGGGACACCAACCTGGATGGCGGCTAGGCCAACGCCGGGCGCGTCATACATTGTTTCGAGCATATCGTCCATCAGCTGGCGCACGTCATCGTCGACGCGCTCGATAGGCGTCGAAATCTCCCTTAGGATCGGGTCGGGTATGGTGATGATGTCCAGCTTGCTCATGGCGATGAAATAAGAGCTTCGGGCATAAGGGTCAATCGCCCCGCGCGGAGTTTGCGAGAGGTCGGGCAAGTGCGTGCCAGCCGATGACGGACAGGATCTTGGTGCCCGCCTTGAACGTGCCGCCAATCGTTCCCGAAATCTTGGACGCGCCGATCCGTTTGCGGTAGCGCACCGGCGCTTCCGTGCACCTGAGCCCTTCTTTCGCGGCTTTGACCTGCATCTCGACCGTCCAGCCGTAGTCCCGGTCGGACATGGCGATCTGTTGCAGCGTGCTTGAACGGATGGCGCGGAACGGGCCGAGATCGGTGAAGCGCTCCCCCCAAATGAGGCCGATCAGGCGCGTTGCGAGCCAGTTTCCGAACACCTGCTGCGGCGTCAGGGAGCCGCGTTCGGCGCCGCCCAGTACCCGGGAGCCGACAACCAGATCGGCTTCGCCTGCGATTATCGGATCGACGAGTAGTCCCATGTCGGCTGGAAAATCCGAATAGTCGCCGTCGAGAAACACGACGATGTCGCACGTGGGCAGCGCTGCAATCCCGGCTAGACAGGCCGCCCCGTAGCCGGCTTCGTCTTCGCGCACGACTTGCGCTCCAGCGCGCCGTGCAACCTCGCCCGTGCGGTCCCGCGAGCCGTTGTCGGCAACGACGATCGCATCGACCCAGCCGGGGATCTCCGCGATCACCTTGCCGATCGCGTCTTCCTCGTTGAGCGCCGGGATGACGACGCCGATCAGCTGACCGTTCCGCAAAAAGAATGCCTCCTTGTCCGCGCCGTTCGACTGCAAAGCGTCCTAGTGGCCCGTCGCGCCTAAATCGCATCATAGCCGCAACCTC
>LOEV01000033.1 GCA_001516065.1 Alphaproteobacteria bacterium BRH_c36
GGCCGGTGTCAATTAAGGCGTGATAAACGCCTCACGAAGTCATTAATGTTGCTAGTGGCCCTCATGTCGCGCCTAAAACGAACGAGGTTGCGGCTATGATGCGATTTAGGCGCGACGGGCCACTAAGTTGGACACGCAAAGAAAATTCGCCCGCCGGAGTAATTCGGCGGGCTTTTTGTTGGCAGTTACCAATTTGGGGTTTTCGCCTCGCGAAGGCAGCGGACGCCGGCTCGCTTCAAACTGTATCCAAGCACCGGCGCTGAGGCACGACCGAATTTTTCCAGACCGCAGTCAATGGCTGCATAAATTCGAGGGGTGCCGGTAGGTCCGTCGGGCTGTGCTTTTTGAACTGGCGACGGGCAACTATGCCTCCGCGTCTTCGGCCAGTACTCGGAAGTAGCGAAAGTGCTAAGCTATCCTTGCCCCGCCTCGGCACAGGAGAGCCAATCCCATGAAAGAAGCAGCTGATTTCGAGCAGATCAGCCATGAGTTGATGGCTCTACTCCACACCGAGCGACAAGTCGTGCCGTTCGCGCGGCGCTATCGGTCTTTCGATTTGGCCGAGGCGTACAAGGTCGTCGCTCGGGTTCGCGATCTACGTCGTGCTCAAGGCGAAAAGCCCATCGGCCGCAAGATCGGATTCACCAACAGGATGATATGGAGCGATCTGGGAATTTCGGCTCCGATTTGGAACTACGTCTTCGACACGACTGTTAGTGATACCGCAGATGGCCAGAATGGGACCATGTTGAGCGGAATGCCGGAACCTCGCATCGAGCCCGAGCTCGTGCTGCACCTTAAGTCGGCCCCCGCCCTTGGCATGACCAGCGCCGATCTCATTGACTGCATCGATTGGGTGGCTCCCGGCTTCGAGCTGGTCTACTCCGTCTTTCCCAACTGGGAATTCACAGCGGCGGACGCAGCCGCTGCATTCGGTGTTCATGGCGCGTTGGTGGTCGGGGAAAGATTGGATATCACGCGTGCACGTACCGAGCGCGCGGTCGAAATTTCCACATTCGCTGTTGAGCTTGAGAACGATAGGGGAGTCAGGCGGAAAGGCTTCGCGCAAAGTGTTCTCGGCGGTCCGATAGAAGCCTTGAAATTCCTGGTCGAGGAGATCGCGCGATATCCAGATTGCGAGCCACTCGGTCCCGGAGAACTCGTGACAACCGGCACATTGACGGAGGCGATGGCTGCGCGCTCCGGAGAGACTTGGACTGCGCGATACGAAGGGATCGAACTGACCCCGCTGCAGCTGCATTTCGACTAGTGTTCCGGTTCTGACATTTGCTTTCCTGTGCGGCGAACTCTTGAGCAAATGTCAGAACCATGAGGAACACTAGCAACTCTATAATTCTAGTGTAGCTTTTTCACCTGACGTTTGGTTTCGAGTCCAGCCGCAAGCGGGTACCAAACGTCAGGTGCGCTACACTAGTGTTCCGGTTCTGACATTTGATTTCCTGTGCGGCGAACTCTTGAGCAAATGTCAGAACCATAAGGAACACTAGCAACTCTATGTTCCTAGTGTAGCTTTTTCACCTGACATTTGGCGGGGCTGGTTTTCCGCTACTTCCCATCTCCACGGCAAAAACGTCGGGAAGGGTTATGGGCGGGCATCAGCCAGGACAGTCCCTAAGGCCGAATATCAACCGACGTTCTTTTTCTCAGGGAACAGCGTCCCGAAAGGCACCAAAAATGCTTTCACGACCGGCATGAGGATGGTGCCGAGGACGAAACCGATAATCGCGTCGCACGTCGCCGTTACCATCCAGGCAAACGAGCTGGCGGTGCCGTTGCCGGACAAAGAGTAGGCGAAGGCTTTGATGGTCTCGTATGGCCACGATATTTGTAGTTCGTGCAAGCTGTGGATGACGATGCTGCCGCCTACCCACAGCATCGCGGCCGTTCCGACAACGGCAATGGCCTTCAACACCGTCGGCATCGCGATGACGAGGCCGCGGCCCATGGCCCGCCCGATCTCGAACCGGCTGGTCCGGGCCAGCCTCAGGCCCAGATCGTCGATCTTCACCAGCAGCGCGACAGCGCCGTAGACAAGAACCGTGATCAACACCGCCACGACGGCCAGAACGATTGCGCGCATCCAGATCGTGTCGGCGTCGATTGTCGCCAGCGCGATCGTCATGATCTCGGCGGAAAGAATGAAGTCCGTCTTGATGGCGCCGGCCACCCGCTCCTCCTCGATATGCGCTGCGTCGAGCGTTTCCGCGGTCTGCGGTCCAGCCTCCTTGGTGTGGGTGATTGCATGCCAGATCTTCTCCGAGCCTTCGAAGCAGAGATAGCACCCGCCGATGATGAGGAGCGGCGGGATGGTCCACGGTGCAACCAGATGCAGCAGGAGAAGCAGCGGCAGCAGAATGACGAGCTTGTTGAAGAGCGATCCGCGCGCAATCTTCGCGACGATGGGAAGTTCGCGCGCGGCGGGCAGGCCGCTCACGTATTTCGGAGTCACCGCGGCGTCATCGATGACAACGCCGATCGATTTGCTGCCAGCCTTTGCCGCTTGCGCCGCGATGTCGTCGACCTGGGCGGCCGCGAGCTTGGCGATGGCCGCGATGTCGTCCAGTAGTGCAAGAATGCCGCTCATGATGGCTTTTCTGTTGGTATTGACGACCCGCCAACGGCATGCCCGCGCAAGTGGCTCGCAGAGACCGTTGCCTGATAGCCGTTATACGTGACGCGGCGCTGATTTGACCAGTCGTGGAACGGCACTTTCCAGTTCAGACAAGAGGTCGCCCGGACAGTGACCTGCAGCAAGGACGGGCAGGTCGCCGTGCCCGCTACCAGGTCAGGCTGAACGCTAGTGCAAAATTATCGGCGCCGCTTCGGGTTGCACGGCCTCGCCTCGACATTCGCCGACCATCCCTCTGCGGTATTGGAATATGCAATCGATTTGCTGGCCGAATTGCGGAAGTAGGCCCAGTCCAGTCCATATTCGAAAGCCGTGAATTCCTGCCAAGCATTGATTGCAGCCTTTCGTGCGTCCGCTTTGCTCCTGCCAGTTCCGCTTCCGTGATGGAAGTGATTGGCCATGCAAGTCTTTCGGCCTTCGACGCGCCAGTCATGCATCGACGCAAGTCCGGTTTCGTCTGCATTAACAGGCACTGAAACCAGAATCGTTGTGGTCAGCGCCGCCGCAAAAAATGAGCCTTTATTCATGGAACCGCCTAGTCAGAAATGCCCTATGGGAGGTCT
The DNA here is from genome assembly GCA_001516065.1 of Alphaproteobacteria bacterium BRH_c36. Lineage (GTDB taxonomy): Bacteria > Pseudomonadota > Alphaproteobacteria > Rhizobiales > Hyphomicrobiaceae > Filomicrobium. The sequence continues at coordinate 3,214 of LOEV01000033.1, forward strand.
CACTGTAGATTGAAAATAAGTGCACGTAACTTGTCAATCTTATCGCGGCGGCAGACGGATCGGCGGTGGATGGGACGAATACGCGCGCCGGATCGATTGCAGGAATACTAACACCCACTTTCCGAAGTTCGTGAGTCACCCGCGGCGACCTCCGGAGCGAACTTCGGAACGTAAAGGGTACTAGCAAGATATTGTTTCTAGTGCCGCTTTTCGATCAGAAGTCCCTGACGGTGCTTGACTGGCATGATGCAGGGACTTCTGATCGGCGGTACTAGTGGCACTGTCTTCACGTGTACGTGAACTAAAATCTGATGGCATGGTGGCGCGTATGCTCATGCTAGCCTTGCAGTGCGTCATCGCTCCTCCGAGAATATATTCCCAACCAGCTGCAGAGAAATAGGCTTGCAACAGGAGACTGGATTAGTGGCACCATTCAGAGCGTTGGCAAGCGTGCCCCAGATCGCCGGACTGATCTGTGTACTGATGTTCGCTTTATACCCTTCCAGATCGACTCTTGCCCAGACCGCACCAACCCCGGTAATCCTAGTCGAAGCCATCGAGGAGGAGATTTTCGACCGCGTCGAAGCTTTGGGCACGTTGCGCGCCAATGAACAGGTTACGGTTACAGCGCAGGTGACCGAGATCATCACGAAGTTGAATTTCGAGGACGGCCAACGCGTTTCCAAAGGCGAAACGCTGGCGTTGATGACGAACTCTGAAGAGACTGCCCAATATCGAGAGGCAGAGGCCACCGTCCGCGAAGCCGCTGAACAACTCAAGCGCACTGAGCCTCTTGCCTCAAGAGGTGTGAGTTCCGAAGCGTTGCTGTCTGAACGCCGCCGTGACCATGAAACGGCCCTGGCGCGACTCGAAGCGGTCAAATCGCGCCTTGCCGATCGCCGGATCGAAGCGCCTTTTGACGGAGTCGTCGGACTACGCCGGATAAGCGTCGGCGCGCTCGTGGAGCCAGGGACCGTCATCACGACGATTGACGATGACAGCGTCATGAAGCTCGACTTCTCGATCCCCTCGACATTCCTGTCGACCCTGAAGGTGGGTCTGCCGATAGAAGCCAAGGCAGACGCATTCGGTGGACGCAGCTTCACTGGAGAAATCACCGGCATCGACAGCAGGGTGGATCCCGTGACCCGCTCGGTGAAGGTGCGCGCAGTCCTCCCCAACAAGGACGGTGTTTTGAAATCGGGCATCCTGATGACTTTGGAAGTTCTGAAGAGCAGACGGAAGGCTGCCGTCATACCCGAGCAGGCCGTCATCACGCGCAAGCGCGAAACCCGCGTTTTTGTCGTGGATACCAAGGATAAAAGCCGCAAGGCTCAATCTCGAATGGTCGAGCTTGGAACGCGCCTCGACGGCAATGTGGAAGTTGTCTCGGGACTTGATGTCGGGGAGCTTGTCGTCGTCGATGGAACGTTGCGCGTGCGAGACGGCCAGGCTGTCGAGGTGACAGCTATCGACAAGGGAGGTGAGCCGCTCGCAGATCTTCTCAACCGGAAGCGGGCGAACGGCACCTGAGACTTCAATGGCCAATGAGGACCCAACAGAAGCCCTCGAGCCTTGAACGAATTGAGATCCGAAAGCAGCAGAATCGGACCAAGAGCAGATGTTGATCTCGGACGTATCCATCAAGCGGCCTGTTTTCGCTGCCGTCACATCCCTCCTACTCATTGCATTCGGTCTGGTGGCGTACGAACGTCTGCCGTTGCGGCAATATCCGGATATCGATCCACCCGTCGTCAGCATCGAGACCCGCTATCCTGGCGCCTCTGCCAACATTGTCGAGACACGCGTGACCGAGCTGATCGAAGAACGAATTTCAGGCGTGGAAGGCATCTCGTTTATCGAATCCAAGAGCGAAGACGGCGAATCAACAGTGACGATCGAGTTCAAAGTCGGCCGCGACGTCGATGCCGCCGCCAACGACATACGCGACCGGGTTTCCGGCATACTCGCCGACCTGCCAGCTGAAGCCGACCCGCCTGAGATTCAGAAGGTCGACGGCGACCAGGACGTCATCATGTGGCTCAACCTTGCCAGCAACGAGATGACCGTCCCCGAACTCACGGATTACGCCAAGCGTTATCTCCTTGACAGGTTTTCGGTTCTCGATGGCGTCGCGCGGGTGAGGGTCGGTGGACAACAAATTTATGCGATGCGTATTTGGCTCGACCGCAAGGCGATGGCGGCACGAGGGTTGACGGCAAACGACGTCGAGAATGCCTTGCGCTCGGAGAACGTCGAATTGCCCGCAGGTTCAATTGAATCACGCAACCAGCTCTTCACGGTACGCATCGAGCGTTCGTTTACCTCCGCCGATACATTTGCAAGTCTTGTCCTGCGCCGTGGCGAAGATGGCTATCTCATTCGGCTTGGGGATATCGCGCGTGTCGAAAAGGGAACCGAGGAAGACCGAAGCTTCTTTCGCGGCAACCTCGTGCCGATGGTCGGTATCGGAATCATCAAGCAATCGACCGCCAACACCATCGCAGTTGCCCGCGCGGCAAAGGAGAAGGCGGCCATTATCAATGCCGCCGGACTGCCCAAAGGTATGTCCATCCGCCAGAGCTATGACACTTCGGTTTTTGTCGAAGGCGCAATTATAGAGGTTTATAAGACTCTGTTCGTCGCTATCGGCCTCGTCATTCTTGTCATACTCGTCTTTCTTGGAAGCGTGCGCGCAACGCTGGTACCCGCGGTCACGGTGCCCGTTTCGATTGTCGCGACCTTCACCGTTCTCTACGCACTGGGGTTCTCTATAAACCTGCTGACGCTACTCGCGTTGGTTTTGGCCATCGGTCTCGTCGTGGACGATGCGATCGTCGTTCTGGAGAACATCGTCCGCCGCATCCGGGAACTCAAGGAAACGCCGCTCGTTGCCGCTTTCAGGGGGACGCGCCAAGTCGGATTTGCCGTCATAGCGACAACCGTCGTTCTCATTTCCGTATTCGTTCCGATCGCATTCCTTGAAGGAGACATCGGCCGGCTGTTTTCCGAGTTCGCGCTGACCATGGCTGCAGCCGTAGCCTTCTCGAGTTTCGTTGCACTTTCGCTTTCACCGATGATCGCAAGCAAGGTGTTGAAGGGCGCAGACACCCCAGGATGGTCAGAACGCGCCGTAGACAGGGCCTTTGGAGCGATACGCAACGCTTACAGGATCACCCTTCATGCTGCGCTGCGTGGTTGGGTTGTCGTGATTATGGTGTTCTTCGGTCTCGTCGGGGCATCCTGGTGGCTGTTCCAGAAACTGCCTGCCGAGTATGCGCCCAAAGAGGACCGCGGCGCCTTCTTCGTCATCGTCAATGGACCTGAAGGTGCCACCTACGCCTACATGCAGGAGTACATGGACGAGATTGAGCGTCGTCTGGTTCCATATACTGAATCTGGAGAATTTGAACGGCTCCTCGTTCGCGCGCCGCGAACCTTCAACAACTATGAATCCTTCAATTCCGGGATTGTCATCGCCGTCCTGAACGATTGGTCGAAGCGTCGCTCCGCATGGACGATCATGGACGAAATCCGTCGAGATCTCGCGAGTTTGCCGGGGGTTCGCGCCTTTCCAGTGATGCGCCAGGGTTTTGCTGGAGGAATTCAAAAACCATTCCGCATGACAATAGGTGGAGGCACGTGGGAACTACTTGCTGAGTGGCGGGACGTGCTTGTCTCTGCCATTGAGAAGGATAATCCAGGTCTCGTCGGCCTCGATTGGGACTACAAGGAAACCCAGCCGCAATTGCGCGTCGAGATCAACTACAATCGCGCGGCCGAACTCGGCGTTACGGTATCGAATATCGGGCGCACACTGCAAACCATGCTTGGCTCGCGGCGTGTCACGACCTACATCGATGATGGTGAAGAATATGACGTCATCCTTGAAGGCGAACGCGCCATCCAGCGCACGCCGACGAGCTTGCAGAATATTTACGTTCGATCCGAGCGCTCAGGCGCCCTTATTCCCCTCTCCAACTTTGTAACTGTCCGGGAGGAAGCTGGTTCGACTGCGCTCAATAGATATAACCGCATCCGCGCCATCACGCTGGAGGCGAACCTTTCCGACGGACTGGCACTTGGAGAAGCGCTGGCACATGTCGAAAAGCTGGCGCGCGAGAAACTACCGCCATCGGTAATCATCGATTTCAAGGGGCAGTCATTGGACTACAAGAACGCAGGGCAATCGCTGCTGTTCGTGTTCCTGCTCGGGCTCATCGTTGTCTTCCTCGTTCTTGCCGCACAGTTCGAGAGCTGGATTCACCCATTGGTCATAATGTTCACGGTGCCGCTTGCTGTTGGCGGTGCCTTGTTCGGGATGTGGCTGACGGGTGCCACGCTCAACATTTACTCGCAGATCGGGCTTATCATGCTCATCGGGCTTGCCGCAAAAAACGGCATTCTGATCGTTGAGTTCGCCAACCAGCTACGTGATGAAGGCAAGGCTTTTGATGCGGCTCTCGAAGAAGCAGCTGTGACGAGATTACGCCCCATCATTATGACCGGCATCACGACTGCAGCTGGAAGCATTCCACTGATCCTGTCGTTTGGGGCCGGCGCAGAGACTCGATTTGTCATCGGCGTCGTTGTTCTATCGGGCGTGTTGGCCGCCACTTTCATGACACTTTATCTGGTGCCGGTGGCCTATTCGCTCTTCGCGAGGAAGACTGGATCACCGGGAGACGTGGCTCGTCGACTCGAAACCGAAGCCGGCATGGGAAAAGCGATCCTAAAACCAGTGGAGGTGTCGTCTCCCGCAGAATAGTAACGGCTCAGGTGTTGTTGCTTCTCCGAAAATGGAGAGAACCTCATGTTGACCCGCCCCGAAACGACGCGAGTCAATTCTTCGACGTGTTCCATGTTCGTATCTGGAGAGATGGTCACGAAGACTGACCTGAAAAAGGCGAAGCGCAAGATCGCCGCACCCGTAGATAATCGGCCGGTCCTGTAAGAACCGGAACACGAGTGTAGCGCACCTGACGTTTGGTACC
>LOEV01000034.1 GCA_001516065.1 Alphaproteobacteria bacterium BRH_c36
TTGCGGACCATGAACTCCTTGAGGATGTCGTTCTGGATGGTCCCCGACAGCTTGTCGGCCGAGACGCCTTGTTCTTCACCTGCGACGATGAAGAGGGCCAGCACCGGCAACACCGCCCCGTTCATGGTCATCGATACCGACATTTCGGACAGGTCGATGCCCGAGAACAGCGTGCGCATGTCGTAGATGGAATCGATCGCCACACCGGCCATGCCGACGTCGCCCTTCACGCGCGGATGATCGGAATCGTAACCGCGGTGGGTTGCCAGATCGAAGGCGACCGATAGCCCCTTTTGCCCCGCCGCGATGTTGCGCCGGTAAAAGGCATTCGAATCTTCCGCCGTCGAGAATCCGGCGTATTGGCGGATCGTCCACGGCTGGGCCGCATACATCGCGGGATAAGGCCCGCGCAGGTAGGGCGCAATGCCCGGATACGTCTCCAGGAAGTCGAGGCCCTTGAGGTCGGCTTCGCCGTAGACGGGCTTCACGTCGATGCCTTCGGGCGTTGTCCACACGCCGCTGGCGGGCGTCACCTCAGGGGCTTTTGTGGTGCCAAGGTCGATCGTGGTGAAATCAGGGATCTGGGTCATGGGCTCTTTTGCGGCCTCGCCGCGCTCAGGTGCTTGTGCGGCTCTGCCGCAGTCAGGAGTTGTGCGGCTCTGCCACATACAGGTGTTTTGTTCTGCAACAAAACTAGACCGGCAGCGCCGTTCTGCAAATAGTCCAACAGTTGCGCTAAGGCGGCACTGGAACTCTATGCGACACGCTTAATCCAATGGTATAGCAGGTCCTCCGATCACAGAACCTAGGCCGGACAAAGAAAAACCAATGCAACTCAAGACCTTGATCGCCGTACTCGCGACCGCCGTGCTGTCATCGGTTGCCGCGCTGGCCGCAGATGAGTCCGCGGCCAACACGACTTCAGAAGCTGTTGGCACTCAATCGGCCAACACGACTTCAGGAAGTGTTGGCACAACAGAGCCCCCCGAGCCCGACGATTACCGCACCGGGGAGTACCGCGCGCCGGTACCGGCGACGCTCAAAGGCGGTAGGGTCGTCGACACCGAGGCCGCCGAGGTTCTTTTCAAGAGCGGTGCAGTGTTTATCGACGTGTTTCCGCAGGCCCCCAAACCGGCCAACCTGCCGAAGTCGACGATCTGGCGCGAACCCAAGCATACGACGATCAAAGGCGCGGTGTGGCTGCCGAATGTCGGGTACGGCGTCTTGAACGACGAATTCGAGAAATATTTCCGTGACGGGCTGGATCGCTTGACGGGTGGCGACAAGACGAAGCCTCTGGTGTTCTTCTGCCTGCGCGACTGCTGGATGAGCTGGAACGCGGCCAAGCGTGCGCTCGAATGGGGCCACACCGACGTCACCTGGTTTCCTGACGGGGTAGACGGCTGGAAGGAATGGAACCTTGAAGTCGCAGACCGCAAGGCGGAGAAGTAAGGGCATCCTTCAATCCCTCGACGGAGGGAGCCCAAGCACGTCTCGGAAGATGCAACAGCGTCCGGTGCCCAACTCGCATGACCCCTTTCACGTACCGCCCCGGCGGCCCCGCCCGCTTTTAATTGCAATCCGGCAGGGCCGAAGGCCCAGCGCGAAGCTGAAGCTTCGCGTCATCGCGCTAAAAAGCTACGGGGTGCAGTCACTACGCGGGGGGTACTGCAATCCGGTACTCGTAGCCAAAGAGTGTGGTACGACTTGCCACTAGTTCTTAGAGGAGTCAGATAGCAAAGGTTTGCAGATTTTCTCGAGTTCTTCGACGGCCTGCACAACAAGAGTTTGTAGTGCATCATTCTCCTCATGTTGCCATACCTTGGCGTCATATTCCCTTTTTCGCTCAAAGTCGGCGACAGCCTCGTTAGGTGGATAAGTTACTATCCTCATTCGTGCCGCAACTAGAAACTCATTGAGCGCTTTATTTAGCTTCACAAACGGTTCATCGGCCTGTTCGCCAAAATAAGCTCTGAAACGATACCTTTTCGACTGGAGCTGAGCAAAAAACTCTCGGTGGTAGTTGTATCGCTCGAACGGCACGTAAAGCAGATCCAGGTGTCGCGCCAAGTCTTCAGTTTCGTCGTCATTTTTCTGCCGTGTCGCACCTTCTCCCGGCGAGCTAAACGGGCTCCTTAGAACAGGAAAAATATCCCGAGCTTCATAAAAGCGAGCGAGAATGTCCTCAGCAAGCTCAGCTTTTCTTCTTCCAACAGCCTCTTGTTTCCACGCAGATAAGCCCCAGTATGCTGCTAACGCTGAAGCGCCAAAAATTGTTGTTTGAAGCCAGTCTGTAACCGATCCAATTTGCATCGCGCTGCCTCTGTCGTAGGTTTAAACTGGGAAATCTCACTCCCCCTTCCGCCACGCTTCGACCTTCTCCATCAGCCAGCCCCACGCTTCCAGCTCGCGCTCGCCGGCCGTCTTCGATATGGCGATCTCCAGATACGCCAGCTCGGTTTCGACCTTTTCTTTCGGCAGCATCTTGAGGCGGGTGCAGAGAACCGCCGCCTCGAGCACGGCAGCCTGGGCGCGGTTGAAGCCGCTCCATGGCTTGTGGTCGCCCGTGAATACGGTCGAGCAGACAAAGCGCGGTCGCACGTCATCTTCCTCAATGTCCTCGACCTTCAATTCCCAGTGGGACAGCGCCGCCTTGAGAACCGCACCGTCGATTTTCTCAGCACGTTTGACGACCCACTTTTTCCGTCCCGTCACGCAGCCAGCGTAAATGCGCATATCATCGACGTGGTTGGCCACCGCGCACGGGTTCTCCCGCAGGTTCGTCAATGTCGTCGATGGGGTGAAAGGCGCGATGATCCAATGCTCGCCGCGCTGAATGAGCCCAAGCGGCGCGATGTGGACTTCGCCGCTCTTGGCGCGCGTCGTCACGATCGTTTCGATAATCAGCGGCATCGGCGTCTCCAGCTTTCGATTCTCATCCGATATGCATTCGCCACGACCGGCAATATACACACCGCCGTTCACTTTTGCTGAACATGCTCCACGTCGTCACGCCGTTGGCGGAGGCATAACGGCGGAGCCTCGAATCTACTTCTTCTTATCCCGCTCCCGCTCTGCCTTCTCGCGTGCCGCACGCAGCGTCGCCCCTTCCGGTGCGTGATGGATCATATCCTCGGACGGCTTTTCGGCGGCAACCCCCCAATCGAGAGGCCGGTCCTGGGAGTATCGCTTGCCGAGCGCGCGCGCGATCTCCGCCTTGGCGAGTTCGTAGCCGAGATAGAAGGCGTGGCTGGCATCATCTTCGACGCCTAGCTTGGGGAAAAGCTCGAAGGGATCGGCATCAGCATGGTGCCCGAAGCGGTTGTAGATGTGCACCCCGTCCACACCAGCTTGGATGCGGAAATTCGCGTCCTTGATGGCGGCTGCAGCTTCCGCGATCTCCTCCGGCGTCTGCGGGAACGGGCGCAGGTCGTGCAGCGATAGAAGCCCGCCGCCATAGCCCTTCGGCAGCGCGTTGTCTTCGCGCGCGCGAAACATCAGCCGGCGCGCGGCGTCGTGCTCTTCGAGCGTGCGGCGCGTATGCGGCGAGACCTGCACGATAAGCACGTTGCGAATATGAAGTTCCGAACAGATGCCGATGAGCATCGCGGTCAGGCCTTGGCTGTCGGCTTCGGTGAGTTCGGTGAGATTGCCGGTGCCCATCAGGATCTCCACGTTGGGGCAGCGCCTTCTCAAGTCGGCATAGCGCAACAGCGACTGCGAGAAACCGAAGTGGATCGGATCGAGTATCGGATCGGCGAGATGGGGGATGTTGCCGGCCTTCGCCTTCTCGATTGCCCGCACGAGCGAATCGAGATCGCCATGCGGCTTTCCCACCAGAACCGGAATGCACGCCGTTCCCGCAACCACATCGAGGTTGTCCTCGTCGAGACTCAGGACAAAGTCGGCGCCCGCCTGTGCTCCGCGCCGGAGTTCATCCATGTCGCCCGAATCGACGCTGACCTTGAGGCCTTCAGACTTCAGCGCGCGCACGGCCTCTTCGAGATGGGGAAACGCCACATCCGGCCGGCAGCCGATATCGATAACGTCCGCGCCTGCCGCTTTGTGCTGCCGGGCGCGCGCGACGAGTTGGTCGAGCGGCACTTCAGGGGCTTCGACGATCTCAGCGAAGATGTTGATATCGTAGCGGCTCAGGTCGGGCGGTTTGCCGCCGCGTCCAAGATATTGCGGCAGGTCGATCAGTTCCTCGGGTCCGAGCGCGAACGACACGCCGAAATGATCTGAAAGCGCTTCGAGATTCATGCGCACGCGCCCCGGCAGGATAACCCGGTCGGCATTGAGCGGCGCTTCGAGACGGTTCTTGAGGATCTTCTCCGTCATCAGTGCGGCAACCTTGACGCCGACGTTGCGCACCGCATAGCTGTCCTTGGCCAAGCCAAGTTCGCTCAACGTACCGTTGAGCCTGGCTTCAGCCAGATGGCCGGTCAGGAAGAGGAGTTTGTCAGCCATTCGCGCCGCGCTTCCAGCGCCTGTTTGAGTTCTTCGACGCTTTCCACAACGGTCGTATATTCAAAGCCCTTGAGTTTCTCGGTGTTTTCCAGGTCGATGCGGCGGGGATAGACCGGCACCATTTTTTCGCGCGGCGCTTCGGTTATGTCCTCGGGTTTCGTATCGCAGGCAAACACGATCGAGGGCACGCGGCACTTACCGGCCTGTGCGTAAACGTTGGTGGCGAGGTTGTCCGAGATGCCGGCGACGCACTTGGCAATCGTGTTCGATGTCGCCGGCGCCATGATCAGCGTGTGGTAGACGCCGGTGTAGAAGCCGCCGACGGGGACGGCGCTCGCCGTGCGGTCCTTGAACACGCGCGTGCCCTCGGGCAGTGCGTCGAGGCTCTGCTTGTACATGTTGAGCACTTCTTCAGCCGCTGCCGAGACGAACACGTCGAGGGGTTCCAGTTCGCGCATGAACGCGAGGCTTTCGTTGAAGAAGTGGCCCGAGCCGGTCAGCGACCAGCCGTAGCGCGGCGTCTTTACGTCGGATTTGGTCATGTTACCCCGGAGATCATGGGCTTTTCGAATATCATGTGCGCCCGGTGGCGTCGACGGTTTCAGATGCCCGAAGAAGCATGCCGAGTTGCAGCATTTGGCGGGCAGCGATGATGGTAAACGGCAATGCCGCGCGTGCGATGATGTCGGCCGAGACCGGATCGATCACACCGTCGGCGGCAAGGCTCGCGGGGTCTTCTCTGCCGCCCTCTGCACCCCGCGACTTGACGAAAGCGACCGGCATTCCGCCAAGCCGTTCGGCCAACCGCGCAGCGATAGCATCCGACGTCGCGTCCCACGAGGCCGGCAGGTCGGCGTCCGCATCGCATTCAAGGAGTGGCAGCCACATTGCCTTGCCGCCGTTCGACAGCGCCGTCTTGATCTCAGCGAGGGTTTCGAGAGGCGCGAGATTTGGCGCGAACGATACCATCATCAAAGTGTTCTGGTGCATGGCAAGCAGCGCCATCCGATGCGCAGTCAGGTCCGCAAACCCGTGTTGCGTTTGCGCTTCACGCACGCCGTCCGCGAACGCACCGCCTCCGGCCACAGCAACCAGCGGCCGCTTTGCGCGATCCAGGCTCTCCAGGACGGCCTTGAGCAAGTCCGGTTGCCGCGTCAGGCTGCCGCCGATTTTCAGGACCAGCGGCTGGTCGGCTGCGAACGGCGGCTGGCCCGCATCAAAATACACTGTGCCTTCCACTGCCGCGCGGGCGCACGATCTCGACGCCGACGGCCGCCGGCCCCCGCTCCAGTTTGTCGATCCTGACCCGCACCCAGACGATGCGATCGTCCTCGAGGATCTGCGCGCAGATGTGCTCGGCCATCGTCTCCACGAGGTTGATGTGGCCTTCTGTCAGCGTCGCATGCACTGCTTCGATGAGATTGTCGTAGGAGGGCACTTCGGCGATCTGGTCGTGCCGGCTGGAAACCTCCGGCGACACCGCCGCCTCGATGGAAAAGCCGACCTTCTGCGTCACGCCCTTTTCTTCCTCGTAGACACCGATGTGGCAGTCGAGAATGAGGTCGCGGATGAAGATCCGGTCGTATTGATCTTCGGCGGTCCGCTGCTGCAGGCGTCCGGCGAGAATGGACACTTCCGTCATCGGCGCAGTTCCTTGTCGAGTTATCGAGTGCCTTAACGGCCTAACCGGCGGCGCGGGCGGTGGTTCCACACGCCACGTCGAGACGCGCGCGAATGCGTTGGACCGAAGACCCATCTATCGCGAATGTGCGTCGGCTGTCGAGGCACAGAGCGCCGCGAAATCCCAAAATATCCGGCCGCAGGCGGCACAGAGCGTCGATATCGTCAATCCGCAAGCTTCCAGCCAGCCCGGCAAAGAGTCCGGCGCGGTGCGCCATTGCGATAAATTCGGTCAGTCTGGCGGTATCCATCAGGTCAGGAAGTGAACCTGCGCTTTTGTCGGACGTATCGATCAGCGCGCCCGCGAATCCAGCTTCCGCCAGCGCGGCGATAAGACCGAAGTCAGGGGTAAGATCAGCGAATAGGACGCCAACCAGCCGCGCCGGCCTGACGTCACGCCGCCCCAGATCGGCGATCACCGTCCGCGCATCACTGCCGGGAAGGAAGCCGATCTTGACGTAGTCGACGCCGGTTGCCGCCATCTCTGTCACCGCAACGCCGATCAGCTCAGGTTCGCACGCCAGATCGCCGATGGTCGCGCTGACCGGCCGTCCCGCAGCCGCCGCTTGAACCGCGATCTCGCGCACCGTGGCGACGGGCAGCGCCCCGAGAGATCCGGAGAGCGGGTCCTTGGCATCCACGATGTCCGCTCCCGCCGCAAGGCAGACGCGGGCTTCGGCTGCCGTTGTGACACTGGCGAGCATGAGAGGGCGAACGAGAGGCGCCGGGGACCGTGAGAGTGCAGAAGTCATTCATGCATTCTCGAACAGTCGCAGGCGGCACGCCAGCACCTTTTCGCGGTCGAGACGGTCCGTAGGGCTGAGCGAAACGTCGCTGTCCTGGACAATACTCGCCGGTGTTCCGCCAAGGCGGACCAGGCGGGTTGCGAGCATTACCGCCTCGATGCGGTCATGCGTGACGAACAGCACTGTTGTCGGGCGCCGGTTCCACAGTTCGATGAGCAGCGCACGCAGACTGTCGGCGCTGGGGTCGTCGAGCGAAACGAAAGGCTCGTCCATCAGCAGGATGTCAGGTTCGACGACAAATGCGCGGGCGAGCGCGGCGCGACGCTGCATGCCAAGCGACAGCCGTTCGGGAAATGCCGTCGCTGCTTCGCTCAAGCCGACCCGGTCGAGGATCGCCGCGACCTTCGCTGTGGCCTGCGCGTCATCGTCGCCGAGTACGAGGCGTATGTTCTGTTCGACTGTTCGCCAAGGCAGGAGACGCGGCGTCTGGAACATGAATGCGAGCTTTGGATCAGCGTGGCTGAAGGCGACGTGACCCTGAAAGTCCGAATCCAGGCCGGCAATGATGTTCAAAAGTGTCGATTTGCCGCAACCCGAAGGCCCGGTAAGGACAACAAACGAGCCTTCCTCAACAGCCAGTTGAACCCCTCTGAGCACGAGCTGTTCTGGCCGGTCGGCGACGGCCGGGAACGCCTTGCGGTCGACCGTAATGTGGATTGCCTGATTGGTTCTTGTCATCGGCGCCACCTGTTGACGCGCGCTTCGATCGGCTGCAGCACGAGGATTTCGATGAGTTGCACGACCAGGATGAACGCGATGGCGTAGGCCAGGATCATCGACACGTCGAACAGTTGAAAACCGTCATAAAGCTGGCGTCCGACGCCATCCGGCCGTCCAAGCAATTCGACGACCAGCACGATCTTCCAGACGAGCGCCAGACCGCCGCGGGCAGCCGCCGCCATGAAGGGAGCCAGCTGCGGCAGCGTGACATGTCGCAGCGTCTTCCATGTGCCGAAGCGGTAGATATGCGCCATCTCGGTCAGATCGCGCGACAGGCTGCGGGCGCCTTCGCGCACCGTCACGGCGACATTGGGGATCTTGTTGATCGTCACCGCCAGAACGGCTGCGGTTTCCGTCAGGCCAAACCAGACGTAGCAAAGGATGATCGTTACCAATGCCGGCAGGTTGAGAAAGAAGATCAGCCAAGTATCAAAGAACTGGTCGGCGCCCTTCGCCCGTCCCAGCGCGATGCCGATGGCGCTGCCGATGAGCATCGCCACCAGGAACGCCACCGCAACGCGCGCCAGCGTCACTCCGACGTGATAGCCCAGTTCCCCGCTTGCTGCTTCCGAGAGGAACTTCGACCCGACCTCAACTGGGCCGGGGAACAAGCGGCTTTGCAGAAGGGCGGCTACCAGCGCCCAAAGCACGAGCAAGCTCAGAAATGAGACGATCGTCCATACGAGGCGTCCCGACAAAACGCTGCCGATAACTCCGCGTCCGACGCGCCCGGTTCTGATCGTCTGATTGTCAAGCGCCATGGAACAATGCCGGATCGAACTTCACCTTGCCGCCGTCGAGCGTTTTTTCGCCGAGCTGGACGAGCAGATTAAATAGCTTTTCGGCTGCCGCCGTCTGATCGGCGCTCCAGCTATTGGGAATGCCGGAACGGTAGTATGCCTTCAGCGCCTCGAACTCGGCATCGCTCTGCGCCCGCGTCGCCGGTTTCAACCGTTCCCAGGCTGCATCCGATGTTGCCAGCAACTCGTTGCCCTTGCGGATCGCCGACAGGAACATCTTGATCTCGGCTTCCTTCCCGGCAATCTTCTTTTCGTCCCAGATGAACCCCACGAGCGATGGCGTCGGGTTGATCCCAAGGCCCGCCAAAACGTCGTCCATGGAGACGAGTTCGCGATATCCCTCGCCCTTGAGACGGGCCGAGAAGGTCCAGAAATTCAGCGCCGCATCGACGCGTCCCTGGCGGACCTGCTCGGTAATGAGAGGGGCCGCGCCGAAGATCGGAGACACGACGCTGGCAAGATCCTTTCCCGTTTCCTTGCGGAAATAGGCCTGGAGCAGAAGCCAGCTCTTATCGAGCGCCGAGCCGGCGACTCCGAGGCGTTTGCCCTCAAGGTCGCCAAGCGTCTTGATTGGGCTGTCACCGGACACCATCACCGCGCCGAGGGCTGAAGAGTAGGGCGCGAAGCGGACCGCCTCGCCTTCCGAGCGCTGCCGCATCGCCCACGGCCAATCGCTGACGATGACGTCCGCATCGCCAGACAGAAGGCCGATTTTCGCAGCCCCGGTGTTGGCCATATCGACGGGGACGAGTTCGAAGCCCTCTTTCTTGTCGAGACCTTCATCAAGGACCGTTTTCAGAAGCCAGCCGAGCGACCCGAACTTCAGCGATCCGATCCGCAGTTTCCCGCCGGCAGCAAAAGCGGGTCCGGAAATCGGCCAGGGCAATGCCAGTACAGCGGCTGAGGATAGGCCGCCGATCAGGAGGTCTCGGCGATTGATGCGAAAAGCTTTGTTCGTCACTTCGATTCACTCTTTGGAGCTAGGCGGCTGTTGACCAGATTGCGAATGGCCTTCAACCAGCCGGTGTCGTCGTTCTGCAGGATGCTGGCAACCATCGTCTGCTTGAGTTCGCCACTTTTAACATCGCGGACGTAGATAGCCATGTTTATCAGTAATTCGGACGACTTGTGGACCACGCACAGGATGGTGACGTCGGCGTTGCTGAGCTTGCCGAATTCTACTTCGCAACCCTGGCAGCGGTCGAAGGGGGCGGCCCTGTTGATTTCGGATTGGTAGGGCGAAAGGTCAACGACTTCGTATGCGCCCCGCTCCTCGAGCATTTTGACGAGCGTGTCCCGGACCAGTTTGAGCCGGTCGGCCTCCGCCTTCTTCGGCTTGGGCGGCAGACCGTAGAGATCGAGTCCGTCCATTTGAAGATCGATCTGCATTTCGAACGGCAGAACTGCTGCGCGCGGCGCCGCGCTGGCAGCGCCCATTCCCGCAATCGCGATCACGAAGGCAATGAAAATTGCGCGAATTATCATTGTTGTAGTTCCACCCTGAGTCACTTAATTCCCGAAAGAGGATTCCGCTTCTTCCCGAATTCATCCGAAGCGATTTTGTTTTTCTTTTCAATACGTCATCGCGCGCGCCGCGTCACGGCCCCGAAAGCGCTTTTGGCGCGCCGGGCCATCATTTGTACCCTATCGCGCGATAAGAAAATTTTTACTCCACCAAACGTCTAGGTCCTCTATCGCTAGCTGCGACCATTTCCGATACTTGGGCTTGCCGTTTGCGCGTTTCTAACTAGGTTGCACGTAAAAACGGAGACCGGAAGGAGAAGCGTCCAACTCATGGTGATGACACAAAGAGGCAAAACAGGTGCGCTGAGCGCGCGGCTGCGTGAGCAATTGGTAATGATCCTGGGCGTGTTTGCCGCCCTTTGCAGCCCCTTAGCGCCCGATGTTATGCGCTCTGCGAACGCTGCGGACCAGGAATCCAACAACATCACCACAGTCGAGATTGTCTATGTCAAGGAGGATCGCGAGCGGCTTCCGCCACTATCACTCCTCGATTTCCGGCCGCCCAATGAAGGTTACGACGGCGCCAAGCTTGCCATTGACGATAACAACACGACGGGGCGTTTTCTCAAGCAGTCCTTCACGCTAGGCGCCGTCATCGGCGGCAAGAGCGACGAGTTGATCGCCAACGTCGTGGCCGAAGCCAAGTCCGGTGTCGGTTTCTTCGTTGTCGACGCGACGGCCGAAACGCTGCTCGCCCTGGCGGACGCCCTGAAGGGGCTGCCAGCCGTGGTTTTCAACGTCGGCGCGTCCGACCAGCGCCTGCGCGAAGAGGATTGCCGCGCCAACGTCAAGCACACCTCCGCATCTAACGCGATGTTGACCGATGCGCTGGCTCAGTACTTGACCTGGAAGCAGTGGCGCAACGTCGTGATGGTCACCGGCCCGCAGCCTGAGGACAAACTTTACGCCGCGTCCCTTCGCCATTCCGCCAAGCGCTTCGGATTGAAGTTGCTGGCTGAAAAGGAATTCACCTACGAGCCCGGCAGCCGACGTGCCGACGGCGGTTACGAACAGGTGCAGCAGCAGATACCGACGTTCACCGATGCTTTCCCCGAACACGACGTGCTGCTCGTCGCCGACGTCGCCAACCAGTTCGGCGCGTATTTCCCCTACCGCACCCGCAATCCGCGTCCGGTAGCGGGAACGCACGGTCTCTATCCGACGGCGTGGCATCCGGCCTCCGAACTTTGGGGGGCGACGCAGTTCCAGAACCGGTTCCAGCGCCTCGCCGGTCGCACCATGAACGACCTCGACTATGCCGCTTGGATGGCGGTGCGCTCGATCGGCGAAGCGGCGACCCGCACCAGCAGCAGCGATCCGAAGGTGCTGATTGAATACATGCTTTCGCCGAAGTTCGAGCTGGCGGCCTTCAAAGGTCAAAAGCTGACCTACCGCCCCTGGAACGCGCAGATCCGAGAACCAATATTCGTTGCGACGCCCAAGATTCACGTCAGTGTTTCGCCCCAGCCCGGCTTTCTGCACAGGGTGACCGTG
The DNA here is from genome assembly GCA_001516065.1 of Alphaproteobacteria bacterium BRH_c36. Lineage (GTDB taxonomy): Bacteria > Pseudomonadota > Alphaproteobacteria > Rhizobiales > Hyphomicrobiaceae > Filomicrobium. The sequence continues at coordinate 11,495 of LOEV01000034.1, forward strand.
CTCGATACCCTGGGCATCGATCAGCCGGAAACCAAATGTAGCGCATTCAAGTAGAAGCCGGCAGGTGCAGCCCTGGAACTGACGGCCCAGCCGCCGAAACACAGCCTCACCAGCCGTCGAAAAATTAAGGACTCGCCAGTGAACGCTGCTTTGAAAATCATCTGCGCGACACTTGTCGCATCCGCTGTCGTCGCCAGCGCGGCGATGCCGGCCTTTGCCTACCGCGCCTTCGTTTCCAACGAGAAGGATAACACGATCAGCGTCATCGACACCGACACCTTGAAAGTGATCGAGACGATGAAGGTTGGTCAGCGCCCGCGCGGTGTCATCCTGGCCAAGGACGGTGCATGGCTGCTGATCTGCACCAGCGACGACAACCGCATCGAGGTCTACGACGCCAAGACGTATGAATTCATCAAGAACCTGCCCTCCGGCCCCGACCCGGAACTGATGGAAATCCACCCATCGGGCAACCCGCTCTACGTCGCCAACGAGGACGACAACATCGTCACCGTCGTCGATATCGAGGAAGGCAAGATCCTGGCTGAAGTCCCGGTTGGCGTGGAGCCTGAGGGCATGGCCGTCAGTCCTGATGGCAAGATCGTCGTCAATACCTCCGAGACGACGAACATGGCCCACTTCATCGATTCGACGAGCCACGAGACAGTTGCCAACATCCTTGTCGACAATCGCCCTCGCGTCGCCCAGTTCACCAGCGACGGCAAGCTCCTCTGGGTCTCAGCCGAGATTGGCGGCACGGTGACCATTATCGACGTCGCCAAGAAGGAGCCGATCCACAAGATCGCCTTTGAAATTCCCGGGATCAATGCTGACGCTATTCAGCCCGTCGGGATGCGCATCAACAAGGCTGGTACCAAGGCATACGTCGCGCTGGGGCCAGCCAACCGCGTTGCAGTGATCGATGCCAAGACCTACAAGGTCGAGAAATACATTCTTGTCGGTCAGCGCGTCTGGAACCTCGCCTTCACGCCCGATGAAAAGCTGCTTCTGACGACGAACGGCGTTTCCAACGATGTCACCGTCATAGATGTTGAAAAGGAGCGCGCCTTCAAATCTATTCCCGTCGGGCGCTACCCCTGGGGCATCGTCACCAGCGAGGACTGATATCGAAATGCGGCAGCCCGTCTCCGTTTCCGAAGCCGCCATTGAGGAGCGCCGATGAAGTTTATTGTTACATCGACCTGCGCGATGCTGGGCCTCTGGAGCGCAGCTGCTTGCGCCGAAGGGTTCCTCGTCCAGCGCACCGAGCGCTTGCCCGATATCGAAGTGGGACTGGGCGATGCCGGCTACGGCGTTTCTCAAAACAAGTACGAACTCGTGACCGGCAAGGGCTATCGGCTTACCATCAAGTCCACCGGTGCCAAACCATGCGAATTCAGCGCCGAAGAATTTTTTCAGAACGTCTGGTTCCGCAAAATCGAGATCGACAATGTTGAGTTGAGGGTTCCGACAGTTTACGAGATCGAGTTCGAACGCGAGGGTGAAGCTGAGCTGTTCTTCACTCCGATCAAGCCGGGCGAATACGACTGGGCTTGTGAGGGGCTGGAGGAAAAAGGCATGAAAGGTTCGATTACGGTCAAGTGATGGATGCAAAGGTCGACAATATCGACGAGACTGTAGAAGCATTGTCGGTGCAAGGGGTCTCGCATCGTTTCGGGGACTATACGGCTCTCGACAACGTCTCGCTCATTGTCCCGAAGGGCAGCTTCACGGTTCTTCTTGGGCTTAACGGTGCAGGCAAGTCGACCCTGTTCGCTCTGATTACCCGACTCTACGACAACACCTCGGGGTCGATCTCAATTCTCGACCGCGATGTCCGCCGCCGGCCAACCGAAGCGCTGCAGCGATTAGGCGTCGTGTTCCAGGCCCGCACCCTCGACCAGGATCTGAGCCTCCTGCAGAACCTCACCTATCACGCCGCGTTGCATGGCCTGGGGAACCGCGAAGGCAGGAAGCGCGCCATCGCAGCCCTCGAACTTGTCGGCTTGAGCGATCGCGCCGGCGAAAAGGTCCGCAACCTGTCCGGCGGCCAGGCCCGTCGCGTCGAAATCGCCCGCTCAATGCTGCACCGTCCCGGCCTGCTGCTGCTCGACGAACCGACCGTCGGCCTCGACATCGGTTCGCGCGAAAGTGTCATCTCCATCGTGCGCGAACTGGTTGCAACCCACGGCCTGGGCGTTCTCTGGGCAACGCACCTCATCGACGAGATCGAGGAAACCGATGCAATCGTTGTCCTGCACAATGGCAAGGTGCTCTACTCCGGCAGCGTGCCGGGACTTCGCAAGTATGCCGCAGCCGACAACGTGTCCGACGCCTTCCGCGCGCTGACCGACGAAACGATCAAACCGGAGGCGGCATGACCACCGAGCCTGTCGCAGCGGCCAAGGCCAGCATTCTGCAAGCCTCCGCCATTCTCGATCGCGCGCCCCAGCGTCACGGACTGTTCGCCTATTTCAACTGCTTCAACGGCATTGTGTGGCGCGAGGTGCTCCGCTTCCTGCACCAGCGCGAGCGCTTCCTGTCGGCGCTGGTGCGGCCGCTGGTCTGGCTCTTCATCTTTGCCGCCGGATTCCGCCAGGTGCTCGGCATCTCCATCATCCCGCCCTACGAAACCTACGTCCTCTACGAGACCTACGTGACGCCCGGACTGCTCGGCATGGTCTTGCTGTTCAACGCCATGCAGTCGTCGCTCTCCATGGTCTACGACCGCGAGACCGGTGCCATGCGGACGCTGCTCGTCTCGCCGTTCCCGCGCTGGTTCCTGTTGTCCTCGAAGCTTCTGGGCGGCGTCGCGGTGGCGCTCCTGCAGGTCTACACCTTCCTCATCATCGCCTACTTCTGGGACATCCAGCCAGACTGGCCGGCCCTGCAGGTCGGTTTCGGGCAGGGAGACGGCTTCGTTGGACTCTCCATCCCGCCGCCCTTCAACGGCTACATCACCGTGTTGCCGGCGATCGTCCTGGCCGGGCTGATGCTCGGTGCGCTGGCCCTCTTCATGTCCTCTGTCATCCGCCAGCTAGAAAACTTCGCGGGCGTCATGAACTTCGTCATCTTCCCGATGTTCTTTGCTTCCTCAGCCCTCTATCCGCTTTGGAAAATCCGCGAATCGAGTCCGTTACTCTACGAGATCTGCTGGTGGAATCCCTTCACGCACGCCGTGGAGTTGATCCGCTTCGCTTTCTACGGCCAGCTTAACCTACTCGCCTTCGCCGTTGTCGCAGGCTGCCTTGTCGCCTTCCTCGGTGCGGCGATCTACGCCTACAATCCCTCAAAGGGGCTGATCGGCCGACGCGGTGGTCCTGGTGGCGGACCTAAAGGATGAACGCAATGCGCAACGTTCCCGTAACGCTGACAACCTCAGTCCGTGTGATTGCGCTTGCCTTGGCCATCGCTCCGGCAAGTGCCCAGCAGCCCGCCACGATAGACGTCGCAGCCAATGACGCTGATGCCAATTCGAATTGGCCCTGCATCCAGCGTAGGGTAGAAAAGCTTACCTCGGCGCAGATTTGGGATGGCCCGTCCGTCGATGACATCCGCAACTGGTGGGAGGACAAGGAGGTTTCCAAACTCGTCCGCTACCTCATTAGCCGTCGCATCCCGATAGAGGAAGCCGAGGCTGCGATCGCCAAATTTGCCGAGTCGACGCCGGAAGGCCCGGAACGCGACAAGCGCATGACGCTGCTGTTCGCCGGCATCCTCCATGAATCGAATTCAGTCCGATCCAGCATCGTCAGCGGAATCGAGCGATTCCAGGAGCGTCAGCTTGCGCGCGCCGAGAAGCTGAAGGAGGAAAGCAGCAAGCTTGCCAAATTGCACAAGCGTCGCACAGCCGGCGAAGACGTTGAAGACGAGATCAAAAAGGCTCAGGAACTTTACGACTGGGACGCCCGCGTCTTCAAGGAGCGCGAGGATAACATTCCACTCGCGTGCGAGATCCCCGTCGAGATCGAACAGCGCGCCTTCGCCCTTGGCCGCGCCATCCGCCTCCACATGAGCTGACGCACGTTGGTCCCTTCGAAGCAGCTTCTCGATAATCAGCCCGCTGCTCGTGTTCCAAGTCCGAAGCTTGGTTGCCACGCACCTCCGCCATGGGGCTAACCAAACTATCACCACCACCCGACCATACGCGATCGCGTTTCGCGATCGGATGGTCGGGGTGAAGCTCTATGATATACTGCGCGACGTGAGCTGCGACTGCATTACAGGCAGAGCATGTTGACGCCGAGGCCGAGGATGCCGTCCTTCGAGCCGCACTTCTTCTCGTTGAGCAGCTTGTTATAGCAGCATTTCTCGCTGGCCTTACAGGTGAACGTGACGGGCTTGCCGTCAAGCGTAGAGGCCTTGCACAGTTTGTGCTTGAACCCGGCATCGGCGGTCGTGGCAAAACTTCCAGCGGCGACGAAAGCTAGCGCTGCGGCAAATACGATTGTACGGATCATGATGGTATGCCTCATTAAAGACGTTCGTTGAACCGACGAACCGGAAATGCCGGCAGCGCCGGAGGAATGGCCACGCCCGAACCCTGCGCCGGTCGCATCCACAGAATCAGTTTAGCCAAATCGGGCAAGGTGCGATGCGGCGGTCGAAAATTCGCCCGCGCCGTTGATTTCGGGCACCACCTTGTTACCGCAGGTTGCCGTCCGCGAGCAGGCGGGCAACCGCAACAGCTGGCGCGTGATGCGTTGCAGCATCTGCTAACGGCCCGTCAAGCCCCAGAAATTCGCCAAATGTTGCGCACGGCCTTCGCAGCCGCCGCGAAATTTCCATGACTTCATCAGCACCGATCCCGGCTGCGATCACGGGCGCATCCTCGCAAATCGTCACCGCCGAAATGACCTGATAGGCGCCTTCGACGACGCTGTTGAGCTGGGCTTCGCGCAAATAGGCCGCTGCCGTGCGCCACTCGGCCGGAGTTGCCTGCGAGACATCGCTGCCGAACATACGCGCCAGCCGCGCGCGACTTTCTTCAAGCGACTTTCCCCGCCCGTCAGCGGTAGTATGCAGGTCAATCCCTTCGAGATCCCAGCCGAGAACCCGGCGCACGTCGGCCATCGTTGCGAGATATTCCCGCGCCAGCCCGACCACACGGCCCCTGAGGGGGGCGCGCTGCGCAACCCCCATGACGGCAGTGCGCGTCAGCCCCGTATAGACGAGTTCGCCGCTTGCCTGCCGATAGGCATCATTGAAGCCGCGCACCTGCGGCATGCCTTCGGAAATGGCAATGATGTCAACGGTGGTCGATCCGAAATCGATGAGCAAGGCTTCGTCGATCCGCGCCCCGACGGCTTCAGCGGTAGCGAGAAAATTCATCGATCCGGCCGCATCTGGATCGGTTTTGGCTTCTTCTGCCGAGCCAAACCCCCGGCCCAGGTAGAAGCGCGCCTTGGCGCCGAACGCCTGGTCCAGGAAATCGCTGAGACGGGCAACGCCGAGCGCCCGGTTCTCGAAGAGATCCGACAATTCGCCCGTCATCGTGATCGCGACCTGGCCAGCCCCGCCAAGCAACGGCACGGCCGAGCCGAGGGCGACGCCGAGCCGGTCGAACCCCTGCCACAGCGGGCTTGCAAACTGGCGCACATCGACAAGGACGCCGTTTTCAATGCGTGCGACCTTGAGATGCGCGCCGCCCACATCGAGCCCGACCGTGATAGACATTCACCCTCCAACCGCTGACTTCAAACGCCAACCCCATGATACCAAATGAACGAGGCTTTGCGCGTAATCCCGGTCATAGATCTCAAAGGCGGCGTTGTCGTTCGCGCCGTTCGTGGCGACAGGTCGAACTACAGGCCTATCGAGACGCCGCTCGCTCCCGGCACGAGCGACCCTGTGATCGTCGCGCGCGCGCTCCTGGGCGTATGCACGGCCTTCGACTGCCTTTACGTCGCCGACATCGACGCTATTGCCGGCGGCGGGCGCGACCCCGAGCGGCATGCCTTGACGGAGCTGGCCACGGCACTGCCCGGTCTGCGTATTTTCCTCGACGACGGCGCCGCAACTCGAGCCGATGTGGAGCGCCTCGCTGACCACCCCGCCATCGTCCCGGTCATCGGCACCGAATCCTTACGATCGACTTATGATCTGGCGGAAATCGCCGAAGCGGTTGCCGGCGGATTTGCGCTCTCCCTCGATTGGCGCGGCGATGTCGCGCTGGGTCCGAGCGACCTTTTCCACAACCCGGACCTTTGGCCCGAAACCGTCATCGTCATGACCCTCGAACGCGTCGGAGCCAGGGCCGGACCCGATCTGGAACGCCTTGGCGCGATCAAGGCTCTGGCCGGGCGGCGACAGGTGCTGGCCGCCGGCGGCGTGCGCGGAATGGCTGATTTGCGGGCCGTGAAAAGTGCCGGTTGCGGTGCGCTCATCGCCACCGCGCTCCACGAGGGTGCCCTTGGAAACGACGACCTGCACGCGCTCATCGCAAAGTGACAGGCGGCGCACCTGCTTGCCCTCCAACAAAGCTTGCCTGGAACAAGCAAAGGCCGGTTCCGCAAAGCGCGGTACCGGCCTTCGAGATGTTTGCAGCGCAACTGATTTCGGTTACGCGGCGGCTGATCAGCCGCCCCAACGGCCAGAGAGAAGATTTCCCAATCGCTGCAGCAGACCCACCTTCATCGGAGGGGCATTGCTTGTATTGCTATTTCCCTGCGCAGGACGGTTTCCGCTTCAGGCTTTCGGTGCAGCAAACGGGTGGGTAGCCGAATCGCGCTGTGCGGTGGCTTCAGCAGCCGTCGGCTTGCCGGCGATGGCACGCTCGAGGGCTTCCTTCGTGGCGCGATAGTTGTAGTCCTGGATCTTGGCGTCGTCGGCAGCTTCCCAGTGGATGAAGACGCCGACAGCGATGTAGAGGTCGTCGGCTTCGTCGGCGGGGATCGTGCCTTCGGCAACGCAATCCTGGACGGCCTTGGCGACGGCGTACTGTGCCGGGCCGAACATCTGAACGGCCTGACGGGCGTCTTTGATGGTGACCTTGTTGTACAGGATGGTGTTCGGCTTGCACTGCAGGTTTGGAGCGACGACCGCGAGAAGCGTCGTGAAGCCGTCCTTGTTGTTCGTCAGTGCGTTGCAGAATGCTGTCTCGGCAGCCGAACCGCGCGGTCCGATGATAAGATCGATGTGGGCAACTTCGTTGCCGTCGCCGACGAGAGATTCGCCGACCATAACCTTGTTGATCTTGGCCATGATAGAAACTCCTCCCAGAGTTTGCTCAAGGGGTTGAAAGTTCCGCCCGGAAAGGACGGTGCCCAAATAATGGGTTTCGGGCGAACTATCCCAGTTATCAGCGAACGGGAGCGAAGCCCCGATCCGGTTGCCAGATAGCAGCGCCGATGCGCCACGGCGTAAATAGCCTCAAGCTTAGGCCTAATACAAGAGTCTTAAACGCCGCTTGGTTCAGCAACCTGGGATGAAAGTGCTTCCGTGAACAATGTTGCAACGACGAAGTCGGCCGTTGTGCCCGGATTGAGCCCGTGCGCCTTGAGCAATGCGTCGAATTGCTCAAGTTTGCCCAAGGTCTCGAGCTTTGTCACCGGCTGGCACAGGTTCAGTCTTCGCCGGGCTTCGTGGCGCACCTGCTCGGCGGTAAGAGGGCCGAACTTGCGAGCGATGTGGGTGTCGGCAAATCGCGCAAGCAGATTCATGTGCAGGGTCGTGACCGCCAGTTCGGGCGTTTCGGCGACCTTGCGCGCCTGCTTTAAAAGAGGCAGCGCAAATTCGAAGATGTCGGCGTATCCGGTCACGTAGGCCAGCGCAATCCTGTCGCGGTTCGACGCCAGCGCCATTGCCTTGAGAAGCGGCATCGCCTCTGCGCTGCGCACGTCCCCGCTTTCGGCTTCCCCGAGGCCGCCCGGGTTGGCTTTCGCGATACCTGCAAAGGCGTCGGCGGCGTCGATTCCGTCGAGGCCGGACAACACGTTTCCCAGTCTTTGCGATAAAGCCGTTCCGGTGACTGCCTCACATGCGGCATATGCGAGCGGCGCGCATAGAAGGATGATGCCAAGGTTCGTGTTGCATTGCGCGGCCGCCAAACTGGCTTCGACGGCGCAGCGGATCCGCCTGCCGACGCGGGCGCCTTCTTCAGCAATGTAAGGCGCCGCTGCGACCGCGGCCTGTTCGAAGTGCTGGACGTCCATGCCGTGGCCGGACGAATGAATGTGCACGTTGCCGGGTTTCAGCGCCCTGAGTTCGGCCCGGCAGGCGGCGAGGAAAGCCTCGCCAATAACGCTGGCGGGAATCGGGAACTTCATCGCACCGCCACGCCGTTTGCAGCCATCGTCGCCGTCACCGCGTTGAGGAAATCCTCTGCGAGTGCCACGGCGATATCGATCTCGCAGATCGACTGCAGCCCCTTCCATGCAGGATTGGAATTGATCTCCAGCAGCATCAGCCGGCCGTCGCAATCGCGGATGAGATCGACACCGGCATAGTCGGCTCCCACCGCTCGCACCGCTGCCAGTGCCAATTGGCGGGCGTCTTCGTCGAGATCGGCGACCTGGGGCTGGGCGCCCTGGTGGACGTTGGTGATCCAGTGCGCACCCTGTCGCGCCATGGATCCGATGATGCGCTCGCCCGAGACGAACACGCGCCAGTCGGAAAACGCCTGTTGGCCGGGCGCGCGCAGATACCGCTGCAGGTAATATACGCCCCCGAGCTCGTCCTCTGCGGGCAAGTCCTCGAGCCTTTCGACCTTTTTCACGCCATTGCCCTGCGAGCCGAATAGCGGCTTGGAGACCAACGGCATCCGCCCCTCGGCATAAGCGAGCGCTTTCGCGTAACCCTCCGCGGTACGCGTCTCCGGCACCGGCAATCCAGCCTTCTGGAACAGGAACGTTGCTGTCGACTTGTCGACGCAGCGTTCGATGACGCGGGCTTCATTCCACACCCTGACGCCGCTTGCAGAAAGCGCATGCAGAATGCCGAGCCGCAGCGTGATCGCCTCAAGCGCCCCCTTCGAAATAGAGCGCACGAAGACGCCGTCGGGCAGGCGCCCATCGAAACCTGGGATATCGATTCCGCTGTTGTAGCGGGTGTCGAAAGCACAGGCCCTGAGCGTCGACGTGACGACGTGAGCACCGCGCCGTTCCATCGCATCTTTCAGCCGCCGCGCATGCCAGTCGCCGCCGCCTTCCTCGATGAAAATGACGATGACCGGCGCACGCGTGTGCGGGGCTGCCAGCGCCTCAAGCGAAGCTGGCGTCGACGATGTCGGGGGCAAGTTTGCCAGCATGGAAGGAGGTGCCGGTTTCGAGGTTGGAAACGGTGACGAGAGCTGGCGAGAACAGCATCGGGTCGATCTTATAAAAGTCGCCTTCGACTTCCGCGAAGATCTCCGCGAACGGCTTGCCGTAGGCGGGCGATCCCGACGACGGCAGCTTTTCAGCTAGATCCTTGGCTGCCTCGTTGCTACCCGTCACGAACAGCTGCACGCGCCCGCCATAGATAATGCCGTCGTTGGTGCGCCCCATCGCCTTGACGAAATCGGGGACGGGCGGGGCCAGCGGCGCGGTGCCGAAGCCGTCCTTTATGTTCCCCAGCGGGAAGTGCAGTTCGTGCGCCTTGTGAAGGGCGACTTCGAGAACGCGCGCGCCGATCTGCACGGTGCCGGCCAGGCTCCATGTCGGCGCGAACAGGATCGTCAGGTTTTTCGTTGGAAGGCCGCAGGCATTGGCGATCATGCGCGCCACGCTCGAGGGCGGCGCCTTATCGCCTTCGATGACGAGGACGGCTTCGTCATGTTTGTCGGCATAGTCCAGTTCGTTGAAAAGGTCTTCGACCCGCGACAGCGCCCGTGCCGGACCCGAGCCGAGTGCGAAAAAGCCCGACGCCTCCTCGGTGATCGTCCAGCCGGCGTACTGGCTGCCGAGACAGGCGATGACGGGATCGGTGGCGTGCACGACGACGCTCAGCGGCCATTTCTCAATCGGCGATGAGCCTGCGATCTGCACGCGGCCAAGGCCGCCCATGCAGATTTCGCCGAGCAGCCGGCCCAGTTCCAGGCACCCAGGCACGTCGGCGCCGCAATCGATCCGGCGCTCGCCTCCCTCACCAATCGTCACTTTCGCGCGCAATCCGTCCGCCTGCGCTACGATCCTTTGAACGATGCGGCACGCGTTGGCATTCACGCTGAGGCCGGCTTTTGGCGCAGCTTGCATCCTGACGCTCCTTGTCAGTTGTCTTGGCCGTTTTGGCTTCCGTATACCACGCCCGCGAGTTTTTCGAGGCGCTTTGCGCAAGTGGCCTTCGCCAGCTCCGCAGTATCGGCTTCTGCATGAACCGTGGCGATCGGATCGCCGTTCTCGATGCACTGGCCGGCCGGGGGGACGTCGCTGACCCAGCCCGGCCAGTCCATGTTGCCGACTTCGACCGCACCATTATCGGCGTAAAGGTAGGCGCAAGCATGCGGCTTGGGTCGCCACTGGCGGGCCAGAATTTCGACTGCATCCTCGCCCCGGCAGGCCGAAATATGGGCCTTGAGCAGCGTTCCGCCGGCATCGTCGAGGACATCGAGCGAAGCGCCAGGGCGCGGGTTCACCTCAAGCAACAGGGCGCCGCCGCCCGCGACGATGAAATCGAACGAAACGAGACCGATGAGTTCGAGCGGGTTGATCAGTGCAAGGCAGGCGTCGATAAGCCGCGCTTCGAGATCCGGGTCGAGTTCCTCGGCGCTGACGATACCGCCGAAACGATACGGCTCGCGCCCGCGCGGCGCACTCCACGACCGGGTGAAGGCGAATGCGGTGCCGGAAGCGCCTGTGATGGCAAGGGCTGATATCGCCTCGCCCTCGACTTCCTTCTGGAAATAGCGGTGCAGCGTGGCTCTGGCCGGCGTGCCGCGCCTAAACCTGCGGATATGACGTCCGCCACAGGCACCAGCTCGCTTGGTAAGCCAGCCGGCCGCTGTGTCCTGCGGCGGCTCGAAGACCGTTGACGGGTGCTCGATGCCAAGGTCAGCCAGGAGCGCGAAGAAAGCTTTGGGATCATTGGCCCGCGCCACCGACTCGGCAGCGCATCCAAGCAGCCGGTAACGCTTCGCCAATTCTCCGATAACCTTGGGGCTGTCTTCGAAGCCCGGCCCGAGGATCAGGCCGATGGATTCGCTGCCGGCCGACTGTGCCAACTCATCGAGCGCCCGCAGCAGGTCCGCCTTGCCGAACCCCTTGCGCAGCGCGCCCGAAAGCACACGCGCATCGCCGGCCA
>LOEV01000035.1 GCA_001516065.1 Alphaproteobacteria bacterium BRH_c36
CCAGGCCGAGGCCCGAGCCGCCCCGGCGCTGGGAAGACTGGAAGGCCTGGAACAGGCGCTCGCGGGCGCGCGACGCTAGGCCGGGGCCGTTGTCGCGAACCTCGATGGAGACTTCGCCGTCGTTGCGAATCGCGGTCACGCCGATCTCGCCATCCGACATGGGAAGGGGCTGGGATTCGAGGGCCTGGAGGGCGTTGCGGCAGATGTTCGAGAGAACCCGATAGAGGTGGTCACGGTCGGCGTCGATGCGCAGATCGCGGTCTATTTCCAGCATCCAGGATATCGAGCCGTCCTCTCGCGGCAGGCCGAGGCTGTCGCCGACTTCCTCGACGAGCGGACGCAGGAGCATCATTTCGCGCTGCGGCGTCGCCTCCTCGGCGCGGCCGAATTTCAAGGTCGCGTTGCAGAAGTCGATGGCGCGGTCCAGCGAGGCGATCAGCTTGGGCGCGAAGCGCTGTACCGTCGGATCGTCGATGCCAGTCAGGCGGTCCGAGATCAGCTGCGCGTTGGCCAGCATGTTGCGCAGGTCGTGGTTGATCTTGCTGACGGCGAGACCGAGCTGAGCGAGCCGGTTCTTCTGCAAAAGGAGTTGGGAGAGCTGGCGCTGCATGGCGGCCAGTTCGCGTTCGGCAACCCCGACTTCGTCGCCGCGCGTCGAAGGTTCGATAATGCGGCTCGGGTCCTCGGGGTTTTCTGCAAAGTGCAGCATGTTGTCGGTGATGCGCATCATCGGGCGGACGAGCAGGCTCGACAACGCCAGATAGACCAGCGCGGCCGTGAACAGGGAGATGATGATCGACAGGATAAGGATGTTGCGGGCGTACTGCCACAAGGCGGCCCGCATCGGCGCTTCGGGAATGACGATCTCCATAAAATCGCCGGGTTTGCCGTCGAGCGGGCCGGTGACGCGCAGGGTACGGTCCTGGCTTCGACCGAGAACGGCGAGCGCCTCGCCGATGAGATCGATGCGCGCGGCGGTGGCGGAGAGCAACCCCATATCCTGCATCGGTCGCTGGTCGTAGACGGCGTCGATGGTCATCGTCTCGGCCGGCGGAAGAACCATCGTGCGACGGCCATCGCGTTTCCAGGAAACCGCCTTCACCGCAGCGGTTCTCAAAAGATCTTCGCGCAGGGCCGCTGGCACCGCTCCATCAGGAGCGCCTTGGGCTGCGAGCGCTGCCAGATGGGCGGACATGAGCCGGTCGTTGAGCCAGTTGATGCGGTAATTGGCGACCGAGGGGACGAAGATCAGGACCTCGGCCAACATGACGAAGGCCGTCGTCAGCACCAGGAGCTTGAAGGGCAGCCGCAGCTGCTGCCATGCCGCCACCGTGGAGGTCTGGCGCTTGCGGGCGAAGAAGGGCAGCGACGGGATCGAAAATCGCCGCACGGTCTTCAGCTCCAATTCTTCGACGTTTGCGGGCTCTTGTTGCTGGTCCATGACGTTTCTTGGGCCGGATCGCTCAGAACGGTATCTGTGAGCAGCATACGCTGCCTCGATGTCGTAGTGGAACGAGCAACCAAAGATTTCCGATTTTGGTTAGCGTGCCAACTCTTGCAGGTGTGGTTGCCGCGAACGGTATACAAGTGATGAGATAGGCAACCCCAGTCAGTGGACCTGGCCGGTGGTCCGGTGCCGGTCGGGGAAGGGCCCGGCCGGCAAGCGGTAAGTTGAAGCGTCAGCCGAGCTTCGCCAACAGACCGATGACCTTGCGGATCAACGGATTTGAGGTGGCGCCGGCGTAAAACTTGTAGGCGACCCGCTTGTTTACCTCAGACAGCGTTGGGTAGGGCGAAATCCAGGCCGTCATTGCGCCGATCTTCAGCTTCTGGGAGACGGCCAGCGACCACATTTGAATCAATTCCCCGGCGTGCTCGCCGACAATCGTGGCGCCGAGAATGCGGCCGTTCTTGTCGGTTACGACCTTGACGTGCCCCGAGGTGATGCGTTCGGCCTGGGCACGGTCGTTCTCATGGTAGGGCCAGCGCAGAACGGATACCTTGCCGTGCTTCTCGACGGCCTGGTCCTCGGACAGGCCGACATGGGCGAGTTCGGGATCGGTGAACGTCACCCACGGAATGATGCTCTCGTCGACCTTGGCGAAGGGGTGGCGGAACAGCGCTTTACGGATGACGATGCCGGCGTGGTAGTTGGCGACGTGGGTGAACTGGAAGCCGCCGACGACGTCGCCAATGGCGTAGACGCGGGCGTTGGAGGTGACGAGCTTGTTGTCCACCTTGATTCCGCGCTTGTCGAACTTGATGCCGGCGGCATCGAGGCCGAGATCGTCGACGTTCGGCTTGCGGCCCGCAGCCATCAGGATATGGCTGCCTTCAATCACTTCTTCCTGCTCACCAACTTTGACGTGGGCGCGGATGTTGCCGGGGCCGCCATCGATGCGGGTGACGAGGGTGCCCTCGCGGATGTCGACGCCCTCGCCGCGCAGGTGCTCGAGAACAACCTTGGTCATTTCGGGATCGTCCTTGCCGAGCGCCTTGGCGCCTTCGAGGACGGTGACGCGGCTGCCGAGGCGGCGATGGGCCTGTGCGAGTTCCATGCCGATGGGGCCGCCGCCGACGATCAGCAGGTGATCGATCATCGTCTGGTTGTCGAATACGGTCTCGTTCGTGAAATAGGGAACGCCGTCGAGGCCGGGGATCGGCGGCACAAGCGGGGCAGAGCCCGTGGCGACGACGAAGCGGCGCGCCTTGATGCGGCGCTCACCGGCTTCAACGGTGTCCTTGTCGACGAAGCGGCCGGCGGCCTCTATGACTTTGACGCCGAGGCCGGTGAAGCGTTCGACCGAGTCGTTGGGCGCAATCGCCGCGATGACGGATTTCACGTGATCGTGGACCGCCGAATAGTCGATCGAGGGTTCGTGGGCGGCGACTCCGAAGCCGCCCGAGGAGCGCATCAGGTGAGCGCGCTTTCCGGCCGCGATCAGCGCCTTCGAAGGAACGCAGCCGTAGTTGAGGCAATCGCCGCCCATCTTGTGCTTTTCAATGAGGACGACGTTAACGCCGAAGGCGGCAGCGGCAGCAGCGACAGAAAGGCCGCCGGAGCCTGCGCCGATGACGCAGATATCGCACTCGATCGTATCCGTGCGGGGACCGATTGCGCTGCGGGCTTTGGAGCCGTGGTCCGAGCCGGTGGACACGTTTTTCCCGGACGGGACGTTCTTTGAGAAGATGTCGTCGGCGATCTCATTATGCGGCTGCATGGCGGTTGCTCCACTTCTTGACGAGGACGGGGATCAGGGCGACCACGCCGATGGCGGCAAAGGCCAGGATGATTTCCTTGCTGACGAGCGTGCCGGCGTCAATGGCGTAGGGGCAGGCCGCCTCGCCCTTCGCCAGAACACAGGCGGCATGTTCAGCGTTGGTTTTCTCGATGATTGTTTTCAGCTGCGCGGCAGCGAACGAAAACGCCATTGTTCCGGGAATGATGCCAAGCAGGGTGCCTATCACATAAGTGCGCAGCCGCACCCCGAGGAGGGCCGGTGCAAGATTGACGATGAAGAACGGGAAGGCTGGAACGAGCCGCAGGAAGAGCAGGTAGCTCAAAGCGTTTTCCTGGAAACCTTCACGCAGCTTGAGGATTGCCGGCCCGGCCCGGGCGGCGAGCGTTTCGCCGAGCGAGGTCTTGGCGACGAGGAAGATGATGGTGGCGCCGATGGTGGCGGCGATCACCGTCACCGGACCGCCGATCTGCCAGCCGAAGAGAAGGCCGCCGGCCAGCGTCAGCGCCAGAGCGCCGGGCAGAGAGAGCGCCACGACGGCGATATAAAGGGCCGCATAGCCAAGCAGGGACAGAGCGAGGTTTTGCGAAATGAAGCTGTTGAGGGTGCCGTAGTTACGGCCAAGCTCCTCAAGCGAAAGATACTTGTGCCAGCCCATCGCGAATACCAGCCCCATCAGGGCGGCGATTACAATGAGCGGGGCCCAGGTGCGCAGCGGATTCGATTTCGGCACGGGAGGTGGAGAGTCAGGTTCGTTGTCGGTCATTGTGCCTATTCCTTATCGATTTTTGCGCCGGGCGTCTTATGAGCCGCGCTGAATGTTGTTGAGGGACCAGTCGTAGCCGTAGCTGCCGATGGTTTTCTTGCCTTCAAGCTTGGATCTAAGGGCGTCGTTTGCGTATTTGCGGGCGTGCGCGAGTACGCCGGCTTCAGTGGCGCCGAAGTCGGCCTGAAACCACTGGTAGATCGATGAGGCCTTGATGTTGCCGCCATCGACGGAAAAACCACGCGGGTGGTTGATAAATTCCCTGGCGGCGGCGTCGAGTTGAGTTTCGAGCTTGCTGCCGGTCAGCGCTTCGCGGCCGATATTGGGGCAGCCGAAGGAGGCGCAATTGACCGCGTAATGAACGCGCGGATCCTTGAAAATCGGGCGCATTATTTCGTGTTCGATATCGTCGAGGCTGAGTTCGTGTCCGGCAACGCGCAGGATTTTCGCCTTCCACGGTCCGCCGGCGCCGACGCTTTTCTTCAGGAAACCGAAAAGGCCCTCGTCGATGGAGATTTCGCGAATCGAATCGAGCGGATAGTTGTCGAGGACGACGTCGATCGTCTTGGCGTTATAGAGATTCGCCCAGTAGGCGAACTGCTCAGTCCGGCCAAGGCTACGTGGATCGAAGGATTGCAGGTCATTTACATAATCCTTGAGCGGCTTGTGGTCCGCGCCCTGCCACTTGGCGTAGTCTACACGATTGACGCCGTCGTCGCCGGGAACGACGTATTTGGTCAGGAGACGATCCCAGGCGCTGTGATTGAAAGTGCGTGCGTCGCCTGCAACAGGAGCGGAGAAATAGTCCGTAACGGTCTCGGCTCCAGCCGTTGCGGGAGCAGACAACACCGCGACGGCAGCCAAGAGTGCCGCAAGGGTTGGCAAATGTCTGTGCCGGACCACTAGGGCAGTTGCTGTAAATTTGCTCATGATCATCTTGTGTGGGCTCCGATGGTGCGTTTGGCCAAGGCGTCGCCGGGTCGGTCGCTCCAACTGTCGGGACTGACCGCGGCCTGCGGCTTCGGAGGCAACATGCAGGAGGACCAGGCATAAGAGAACAGCCTGTCAAGCACTCGTGAAGCGGGCGCTGTCATCGTGAAAGTTCGTGATCAGGAAAACTGATGGCGGCGCTGACGCTACAGGCTGCGGGCGTCCGCGTCGTCTGGGAGGCCGATGGGGCGTTTGACTTTGGCGCTATGCAGCCGTATAAGCGCGGCTTCGATCACTGCGATCGATTTCCGGACAAAAACCCATCATCTGCGCTGCCCCGACCGGTTTTGGAGGCGCGCTCTCAAGGTCAATCCGCTGGCGCAGGGGTTAACGCCCTGCCGCGCGGCCCTCAAGTTTTCGGAGACGAGACGTGAAACGTACATACCAACCGAGCCGGCTTGTCCGCAAACGCCGCCATGGATTCCGCAAGCGGATGGCTACGAGCGGCGGTGTTCGCGTTCTCGCACGCCGGCGGGCCAAAGGGCGCAAAAAGTTGTCAGCCTGAGGACACCTCGCATTTGCCCGGCGCGGCTGCAACTCGTCTCGTTACCCTCAAGAAACGTTCCGAATTCCTGCGCATCCGGGGCGGAGTCCGCTTCGGGGCTGCCGGCTTTCTCATGGAAGCACAGCCAAGATTGCGTGTCACTGCAGGTTCCGGTGACGCTCGAACCCATGTAGCGAAACTGGCGGAAGACGAAGCAAACGTGGCAACCTCTAAAACCGAGGTGGGGGATAGATTCGACATCGGCGGGGTCCGCTTCGGCTTCACGGTGACGAAGAAGATCGGCAATGCGGTCGTCCGCAACCGGATTCGGCGACGTTTGCGGGAGGCGCTTCGCAGCGTTGCCCGGGATCATGCGAGGCCGGGCTGCGACTATGTGCTCATAGCGCGCCAGCCTGCTTTGACGCAGCAATTCCTCGAACTTTGCGGCGATCTCAAAACGGCGTTCCAGCGCATTAATTCCGTGCTCGACAACCCGCCAATGCGGGGGAGGGCGAAACTGCGTCGAACAGCATCCTCGTAATCGCAGTCTCGTCTGGCAGCGAAAGGTAGATGCCCGGCACCGTCGCCTGTATAGACGGTGCAAAACCATGTCCGGCGCGGCGGGATCAAGTTGCCGCGTTGCCGGGGCGGATAGGAAGGCGAGCCGAGGGCGATGAAAACTCAGAACAGCGACAACAACAACAATTTGCTTCTTGCCGTCGTTCTGTCGATGGCGGTGCTGTTTGTCTGGCAAATCTTCTTTCCGCCGCCAAAGCCCGTCCCTGCCCCCGGACAGGAAATTTCGCAGACTGACCCCGGTGAGCCGGGAGCCGCCGGCGCTCCTGGCGTTGCGGGCGCTCCTGGGGTTGCCGGCGCTCCTGGGGTTGCCGGCGCGCCGCGTGCCGCCGCGGGTGGACTGCCGGGCGGTGCTGCGGTGGAATCGAGCCCGCGGGTCGCAATCAAGACGTCAGCGATCTCGGGTTCGATCGCACTTAAGGGCGCACGGATCGACGATGTGCAACTCGTCGATTTCCACGTCGAACCCGACCCCAAGAGCCCAAAAATCAAGCTGTTGCAGCCATCGACCTCACAATATCCCTACTTTGCCGAGTTCGGCTGGCTTCCGCCGGCCGGTTCTTCGGTGAAAGTGCCAAGCGGAAGCACGCTGTGGCAGGCGGCAGAGGGCGCGACCCTGACCCCGCAAACGCCGCTGCTCCTGACCTGGGATAACGGCGAGGGGCTGGTGTTCAAGCGGACGATCTCTGTTGATGATCATTACATGTTCAACGTGTCCGATGAGGTCTCCAACCAGTCGGGCAGCGATATCATCGTGCACCCCTACGCGCGTGTCTATCGTCATGGAACGCCGAAAATAGAAGGCTTCTTCATCCAGCATGAGGGGCTGATCGGCTGGCTTGGCGATGACGAGAGGCTGCAGGAGTTCACGTACTCCGGTCTCCTCGACGAAGAGAAGCGAAAGCGCTTCGAGAATGTGAACGGCGGCTGGATCGGGTTTACCGACAAGTACTGGGCTGCGGCGATCATTCCCGATCAGACGAAGCCCTACTCGGCCCAGTTCTGGACGCCGAACCGCAAGGGGCCGACACAGATCGAATCGTTCCAGGCGGATTTCCAGCAGGCTCCGGTGACTCTCGTCAACGGAGGCACGGCGACGGTGTCGGCGAAGCTTTTCGCGGGGGCCAAGAAAGTCGACCTGATCGAATCCTACGAGGAACAGTTTGGGATTCTCGAGTTCAACTATCTGGTCGACTGGGGTTGGTTCTACTTCATCACCAAACCGCTCTACTATCTGCTGAGCTGGCTCTATCACATCTTCGGCAACTTCGGACTGGCGATCTTGGCCACCACGGTGATCGTCAAGGCTGCATTCTTCCCGCTGGCCAACCGGGCCTATGTTTCGATGGCGCAGATGAAGAAGCTGCAGCCGGAGATGGAGAAGCTCAAGAAGAAGTTCCCCGACGACAAGCAAAAGCAGCAACAGGAGCTGATGGCGCTCTACCAGAGGGAAAAGATCAACCCGTTGGCGGGCTGCTTCCCGATCCTTTTGCAGATCCCGGTGTTCTTCGCGCTCTACAAGGTGCTGTTTGTGTCGATCGACATGCGGCATGCGCCCTTTTACGGCTGGATCAAGGATCTGTCGGCGCCTGACCCGACATCGCTGTTCAACCTGTTCGGTCTGCTGCCCTATGATGTGCCGAGCTTCCTGATGGTCGGCGTCTGGCCGTTGCTGATGGGCATTACGATGTGGCTGCAGATGCAGCTCAACCCAGCGCAACCCGATCCCACCCAGCAGATGGTGTTCAATTGGATGCCGGTGATGTTCACCTTCCTCTTGGCAACGTTCCCGGCAGGACTCGTTATCTACTGGGCCTGGAACAACGTGCTGTCGCTGATCCAGCAGTATGTGATCATGAAGCGGCAGGGGGCGGACGTGCCACTCGTCGAGAACGTCAAGAAAACGCTCGCTGTAGTGACCGACCTGATACCCAAACGTAAGAGCGAATAGCGCGGCGGCTGGCTCGCCGTGACCCCGCCGTCGCGGTCCTGGCCGTTCGGAATGCGCTTTTAGAGGCGGCCCCCGGGCTTGCGGAGGCTGAACGACATGCTGGACGACACCGGACTTTCCCCCGAGCAGATCGAGGCCGGCGAAGCGCTGTGCCACCGGCGCTGGGGCTTCGTCAAAGGCGTGGTCGATATCGCGTTTCTGCCGGATGCCGACAGGGCGGAGATTGCCTTCGCAGGGCGCTCCAACGTCGGCAAGTCGAGCCTCATCAACGCGCTGTTGCGCCAGGGCGGATTGGCGCGCACATCGAACACTCCCGGGCGCACCCAGGAACTCAACGTATTTGCGCCGGCTGCCGGCGAGCAGGCGCCGGAAGTCTATCTGTTCGACCTGCCGGGTTATGGATTTGCCAAGGCGCCCAAGGACAAAGTCGATACCTGGACGAGCCTCGTCAAAGACTATCTGCGCGGGCGGCCGACGCTGAAGCGGGTTTTCCTGCTCATCGATTCCCGTCACGGCATCAAGCCCGTCGACCGCGAAATCATGGAGATGCTGGATATCTCCGCGGTCAGTTATCAGGTGGTGCTAACGAAGATCGACAAGATCAAGGTCCCGCAGATCGAAGCGCTGCTTGCGGCGACGACCGAAGCCATCAAGAAGCATCCGGCCGCCTATCCTGCGGTGATCGCGGTGTCGTCCCTGAAGGGCACCGGCCTTGCCGAGTTGCGCGGTACGCTGGCGCGTGTCCTCGAAGTCTCCTCCTGAGCATTTAGAGCCGGTGTATCCTTTTGTGGACCCGCAGTCGCGCTAAGGGGCAGGCTTTTTTTGAACATGCTCTATTGCTGCATGAGGGCGCGCAGCAGCGGTTCCATCACCGTCCAGATCTGGGCGCCGAACTGGGCGAGAAGGCCGCCGAGCACGGCGGCGGCAGTCCAGCCGGCGAGCCGTTTTGCAAGGGCCGTATAGTTCGTCGACACTTTGATTTCGATGATCTGGTCGGGGAGCGCGGTTTCGGCGGCAAGGCCGTCGGGACCGACGGTGCGCGCGGAGACGATGAGCTGCAGGCGGCGCTTGCCGCGCAGCTTCGGCGTAACGGTCCAGCGCCAGCGGGCGTAGTCGTCGGCCATCAAACCGAGAGCGTTCTCGATCCATTGCGTTTCGGGCGAGGCGGTCTCGATGAAGAAGCCGCCTTGGGGCGCGCGCAGGCGCACGCTCATCGCCTTCGTCACCTGGATGTCGTGACGATGGGTAGTGTTGTGGTCGAGCCCCTCGGAGATCGCTTTGACCTCGGCCTTGGCGATGCGCACCTCGACCGGCGACGAAATACCAACGCGCATGCGGCGGGGCACGTTCTCGATAAGCTGTCCCGGCAGC
>LOEV01000036.1 GCA_001516065.1 Alphaproteobacteria bacterium BRH_c36
CTCATGGTTCTGACATTTGCTCCGAACTTGGCCGCAACGGGAAGCAAATGTCAGAACCGGAACACTAGGCCCCCTCCAACAAAGACTAAGCCATGTAGAGCAAAAGTGTAAGTGGCGTTCTCCGGGAAACGTGCCGGCAGGCCAGGATAGCTATACCTTCAGAGGACAGCACGCTGGCAATATTCCATCACGCAGATACCCTGCACTCGGCGCCTAGTCTTTCGGGAAGGTTAACCCGATGTCCCGGTAGCGCTCCGGATCGTTGCCCCATCCTTCGCGTACCTTGACGAAAACGAAAAGATGGACCGGACGCTCTACAATGGCCTGCAGTTCCTTTCGCGCCTCGCTCGACACCTGCTTCACCGTGCGCCCACCCTTGCCCAGCACGATGCTCTTCTGGCTGTCACGCTCGACATAGACGGTTTGCTCGATGCGCACCGATTTGTCGCGCAGCTCCTTCCAGTCCGTCGTCTCCACGGTAATCGCATAGGGCAGTTCGTCATGCAGCAGATGGTAAATCCGCTCCCGCGTGATTTCGGCCGCCAGCAGTCGCAGCGGGATGTCAGAGATATCGTCTTCGGGATAGTGCCACGGTCCTTCCGGCACGACGCCGGCCAGATACGCCTTGAAATCGTCGACACCGCTGCAGTTGAGCGCCGAGATCATGAACACCCGCTCGAAGGCTACCCGCTTCGTCAGTTCCTCAGCCAGCTTCAGCAGGCTGCTCTTGTCGCTGACGCGGTCGACCTTGTTCAACAGCAAAACGAGCCGCGCGTTGCTCGCGCTCGTCAGCTTCTCCAGGATCCGCGAGACGTCTTCATCGAGCCCCCGCGCCGCATCGACGATCATGGCGACGACGTCGGCATCACCCGCCCCGCCCCAGGCAGCTTCGACCATCGCCCGGTCCAGCCTGCGTTTCGGGGCAAATATCCCAGGCGTATCCACGAATACGAGTTGGCTCGCGCCGACCATGGCGATACCGCGCACCGGCATCCGCGTCGTCTGCACCTTGTGGCTGACGATCGTCACCTTGGCGCCGACCATGGCGTTGACCAGCGTCGACTTGCCCGCGTTCGGGGCGCCGATCACGGCAACGAACCCGCACCGCGTCGCAGGCTGCCCCTCAGGCTGCCCATTACCATCCGCTTCTGCGTTCTCGCCGACGGCGGGGTTGTCATTGGCGGCTGCCCGGTCCGCCTCGCTCTCGGAGTTCATGATGTCACTGCTCCGCCCAGAGGCCTTCGCGCTCGAGCATGGCCTGGGCTGCCGCCTGCTCGGCTATGCGTTTCGATGAACCTTCCCCGCGCGCCGGGTCAAGACCTTTGACGCGGACCTCGGCAACGAACACCGGCGCATGATGGGGCCCGGTCCGTTCCGCCTCGACGTAACTTGGCAGTGGCAGAGCGCGCCCTTGCGCCCATTCCTGAAGCGCCGACTTTGGATCTTGCGCGCGCGCCGGCAACTCGCCGCTGATCGGCTCCCATAGCCGGCGCACGACGCCGCGCGCAGCTTCAAACCCGCTGTCGAGGAACACCGCCGCCAAGAGCGCCTCGATGGCGTCAGCCAGGATCGTATCTTTATCGCGGCCGCCGCTCTCGTGCTCGCTGCCCGACAAGATCAGAAAGTCACCCAGCTCGAGCCGCCGGGCAATCAGCGCGCATGTTTCGCGCCTGACCAGCTGGTTGAATTTCTTGGCAAGGTCGCCTTCGCGCGCTTCCGGCATCAATTCGCCGAGAAGCTCGGCAATAGCGAGACCCAACACCCTGTCGCCGATGAATTCCAGACGCTCGTTGTCGCGCTTTTTGAGTTTGGCGCCGCGCGCACTCGAATGCGTCAGCGCAAGCTCCGCCAGCACCGTCGAATTGAACCGGTAGTTGAGTACGGCTTCGAGTTCGGCGAGCGGACGCACCTTCACCATGTCCCGGCTTGGCTGTTCCCCGCTTCGATACCTGCCCGCATTCGCCCGCCCCCCTAGTAGACGAGTTTGAATATGCGGTCCCAGCGCACGTCGAACGGCCACGTCCAGGGCGTGTACCAGCGGAACGAGGCATCATCATCAACCGCTGCCGAGAAGAATATGATCTCGGCACGCCCGACCAGGTTTTCGTAAGGCACGTACCCGACATCCCACGTTGCGCGGCTGTCGGTGGAATTGTCCCGGTTGTCGCCCATCATGAAGAAGTGGCCTGCGGGAACCTTGTATGGCCCGACGTTATCGAAGAACCCGTTCGGTTCGGCATCGAGCACAGTATACGTCTTGCCCGAGGGCAACGTCTCTTCGTACTTTTTAACTCTCCTCACCGGCCCGCCGTTGGTCGGCGGCACATAGAAACCGGCGGGCTTGCGCGGCAACTCCTTGCCATTGAGGAATACCACTCCGCCGCGCACCTGGATCTCGTCGCCGGGCAGCCCGATGACCCGCTTGATGTAATCGGTTGAGTTGTCGCGCGGCAGCTTGAACACCACGACATCTCCACGCTCCGGCTGGCCAGAGAAGATACGCCCCTCGAATACATTGGGACCGAAGGGGAAGGAGTAGCGCGAGTAGCCGTAGGACAGCTTTGATACAAACAGATAGTCGCCGATCAGCAGCGTATCTTTCATCGAGCCCGAAGGGATGTTGAACGGCTGATAAAAGAAGATGCGAACGACCATCGCAATCGCCAGCGCCTGCAGGACGATCTTGACCATCTCCCACCAGCCGCTCTCGCTGCGCTTGGTTACATCCGTTTCAACGCTCATTCGGCATCCTCAAATCCACGCCCCAACCGATCGTGGAGCGAAAAAAGACCAGCGTGGTGGCGATCGCGACGTTTGCATCCACTTTCCGCTCACTCAAGAGCGAACTTCGCGATTCGAACCTCACGAGAGCAGCATCCGATCTGACGGAATCGCCGGAAAGCGTTTCCTGGATCAATAAAGGTGCTCTTGTGTCCTAATGCTAGAGCATCCGTATCCGGCCGTCCGATGGCGAAGAGTATCGCGTATGGGCGGATAGTGCTCTAGCAACTCAATGATTCTGGTGTCCCTTTTTGATTCCGAAGCTCGCTCGCGCGCTCATCGCCAAGTGGCAGCGAACCTCGCTAATAGGGTCACCAGCCCGCTATAACCGTTTAGGCACTTTGCTGCAAATCATTGCCGATAATCATCTTTAAGGGCCGGCTCATGCGCCGCGGTGCAGCACACCTTGGCTAGCGATCCAACTAGCACCCAGCGCTGACCAGCAACAGTCAAGAATCGGGAGAGCGTCAGGCTTCGCGGCGCGCCTGCGCCATAAGAGCGCGCATGTGCTGAACGGCAGCCGTGAGCCCCCCGAAAATTGCTTCCCCGACTAGGAAGTGGCCAATGTTGAGTTCGACGATCTGCGGCAGGCGCGCGACCGCCTTCACCGTGTTGTAGGTGAGGCCGTGACCCGCGTGGACCTCAAGCCCAGCCGCATGGGCATTTTCGGCACCGATCTTCAATCGGGCCAATTCGTGCGAAACCCCCGCGACATCGTCTTCAAGCGCACGCTCGCAGTAGGCACCCGTATGCAATTCGACGATATCGGCGCCAAGTTTCGCGGACGCCTCGATGGCCCTTAAATCAGCCTCGATGAAAAGCGAAACGCGGATACCGGCCTGTTTCAGCCGGTCGACGACACCTTTGAGGTGACTTTGCGCGCCTAGTACGTCAAGCCCGCCTTCGGTCGTGCGTTCTTCCCGGCGCTCAGGCACCAGGCAGCAGGCATTGGGAACGTGCCTCAGCGCGATCGCCATCATCTCGTCGGTCGCGGCCATTTCGAGATTGAGCGGCCGCGTCAACTCGGCCTTGAGACGCGCGATATCGCTGTCGGAAATGTGACGGCGATCCTCGCGCAAGTGCGCGGTAATGCCGTCCGCCCCACCCTCGATCGCAATGTGCGCCGCTCGCAGGGGATCGGGGTGACGCCCGCCGCGGGCATTCCGTATCGTGGCGACATGGTCGATATTGACGCCAAGCCGCAGCACCTTGAGTTCATCGGCCTGGCTGATCGTCGTCATGAATGGGTCGGATCGTAGGTTGCAAGCAAGGCGCCGAGCGGGTAGCTGCTGTCGTAGCCCCCGCGCCGCCGGCGGCGTGCCTGATACGTGACCGCCGCCCGTTTGGAGAGATAATAGAACACCGTAGCGATAGCAATGCCGACCGGCAAGCTGCCAATCAGCATTGGCTTCACCACCGGCCACAGGATCGCAAACGCCGCCCCCACCATATCGGGTGAGAACTGCTGGATGCTGTCCCACAATTGGGAAAACTGCGCCTGGAAGGCCACCTGATCGAGCCCGCCTGAAGCTCCCAGCATGTAGCTGCCGGTGGCAAAGGTCGCCGGCCAAATCACCGCCCAGACGATCGGGTTACCAAAGAACGTGCCGAGCATTGCCGCTGTAAAGCTTGCCCGCAATGCCAGGGCGAGGAACCCGGCAAGCGCCATCTGCAGTCCCACAAGCGGCGTTACGGCGGCAAACACGCCGATCGCGCAGCCGAAAGCCAGCTGGTGGGGCGTCGCCCGCACGCGCAAAAGGCGAAGCAGAATATAGCGAAGCGACCGGTCCCAGGAGTGCCGCGGCCACACGAGCACGCGCATCTGTTCTCTCAGCGTCGGCGGCACCCGCCGATCAAATAGCATGTATCAGGCCCCCCGACCTACGATTTCGACCTTATCTCGGTCGTGTTCGATCCAAACTTCAATCAAAAACGCGTTCGGCATTATTGACCACGCCTTTCGACTTGAGGCCTGCAAGAATATGGTTCAAGTGATCCAGATCCCACACCTCGACCTCAACCATCATTTCCGTGAAGTCCGGCCCACGGTGAACCATTCGAACCTGATCGATGTTCCCATCCGCTTCACCGATAAGGGCGGCGATTTCAGCCAGGCTGCCCGGCGCATTTAGCGCTAGCACCTTGATCCGGGCAGGAAACCGCTCAGACTTGTTCGGATCGATGTCCCAGGTAACATCGATCCATTTTTCGTGTTCGAAGCCCATCAACTCGGGCGAATGTATTTGAAAGATGCGGATACCCTCTTCTTTCGTCAAGACGCCGACAATGCGGTCACCTGGCACAGCCCCACCGTCCGCGAATGTCACCGGAAGATCGCCCTTCAGCCCCCGGATCGGGATACTGGAGCCGGCACTGTTGGGCGACTCGCGATCTTCGGCCGACATACGAAACTTCAGGCCCATGACCTTGGAGAGGTTGAACCAGCCCTCCTGGCCGCCTCCCCGACGATGGCGGTTCTTTGGTTTATAATTCGGCAACGGTTGTTTCAAATCCGCCTTCGGCAAGGCCGCCTGCACGATTTCGCGCGCCGGAATCTCGTTGCGAGCAACGCTGGCGAGAATGTCATCGAGCGTCTTGGTGCCGGCAGCCAGCCGCGGCAGCGCCTCGTTGAGCCGGGCTTCCGAGATCTCTTCCCCGAACCGTTTGAATTCGGCTGCGACCAACCGCCGCCCCAGTTCCGCGTACTGGCGACGGATGGAATCGCGCACCGAACGCCGGATCGCGCCGCGCGCCCGCCCGGTGACGGCAATCGCCTCCCAGGCTGCCGGCGGCGAAGCGATTTTCGATGTCGCAATACGCACCTCGTCGCCGTTCCTGAGCCGCGTGTCCATCGGCACCTGCCGGCCGTTGACGTAGGCACCGTGCGCCTGATTGCCGACATCGGTATGCACCGCATAGGCAAAATCCACCGGCGTCGCCCCATGCGGCAGCGCGATCAGCCGCCCGTTGGGCGTGAAGCAGAACACCTGGTCCTGGAACAGTTCGAGCTTGGTGTGCTCCAGGAACTCCTCCGAGTTGGACCCCTCAAGCAGCGTCTCGACCAGTTGCCTCAGCCATGCGTATGGCCCCGTATCTTGTTGCAGGCCGGGAGCAGCCGCATTTTCGGAGCCCACATCCTTGTAGACCCCATGCGCCGCAACGCCGTATTCGGCGATGTTGTGCATCTGGAAAGTTCTGATCTGCAGTTCGATCCGCTGGTTCTGCGGACCCAGAACCGTTGTATGGATCGACTGGTAGCCGTTGGCCTTTGGCGTCGAGATGTAGTCCTTGAAGCGGCCCGGCACTTGCCGCCAGGTCGTATGAATAACACCGAGAACCCTGTAGCAGTCCTGGATGTCGTTGACCTTGACGCGGAAACCGTAGATGTCGGACAGCTTCTCAAGGCTGATCTGCTTGTTTTCCATCTTGCGCCAGACCGAATAGGGCTTCTTCTCGCGCCCCTTGACCTCCGCCTTGATGTTAACATCGGCAAGCTTGACTTCCAGCGCCAGCGCGATCTCGTCGATCAGCCGCTGGTTCTTGGCGCGCAACTGTTCAAGCTTGTCGGTGACTGCCTGGAAAGCGTCTGGATTGAGCCAGCGGAAAGCGAGTTCCTCGAGCTCGTCGCGCATCGCCTGCATACCCATGCGCCCTGCCAGTGGCGCGTAGATATCGAGCGTCTCCTGCGATGTCCGCCGCCGGCTTTCGTCGCGCTTGTGCTCAACGGTCCGCATATTGTGCAGCCGGTCGGCGAGTTTGACGAGAAGCACGCGGATATCGCTGGAAATCGCCACCAGAAGCTTGCGGAAATTCTCGGCCTGCTCGGCCTTTTTCGACACCAGGTCGAGTTTCTTGATCTTGGTCAGGCCATCGACCAGCGCGCCGATCTCCTTGCCGAACAGTTGGTCGATCTCGGTCCGCGTCGCATCCGTATCCTCGATGACATCGTGCAATAGCGCCGTCGCAATTGTCGCGTCGTCGAGCTTCAGGTCGGTGAGGATTGCCGCGACTTCGAGCGGATGGGAGAAATACGGGTCGCCATTGGCCCGTTCCTGATGCTTGTGCGCCTTCATGGCATAGACATAGGCGCGGTTCAGCAGGGCCTCGTTGGCCTGCGGATCATAACTCAATACTCGCTCGACCAGTTCGTACTGGCGCATCATGGCGGGCCAACTCGTGAGGTAAATGGAACTTCGCGAAGATCAAGCTTATCGGGGCTCGCGCACCAAAGCGATCCCCGATGTCGCAGCTGCGCCCGGTCCTATCGCGGTTAACACACACACTTAGACCGCGGCCTACCGATTTCAACGCGGTGTGACGACGCCAAAGTTGTCGTGTTGACAGTGCCCGATAGACTTTGCCGAACCCGGATACGCAAAGAACATGGCCAGCCCGTAACGGGCCGGCCATCGTCAAATTCAAAAATGTTCAGAATTCGGATTCCAGGGCGATCCCCACCAGGGGCCGCCCCAACGTTCAGCGGCTGCCGCGCTCGCGCGGGTTGTTGCCGATCGCCGCCGACGGCTCGGTGGGTGTCATGCTTTCCAGACCGCGCAGGAGCTGCTCTTCGGTGAGAACATCGATCTGGGTGTCGCTGGCGGTATCGTCGCGGCCGAGCATCGGCAGGCGGCGCTCCGACTGAACGACGGGCGCGGCGCCGGCTTCCGGCTCGTCGACCTCGACGTTCTTTTGCAGCGAGTGGATCATGCCTTCGCGCATGTCTTCGGTCCCCACCGTCTGCTCGGCGATCTCGCGCAGCGCAATCACCGGGTTTTTGTCGCGTTCGGCGTCGATCGTGATGGCGCTGCCGCCGGAAATGGCCCGGGCGCGGTGCGCTGCCAGGAGAACCAGCTCGAAACGGTTCTCGACTTTATCGACGCAATCTTCCACGGTGACGCGTGCCATATTGCAAGCAACCTTTCTGAGGTGAGTTGTCGGGATCAGCGGGCCTTCGGCCATCCGCACGTTACGCGGGGTAAGTACATTTCCGCCCACTTTGTCAAGCGGCTTCTTAACCGAAATCGTGCGGCGTTGCAACAACGCCAACTCTGCAGCCGCCGATACCGTGTTGCAGGCACCACTAACAGCGGCCGCGTTCATTCCGGCTTGATGTTCTCTACGCCATGGCCGCGGTGGCCGGATCGCAGCAAAGAAAATCCGCGAGCGATGACAAACAGTGGCCTGTGGCCTTGCGGCACTTGAGCCCGAACCTTTGCCGCAGTAACCGAAGTCCATGAGCGACAAACCGATTCTCCCCGGCAAGGGCCCCATCGAGCCCGTGCCCCTGCGTCAGGCGCTGGAAGAGCGCTACCTTGCCTATGCGCTGTCCACCATCATGGGCCGCGCACTTCCCGACGTGCGCGACGGCCTGAAACCCGTGCACCGGCGCATTCTCTACGCCATGCGCGAACTCAAGCTGAACCCGGATTCGGCCTACAAGAAGTGCGCCAAGATCGTCGGTGAGGTGATGGGTAACTACCACCCGCACGGCGACCAGGCGATCTACGACGCCCTCGTCCGCCTCGCCCAGGACTTCATGGTCCGCTATCCTCTCGTCGACGGCCAGGGCAACTTCGGCAACATCGACGGCGATAGCGCCGCTGCCATGCGTTACACCGAGGCCCGCCTCGCGCCGACATCCTCGCTGCTGCTGGAAGCCATCGACGAGGACACCGTCGACTTCAAACCGACCTATGACGGCTCCAATCAGGAGCCTGTCGTCCTGCCGTCCGCGTTCCCGAACCTGCTGGCCAACGGTTCCTCCGGCATCGCCGTCGGCATGGCGACCAACATCCCGCCGCACAATGCCGAGGAGCTGTGCAACGCGCTCCTGCATCTCATCAAGCATCCGAACGCGACGACGCAGAAGCTTGTCGAATTCATCCCCGGCCCGGATTTCCCCACCGGCGGCGTCGTCGTCGAACCGCGCGAACAGATTCTCGAGGCCTACGAGACCGGCCGCGGCGGTTTCCGCCTGCGCGCCAAGTGGGAAAAAGAGGATCTCGGCCGCGGCGGCTACCAGATCGTCGTCACTGAAGTGCCCTATCAGGTGCAGAAGTCGAAGCTCGTCGAGCGTATCGCCGAACTGATGACGGAGCGCAAGCTGCCGCTCCTTGGCGATGTCCGCGATGAATCGGCCGAGGAAGTGCGCCTGGTCCTCGAACCGAAAACCCGCCTCGTCGACCCCGTCGTCCTGATGGAAAGCCTGTTCAGGCTGACCGATCTCGAAGTCCGCTTCGGTCTCAACATGAACGTGCTCTCGGCCGGCCAGATCCCCAGCGTGTTGTCGTTGCGCGAGGTTCTCCGCCAATGGCTGGAACACCGCATCGAGGCGTTGATCCGCCGCTCTCAGTTTCGCCTGAAAAAAATCGAGCATCGCCTTGAAGTGCTGGACGGCTACCTGATCGCCTTCCTCAACCTCGACGAGGTGATCCGTATCGTCCGCTACGAGGACGAACCCAAGCAGGCGCTGATCAAGCGCTTCAAGCTGACCGACGTCCAGGCCGAAGCCATCCTCAACCTGCGTTTGCGGGCATTGTCGAAACTCGAGGAAGTCGAGATTCGCGCCGAACACGAACGCTTGTCGGCCGAGCGCGAACACCTGCTTGCGCTGCTCGCCTCCGAAGATCTGCAGTGGGAGCACGTCGCCGAGGAGATCAAGAAGACCCGAGAACTCTATTCGAAGAAGACCGACATCGGCCGCCGCCGCTCCACCTTCGGCGAGGAACCCGACATCGAGATCGACCTCGAACAGGCCTTTGTTGAAAAGGAGCCGATCACGGTCGTATTCTCGGACAAGGGCTGGGCGCGGGCCATGAAGGGTCACATCACCGACCTCTCGCGCGTCGACTTCAAACAGGGCGATAAGTTGCGCCGCACCTTCCACGCGCACACCACCGACAAGATCCTGCTCTTCACCACCAGCGGCAAGTTCTACACGCTTGAAGCAAAAGAGCTTCCCGGCGGGCGCGGCCACGGCGAACCCGTCCGCCTGATGGTCGACCTCGAGGACAACCATGACATCATCACCGCCTTCGTCCACCAGCCGGGCCGCAAGCTCCTGGTCGCTTCGACGGCAGGCTACGGCTTTATCGTCCCGGAGGACGAGGTGATCGCATCGACGCGCAAGGGCAAGCAGGTCCTGAACGTTGCCGAACCCGACGAAGCCCGCCTCGTCATCCCTGTGACCGGCGACCAGATCGCAACCGTCGGCGAGAACCGCCGCATGCTGGTGTTCACTACAGACGAAATCAACGAAATGACGCGCGGCAAGGGCGTGATCCTGCAACGCTTCAAGGATGGCGGGCTGGCCGACGCGCGCACCTTCGAGGCGGCAGTCGGGTTGACGTGGGTCGACAGCGCCGGGCGCACCTTTACACTTTCTATGGACGACCTTGCCGATTGGGTAGGCATCCGCGCCCAGGCAGGACGAAACGTTCCGCCGCGGTTCCCGCGTTCGACGTCTTTTGGACCGGTATTCGACAATCTGGCCGGCTGAGTGCGCGACGACAGCCGGCCCTCCTGGCTTGCCGAACTGGTCCGTCTGCGCCATGGGTAGGAGTGAGCGGTTTCTATGTCACGCAAACCGCACGGGAACGGGACGCCGCATCATGCTCCGGAGCAAAGCCGCACCTTCGCGCCTGCCCATGCGGCTGTTGGCCGGCCTGATGCTGGTCGCCATCCCCAATTCCGCGGCTTACGCTCAGAGTTGCGCCCGCAGCGACTTCGAGGCCGTCGTCGATGATGCCGCCGAAGCCCTGCGCCAGCTCAATGCCCAAAACAAGCCGGTCTTCCAGGAACTGCTGCGCACCTTGAAGGACAAGCGCGGCTGGGATCACGACGTCTATCTTCGCGAAGCCACCCCCTTTGTCCAGGATGAAAAAATCGACACACTCGATCAGCGCTCCCAGGATCTACTGACCGACATCGCCACCCTGGGCGAAGAGGGTACCGCGGCACCGACGCCAGACTGCGCGCTGCTCGCCGAACTCCGCAAGCGCATGCAGGAGCTCGTCGCAGCCCAGACGGCGAAATGGGAATACATGTTTACCAAGCTTCGCACCGAAATCGATAAATGAATGAGGGCCATCGTTTTTTCTCGCCCATTTCCCTTGATTTGACGCATTTGCCGCCTAGATAAAACTCGTTTGATTGACGAAAACAAATACGTGAGGTTTCCCATGTGCGCCGAGCCGAGACAACAACTCGACACTTATTCCAGTGTCGCGTGGCTCGTTGCGCGCGATATTGGAGACGTTTCGCATCGAAATCCGTCCGGCCTTCACTGACCGGCACAGTCCGACACCGGCAACCTCATTCCTGCTGCAGGTCCTGCCTGCGGGAGCGGGCGCTATTTGTCGGTCCTCATGCGAAGCCCGTTCTGACACTGCGAGAAGCACAAGCGACGCCTTGACTGCACGCGGGTTTCCGCGGCGACGTTGACGTTTGCGCATTCCATTGCCCGTCGGGCCTCAAATTCAAGAAACCTTTGCGTTTCTTGAAAACGGGCTCCCGCGCGCACCGGTTCGCATTGTCTATTTCATTTTTCGTTTAGGTGACGATCATGATGATTGAGACCGAAAAGGAAAAAGCCGTTGCTCGCCAGATTGGTCGTTTCGAACGTGGCGCCCGCCGCCGGCTGCGCAAGCTTGCCGGTCTGTCGCCGCGCCTCGGCGACCTCATCATGAGCTTTCCCGGCGCCGCCTTTGCCATTGCGACCAATTCGTTTGATCCCGACCGGACCGGCGAAGCGGTTCACCGTGTCAAGGCCGGCTGCGGCCTCAAGGAGATCGCTAAACCCCTAGGGCTTCCCATGTGGCTGAAGCGTGTACCGCCCGAAGCCTTCTCCGGGAAGCTCGCCGTGCTACCCGACGGCGACAAGTTCGCCCAGAAGATCTCGCAGCGCATTCCGCAGAACCCGGCGTATGCCTCCTGCTGGCTCAACTGGGTGAGCTTTGCCGGCCAGGCCGGTGACGACGACTTCGCGCTGTGGATCGCAGCTCAGAAGCCGCCGTTCGTCCGTCCTGTTCCAGTCGACCGCGTACCGCTGCGGCCGCTGGCCGCCTACGCCTGGTTCTCCAATCATGGCGATGGCATCGCCAGCGAGCTGATCGAGAAGCCATGGCAGCCGACCATGCGCTTTGAGA
Source organism: Alphaproteobacteria bacterium BRH_c36 (assembly GCA_001516065.1). Taxonomy (GTDB): domain Bacteria; phylum Pseudomonadota; class Alphaproteobacteria; order Rhizobiales; family Hyphomicrobiaceae; genus Filomicrobium. Next base: position 11,928 of record LOEV01000036.1, read on the forward strand.
CGGCAACAGAGGCGATGCGCAAGTGGCTCGACGCGATCGCAGCCCGCTTCCGGCCGGTTCCCCCGCGCCGGGGTCCGGGTCGCTATAGCCGGCGCAATGGCGGCAATGGCCTTCGCATGGTCCCGTTGCGGACCGGCCCGCAGCTTCGCGAAGAGGGACGTGTGATGAACCACTGCGTCGCAACGTATGCTCATCTGGTGGCCTCCGGCGAGTGCTTGATCTTCTCCGTGCGCAAGGGCGAGACGCGCCTTGCGACGATGGAGATCCGGCGTCACGGCCAGTGCAAGGCGTACGGCATCCTCCAGCTCCAGGGTCCTGGCAACAGCCGCGTTCCGGAGCCGGTACCGAGCTTCGCGAAGAGCTGGGTTGAGCGCTACTCGTCCAATCCGGCCAGTGCTCCACTCGCCGACGAGTTCCAGATCAATCCTGCCGCGTGGCACCAGCTCTTTGAGCCCTATGCCGCAGCCAAGGGATGGAGCGGTCTGGAATCCACTTCGGCAAGCCTCGACAAGCTCCTCGCCGAAGCCGACCTTCTGTCTCACAGCCGCTGAGGCCTAGCCGTGAGGGCGGCACAAAAAGGGGTTCGGGGAGGCAATGCCCGGGACTCCATCACCGCCTGCAATTCCAAAGGAGTCGTAAGCATCCGGCCGTCGTTGAAACAATGTTCATCGCCGGCACGTCGCTTGCTTGCAGGTCTTCGAGGACAACAAAATGTGCGGGGTTGGGAAACAGGTTGGATCGCATGGCAAGCGCAAACTTCACGAACTACGCAATAATCTTGAACCGCGTCTGCTTTGCCCAGCTCATCGACGACAGCCTCGCTGCCCACCCATCCTCGCGCTGCCGCCCCTCGCAAGTGGCCGAACCGGTCACGCGATTGCGTTATTCCGCGGCAGCCCTGGTAGCACCATCAAAGATGACCGAGCGGCGCGAGAGCTGAGTCTCAGACCCCTGCCGAGTGCTGCGCCGCCCCCGCACTGAGATAGCTGTCGAACACCGAGGCAATCGAGCGAACGAACAACCGCCCCTTTTCGGTGATGCGGAACCCGTCGCCCTCCGGATCGGCTTCGACCAATCCATCTGTTTCGGAATTGAGCAGCATGCGCGCCTCTTCCACGACCGCTGCCGACGCGTCACCGAAGCGCTCCTTCAGTTCGCGCTCGGGGAAGTGGAACGAACACATCAGCCGCTCGATGACGAGAGAGCGCACGTTGTCCTCGGCCGATAAGGCATGGCCGCGCCGGGTGGCGAATTCGCCGGCTTCGATCTGGCGCTGATAATCGGCGACGGCGACGGCGTTTTGCACATAGCCCTGCGGCAGGCGGCCGATGGCCGACGCCCCCAGGGCTATCAGTATTCCAGCATCATCCGTCGTATAGCCCTGGAAGTTGCGGCGGACTTCCCCGTACGCCAGCCGGTCGCCGGGCCGCGCGAAATGATCGAGCCCGACGCGAACATATCCGGCCTGAACGAGTTTGTTGGCGGCTCGGTTGGCCTGCGCGAACCGCTCCGTCATGTCGGGCAGCGCTTTACTGGGAATCAGCCGTTGGTGCGTCAGCCGTTGCGGCAGGTGCGCATAGCCGAACAGTGCCACCCGGTCCGGATCAAGTTCCACGACCTGTTCGATGGTGCGCGCCACCGTCTCGCGGGTCTGGTGGGGCAGACCGTAGACGAGATCGACGTTGACCGACTTCACGCCGTGGCGCCGGAAGCCTTCGATCACGTCCCGCGTCGTCTCGAACGACTGCATGCGGTTGATGGCAACCTGCACCTTGGGCGTGAAATCCTGAACCCCGACGCTGACCCGATTGATACCAGCCTTGGCAAAGGCCGCAATCTTGTCGTCCGAAATCGAGCGCGGATCGACCTCGACGGCGAACTCCATATCAGGGGCGAATTCGACAAGTCTCTTGAGTGCTTCACCGATGCGCAGGATGTCATCTGGAACGAGAATGCTCGGCGAGCCGCCACCAAAGTGAATGTGATCGGCAACCAGCTTTTTCTTTCCCACAACCTCCGCAACGAGTTCGATTTCGCGCAACAGGACATCGACGTAGCGCGCCACCGGCTCGTACTTCTGCGTCGCCTTCGTGTTGCAGCCGCAGTACCAGCACAGCTGGTCGCAATAGGGAATGTGCAGATAAAGCGAGACCCGCTCGTTTTCGGCCAGCGCACTGAGCCAGGACCGGTAGACGGCAGCACCGACGTCTTCGGAGAAATGTGGGGCGGTAGGATAGCTGGTGTAGCGTGGAACAGGGCCAGCGTAGCGCTTCAAGGTATCTGGTGTCATCGGGATGTCCAGGCGGCGGTTGCAGACGGCTTTGCACGCGGAAAATACCGTCGCGCAGCCCTGGATACCCGCTATCGAACTCATGGAAATTGATGCGCATCAATATTGCGCTGCGTCACGATGCGCCTTCAAGCCCCGGCCGATCAGCCGGTCAGGCTACGATGCGACCCCTGCGTTCGCCGCCGCCCCCGCGGACCGCACGCTCCCGGCCAGCATCCCGGTCGATATGGTCCTTCACGTTCACCCGGTCACGTCCCGCACGGCGGCTGTGTCCGTCCCGGAGGACGCGGACTCGAGGCTGAAGGGCTGGGGTGTTGAGAACCGGCACACTGTTCCGCCGTCGGTCGGCGAGGATCTTGTTTCCCGTCCGCCAATGCATTTCCCGCCGCGGCGATTGCTGCACCGGCCGGACAGGGCGCGCGGCGTCATCGCCACCGCGAAACACCAACAGCCCCGCAAGACAAAGCACGACAGCCGCCAGAAGCGGTCCCGCAAGCCCGGCGTCGGCAGCCGCCTCGTCACCGACTGCCGCCTGCAAGGCGAGCCAGACCCAGGTGAGGATCAGGACACTGCGCAACAGCCGCTCCAGCGTGGCGCTGG
>LOEV01000037.1 GCA_001516065.1 Alphaproteobacteria bacterium BRH_c36
TTGACTGGCATGATGCAGGGACTTCTGATCGGCGGTACTAGTGGTAGCGGTCCAGTCTGGCGCGAGGTTCGTGTAAGTTACTGCAAGTAGAACGCGAATCCATGTGCCGTCGTGTTGCCGTCGTTGCGAGCCCGAAGGCTTCTCTCGTCGAGGTCTTCCAAAACGTTCAATCTTCCGTCGTCTCCACCATTATATTTGCGTAAGTCTTAAGGTTGGCGGAGCGCTGGATACGGCGGATCAATCACTCGTCGATTGTGAAGCCTAGGTCGACAGTCACCTGCCAGTGAGCAATCTTGCCATCGGTAACATGACCTCGGGACTCTATCACCTTGAACCAGCGAATTTCGCGAATCGTCGTCGACGCCTTTTCGATGGCGGATCGAATTGCATCGTCGCTCGACGTTTCAGACGAGCCGGTGATCTGGATGTGCTTGTAAACATGATCTGGCATCGTTGCTCTTTCCATAGCGAACTTGCTTCTTGAAGAGACAGGTCGTCTGTTCGTGTCAGTAACTCCGGTCCGGTTTCTCTTCGGTGTGTGGAACTGCAATTCCCTTTTCTAGCAGTTCCTGGCGGGCTTCCGGTGATTTGTCGAGGTCGTCGAGGTCCATGTACGCAAGGACCTGCGGCGCCTTGAGGAATTGGATCTCCGAATAATCGACGACTTGAATGCGATTGCCCCATGGGTCGAGGAAATCGAGAAACCGGTTGTCGAGGACTTCGATATCGCAAGCACTCAGCGCCTGTCTGACCAGGGCTTTATCGGAGACTGCGAGACCGAAATGCTGCTGGCGAGGCGGCGCGGTCGCATCCCTGTGCTTCATCAGGGCCACGAACTGGTCGCCTAGATCGATGAATGCCGCGCCGTCAGAGCGGCCGCGCAGCTTGAATTCGAACAGCTTGCCGTAGAAGGCAAGCGCTTCATCTATGTCACCGACGATGAGCGCGACGTGATTGATTCCTACTGCATGGGCCTTCTTCAATAATCCATCCTCAAGTTTGCGAGGGGCTGTCTGAGGAAACACCCTGAAGTGCCTTTTTGGCCTTCGCGGGCGCGCCCCGGGCCGCCAGATCGCCGATCGTTACGATTCCAACGAGCCGCTTGTTGCGATCGACGACGGGCAGTCGGCGGACCTGCAGTTCGGCCATGTTGGTGGCGACGTCTTCGCAGAGCTGATCGTCGAAGCAGTAATAAACCTCGTCGGACATCAATTCCGCGACCTTGGTTTCGTGCGGCACCTTGTCTTCGGCGACGCCGCGAATGACGATATCGCGATCTGTAATCATTCCGATGAGTCGTTCGTCTTCGGACACCGGTAGAATGCCTATGTCTTCTCTGTTCATGATGCTGGCGGCTTCCTGCAGGCTCGTTGTGCGGTCGCATGTCGTGCAACCCCTGGTCATGACATCGCTAACAAGCATTGGTTTGTCTCCTTTGGTGAGGGGGACCGACAGACCATGGCTACAGCGCGCGCAAGGCCACGGTTCCGCTTTCCGTAATTTTGACGCCCCGGCCCACTTCGAACTCGATCAAGGCCTTGCGTTTCAATTCCCGCAAGGTATCGAGAATTCGCGAGCGGTCATTTGCGAGCGGCAGATTGTCGAGGTTCGAGACGAGCGTCTCGACGTCGACGAAGACCTGATCCTGCTCGTCGCACTTTTCAATTGCCCTGAGGACTTCGATTCCCGGCAGCGAGAGGTCCATGTCAGGCTCCTTTTTTGTTGGCGTTTCGGATTGAGCGCTCCGAATAAACAGCATCGAGCCGTTACTTCTGCGTCGTGGTGATCCGGTTCTCGATCACGCCGCAAGCGATACGGTCGCCCGCGTCTCCGGCCGGCTGCGATTTATAGTCGTCCAAGCCCGAGTGGATGACGATTGCCGATTTGTCGCTGTCAAACAGTGAAGTCTCTGAACCGGTCGCCAACGTCACGCGATCAGAGAAGTGTTCGAATGTGATTTTGCCGGATTCGGGAACGTAGATGTTGGGAAGATCACCTGCATGCGGTCCGTTCTCGGAAAGAACTCCGTGGTCACCCGATTTCGGTGCGAAGTGACCGCCCGCAGCTTTGAAACCGTCGCCGCAATCTCCCTTCTCGTGAATGTGGAATGCATGGACCCCGGCGGGCAGGCCGAAGAGGCTGGCATGAATCCAAACCGGTCCAGATCTTGTCTGTCGCAAGACTACGGTTCCGACCTCTTTCCCGTCCTGGTTCAGCAGGCTCGCACTCGCGGCATACGGGGTATCAATGGAATTGTCCGCTTTCTGGCGCCCGGGTTCCTCGGCGTCCACATTGCCAAAAGGACCGAGAACTGCGATCGCTACAACGGCGGCGAAAGTCATCAGGGCATGCATGCAGCGATTGTCTTTCATTGGCGTTTCTCCTTCATCGTCTTCCGATCAAAACGGGGTAATTCTCAGATCGAAACTCGGATGGGTTAGTTGGAGCAACGATGCGCGGTGTGGAAGGTTCCGAAATTGTGATTGAGTTTGGCAGAAACGTCGTGTGGCGGCCGGAAATTCCGCTTTTACACATGCCGGAAGCCTGCTTGCGGCGCCGTCACGGGAAGAGTTGTCAGGGTAAAATTGCGTTCAGTGTAATTCGCAAGCTGCTATCGCTGGTAGCGAGGAGGTCGTCCAAGCGGGCCTCAGCGAAAAGTGCCCGACAGCGCCCCGCCGACGCCATTCAGGCTCTCCCGACATATGGAAGGTCCAGCCGATATTTGGCCCGCTATAGACGTTGCATGGCGTCAACAGCGCACTCGTCAGCATTTCGGTCGGAACCGCAGAAACGGTCAGTTCGTGAGGTGTCACTGCGCCTCCGCCGGTTATTCGGTTTTCGGAAGGTGCACCTGCCTGCCGTAGCTCAAACGTAAAACGTTCGCTGTCGAGGCGACTTTTACATCACGTTCGGCAGCGATGCTAATGTGGGAGCCCCAATGTCGTTGTGTGACGGCAGCAATTTGCCATACCCTTGGAGATCGACCGCAGTTCTGTCGCCCACAGCCAAGCCCCCCGGCACTTCCACCAACAAGTCGGGCGGTGATGCCCAGAATCGAAGCGCAGCGATTGAATGAAACTTCCAAACCTTCCGCCAGCCGAAACGATAGCTCTATTTCTCGATTTTGACGGCACGCTCGTCGAAATTGCGGAGCACCCCGACGCTGTCGCGCTCGACAGTGCGACAAAAGTCGCGCTGGCGATCCTCTCGAGCCGCCTCGGCAACGCTCTTGCCATCATCACGGGCAGGGAAATCGAAGTCATCGATAGATTTATCGCTCCATTGGAGCTTCCTGTTGCAGGAATTCATGGCCTGCAACGCCGCAATTCCAACGGTGACATTCCTGTAAATTCGAACACAACTGCTGAATTCGTGGCCATCCTCAAGACGCGTCTGTCTCCCCTCGTCGAACGGGAGGACGGCTTAATCCTGGAGGTCAAGACTGCCAGCGTCGCACTGCATTATCGCGCGCGCCCCGAACTGCAACAAATCTGCTTGGAGGCCTGCGAAAATGCGATTGAAGATCTTTCCGACATCGAATTGAAGCGTGGCAAGATGGTGCTCGAAGCGAAGCCAAACACCGCCGATAAGGGGACGGCGATATTGGACTACATGAGCGAGCCACCGTTTTCAGGACGGACGCCGTGGTTTGCTGGCGACGACGTTACGGATGAAGATGCTTTCGATGTTGTCAATCGCCTCGGTGGCGTGTCGATCAAGGTCGGTCCGGGCGAAACGGTTGCGACCCACAGCGCTGAAAGTACGGCCGGTTTCCTGAAATGGCTCATTGAAGGAGCCGACAAACTTCGCTTGGAGGGGACAGTTTGAGCAGCCTCGATTTGGGCCTAATCGGCAACTGCTGTGTCAGCGCATTAGTGGACAAACTAGGTGGAATAGTCTGGTGCTGCTTACCGCGCTTTGACGGTGATCCGGTTTTCCACACGCTCCTCAGTGGCTCGCCAGGCGTGAATAAGCGAGGCGCATTCGCAATCGAACTCGACGACTTGGCCGAGAGCACCCAGTCCTACATTCCCAATACCGCAATCCTTCGCACCGAGCTGAGGGGGCAAAGCGGGTCGATCGAGATCATAGACTTCATTCCAAGGTTCAAGTGGCGAGATCGTTCGTTTCGACCGCAAATGCTGGTGCGACGGATCCGGCCGTTGTCTGGCAGTCCCCGCATAAAAATCAGGGTGGAACCCAACTTTGCACATGGCGCCGTGGTGCCGATTCAGACGTTCGGTTCCAATCACATTCGCTATAGCGGTAACGATCAGACGTTGCGGCTGACGACCGACGCGCCGATCGATTACGTCCGTGACAGCACGCCCTTCATCGTCGACGAAGAAATCAATCTGGTTTTCGGACCGGATGAGACGTTGAGCGAAGGGGTTTATCAGACTGCCAAGAATTTCGAGGAACGCACATCCACCTACTGGAAGAACTGGTCGCATCGCCTGGCATTGCCATTCGAATGGCAGGATCCGGTAACGCGTGCGGCGATTACGCTGAAACTCTGTACCTATGAGCCGACCGGCGCAGTCGTCGCAGCAATGACAACGAGCATCCCCGAGGCTCCGAATTCCGGACGCAATTGGGATTATCGCTTCTGCTGGGTGCGTGATGCGTTCTTCGTCGTGCGCGCACTCAACAGTCTGGCCGCCGTTCGGACGATGGAAAACTACGTCCGGTGGATCATGAATGTCGTAGCGATGACGGAGGGCGGCCGGGTCCAGCCCGTCTATGGCATCGGGCTGGAAGCCGGACTCACGGAAAGGACAGCCGACGCGCTGCCCGGCTATCGCGGTATGGGGCCGGTGAGATTGGGCAACCAGGCCCACGAGCATGATCAGCATGACACATACGGCAACATCATCCTTGGCGTGACGCAGGCGTTTTTCGACAGGCGTTTGTTTCTCGAACTGGGCCGGGCTGAGTTTGAGCGGCTGGAGCCCGTCGGCGAAATGGCCTTCAGTCTCCACGACCAGCCCGATGCCGGTCTTTGGGAACTGCGAACGCGTGCGCGCGTTCACACTTCATCCAGCCTCATGTGCTGGGCGGCTTGCGACCGTCTCGCCCGAATTGCCGCCTACCTGGGTTTCACGGACCGGTCACAGCTCTGGCGCGTCCGCGCGGAGACAATCAAGGCGTCAATTCTCGAACTCGCTTGGTCGGAAAAACGGCAGGCGTTCGTGGAGAGTTTCGGCGGCTCGACGCTGGATGCGAGTGTTCTTTTGATGAGTGAAGTCGGGTTCATTGATCCAATGGATAAACGGTATCTGGCGACCGTTCGCCTTCTGGAAAAGTGCCTCGCCCGCGGACCCTTCATGATGCGATATGAAGAAGCCGATGACTTTGGCATGCCGGAGACGACCTTCAACATCTGCGCATTCTGGCGGGTGGACGCGCTGGCCAAAATCGGCGAACGGGAGCGAGCCCGGGAAATCTTTGAGGAACTTCTGGCCGTGCGCAATCCTCTGGGATTGATGTCAGAGGACACCGCCTTCGAGGACGGCGCACTCTGGGGCAATTTCCCGCAAACCTATTCGATGGTTGGAATCATCAACGGTGCCGTCCGGCTCTCGACGACCTGGGAGGCTGCGACGTGAGCCGGCTTGTTATCGTCTCGAACCGTGTGGCCGATGTTTCAAAGTCCGTTCAAGCGGGTGGACTGGCGGTCGCGCTGGCAGATGCGCTGCGGGAGCGCGGCGGGATATGGTTCGGTTGGGACGGCACGATTGTCGCCGATGACGTAGCGATCAACGTGACGGTCAACCAGCACGACGAGGTGGAAACCGCGACTTTGCCGCTCAATCAACGCGATTACGACGAATACTACGTCGGATTTTCCAATAACGTTCTGTGGCCGTCGTTTCACTACCGGCTCGATCTTGGCGTGATCGATTCCAAGTCGATTGAGGGATATCGCCGGGTGAACCAGAGATTTGCGCAGTCTCTCGCAGCACTTCTCAAGCCGGACGATCTCGTATGGGTGCACGATTATCATTTTATTCCACTCGCCGCCGAGCTTCGTGCGCTGGGGGTCAAGAACCGCATTGGTTTCTTCCTTCATATACCCTTCCCGCCACCCGATATCTTCCTGGCCGTGCCAGAGCAAATGTGGCTGGCGCGGGCGCTCTTCTCTTATGACCTGGTGGGCTTCCAGACAGCTTCGGATACAAGCAACTTCATCCGCTACGTCCTGGAGCGTGCTGAAGGAGAGCAACCAAGCGAAACGGAGCTCAGGGCCTTTGGCTGCACAACTAGCGTTGAACCGTTTCCGATAGGCATCGACGTCGATGCTTTTCGTGCGATGGCCAACACACCCAAGGCCGAAGAGCAGATCCAACGAATCCACCGCCGCAGCATGGCGAGTTCCCAGATCATCGGCGTCGACCGGCTCGACTACAGCAAGGGCCTTCCGGATCGTCTGCGAGCTTTCAGGCGACTTCTGGAACTCTACCCGGAAAACCGCAAGGCGGTGACGCTGATGCAGATCTCCCCACCGACGAGAGAGGACGTCGCCGCGTATTCCGACATTCGCCAGGAGCTTGAGGGATTGTCTGGAGCCATCAACGGTGAGTACAGCGATTTCGACTGGACGCCAGTACGCTACATCCATCGGGCGATTCCACGCGACACGCTCGCCGCACTGTTCCGCGGCAGCAATGTCGGGCTGGTCACACCCCTGCGGGATGGAATGAACCTCGTCGCCAAGGAGTATGTCGCTGCGCAAGACGAAGACAATCCCGGCGTGCTGGTTTTGTCGCGTTTCGCTGGAGCTGCCGAGGATCTTGTCGAGGCGATCCTCGTCAATCCGTACGATACCGACGAGGTCGCTCTGGCCCTGCAAAGAGCGCTCACGATGAGAATAGAGGAGCGTCGCGAGCGGCATCAGGCGCTCATCGGGCGCGTGCGTGAGCATGACGTCACGAACTGGAGAGAATCTTTTCTCGACAAACTTCGCAAGTCGCGACACCCAAGGGCCGACGAGACGGCGAGATGACCGGCACCGTACTGCTTGGAGATATCGGCGGAACAAATGCGCGCTTTGCCGTGAGTGATGCTCCTGGAGACGTTCAATCGGTCAGAAGTTACAAAGCGATTGATTATCCGCATTTCGAACAAGCACTCGCCAGCTACATCGCGCACCTTCGCGCGGAGAGGAACGTCACGTTCACTGGCGTTCGTATCGCTGCAGCCGGACTTATAGACGGCGGTTGCGAAGTCGCCCTGACTAATTCTCCGTGGCGGATTTCGAAAGCCGGGCTTTGTGCCGCTGTCGGTGTCAGCCGTGCAGAACTGTTCAATGATCTCGAGGCAGTCGCGCTCGCCCTTCCGCATCTCGGTCCGGGGGACGACCGCCGAATCGGTGGCCCTGATAAACCGCTACTTCCAGGCAACCTGCTTGCCGTCAATGTCGGAACCGGCTTTGGGGCGGCAATCGCGTTTGGTTCCAGAGACGGCGGCTTTTCAGCGATCGCCACAGAAGCCGGCCACATGTCGTTTTCAGCTACGACAAACGATGAAGCGGAATTGTTCAGCACCTGCCGGTCCATGGAGGATTTGCTATCGGGAAATGGTGTGGTCCGAGCGTATCGGGCGGTTCGACAGGTCGGCAGAAACGGTACGGTTCCGCAACTCAGCTCCGCGGCCGAGGTGTTCGCAGCAAGCAACTCGGACGAAGCGGCTGCCCGGACTTTAGCCATGTTCAGCCGCGTCCTCGCCCGCGTCGCGGGAGATCTCGTATTGGCAACGGGCAGCTGGGGTGGATGTTATTTTTGCGGGAGCGTCGTCCAAGGCTGGGCCGCGCATGTTGACGATATGCAATTCCGCGAGGCCTTCGCGGTCAAGGGCAAAATGAGCGAGCGAATGAGCAGCGTCCCGACCCGGTTGGTGTCGCTGCCTTTTCCCGCCTTGTACGGCATCAGCCTAGTGAGGCGTTTATCACGCCTTAATTGACACCGGCCTCGCCGCACCGCCGGTCAATTAAGATGTGATAAACGCCTCACTGTTGCTAGTGGCCCTCATGTCGCGCCTAAATCGAACGAGATTGCGGCTATGGTGCGATTTAGGCGCGACG
>LOEV01000038.1 GCA_001516065.1 Alphaproteobacteria bacterium BRH_c36
CGCGCGACTGCGCGGGCGCCGGCCTCGCCCGCAACCTGACCGTTCACGCTGGCCGCAGACAGCCGAAAACCGGCGAGCGCGACACTGACGAGCACGATCAATGAGAAAATTACAATTCCCTCAACTCCGAGAATGGACTGAAGTTCGGAAGTCACGGATTTAGCCCGCCTTGGATCTAGAGCCTGTGCGGAGACATATTATAAGCTGCACTATGATGAATTACGCGATTCTTCATCAGACATCGCCAAATCAATGCAGCTAAAACATCATAACCCGAATCATACAAAAAGATTAGCAGAAATATAACTATCGGGCGTCATTAAGTAAATTTTAAGAAAATGTATATTCAACAGCGGCCGCGAAAAGCACCATTCGGCAAGCGGAAGGTAGCACGACCACGAGCCGTATTGGGCGTTTCCCAGGAATAAAGCCGGCGGATCTGGTGAAATCTGCCGCAACAATAAAGTTAACCCTAGGGCGGAATTCTCATTTCTTCCAGTCCTTGATTTGGGGAGCTCGCTGATACCGGAAGTGGCCGGTGATTTCGCTGCCAAACAGCCAATCTTCCTCGCGAACCCCATATCCCCGGTTGTGAATGACAAGCGGGACTCCGGCCATTGACTTGGCATCCGAGACGATAGCGATGTGCGTCTTGGAGAACGTCCCGTGGGGAAGATGGTAGGAAACGAGATCGCCCGGCTCGTAGTCCTCGGGCTTGTTGCTCACCGGCAGCCGGGTTCCGTAGCGGGCAAGGAACTTTTTCAATACGACAACCCGCCGGTGATCGATATTGCGGTCGCCCGAGCCCAGTCTGGATTCATGCACCAGCTGTTGCAGATCGATGCCGAGCTGGCGGTAGGCTCGCACGATGACGTCGGTACACACGCCGATGTACCAGGGCACGTCTCCCATCGGATATTCGAGTTTGCGATAGGCCGGATCGTAGATGACCGGCACCGCGCGCTGAGCTCGCGCCGCCGCGACGAGTTCCATCGCGAATGCCTTCTGTTCCTCTTCAAGGGCCGCCCGTGCAGGAAAGCCGCTGAGAAGGATCAGTGCGAGGCAAAAAAGGAACCCAGCAGCCTTTGGTGTAGAAAAACAGCGCCCCGCGGCAAGCACGTGCGGATCTCCAGTAGGTATTGAAGACGATGACCCAGTAGATCACCCGGTGACCAGCCGGTCTACCGTATCAGGCGGAATAACTGCCATGGGATGCAGGGCGGCGTTGAGGCCGCTACGCCACGCCACGAAAGCCCAGCTTGGCCATGACGTCACCGCGCGTCCAGCCGGCCTCCCGCAGGCTTCGCAGACTCGTTGCCGAATCCGATTTGGACAGCTTGAGCCCAAAGGCGTCAAGGACCAGATCGTGATGGTGATAGACCGGCTGGGGAAGGTCGAGGAGCACCTGCAGGATTCGATGGATAGTCGTGGCACGGATGAGGTCCTTACCGCGGACGACGTGCGTCACCCCTTGGCGCGCATCGTCGACGACAACCGACAAATGGTAACTCGTCGGCACGTCTTTGCGTTGCAGGACGATATCTCCCCATGCCAGCGGATCGTCCATCGCCAATTCCAGTTGCCCCGCCGCCCCCAACTCGCGCCAGGTGATTTGCTGCTTGGCCGTCCCGCTCCCGGCGCGCTCTGTCGCCAGCGCCACCGCCCGAGCCATATCGAGACGCATTGCAAACGGCTCCCCTCCAGCCTTGCGCCGCTCGGCCTCGGCAGGGTCGAGACCGCGATACAGGCCGGGGTAGACGGGCGCGCCATCCGGATCGAGCTGCATACCCATTTCATTGGCCGCCGCATGGATTTCCGCACGCGCCGCAAAACATGGATAAATTAATCCCATCGCACCAAGCCGGTCCGCAGCCTCCTGATAGCCGCGAAGGTGCTGGGACTGGCGCAGTGGCTCCTCATCGAACGTGACGCCAAGCCAGGCAAGATCCTCGCCGATGGCCTCGATGAACTCCTCGCGAGAGCGCCCGGTGTCGATATCCTCGATGCGAAGTAGAAACCGCCCGCCGGCCGCCCTGGCCATTCGCTGATTGATCAGCGCCGAGGCGGCGTGCCCCAGATGCAGGAAGCCGTTCGGACTGGGTGCAAACCGGAAAACCGGCTGGGCTGCGGTCGGCTGCTCTCTCAAGTCGATCCACTTTCCGAATCGTAATTCAAGCTCTTCTTCAGGGCCCGGGCGCAGACCCTCGTCATGAATCCGATCGAGCCGCCGCGTCTGCCATTGACGCGCCGGTCGGCGGTCCGCGACATTCCAGTATTCTGGATCAATCGTTGGAACCCCAGTATCAGAGTTGGAACTCTAACGACCATGCCCGCCCCTTCCAAGCGCCGAACCGCCAAAACGATCATCGAGACTGCTAGCGACATCTCCAAAGGCTGCCGCGCTTTATCCCGCCGCTGCGTGCACATGCGCGCCATCCATGATCAACTCGGCGACCCGCCGCTGCGCCGCAGGGAATCGGGCTTTACCGGCCTCGCCCGCATCGTCGTCGGCCAGCAGCTCTCGATTGCCAGCGCCGACGCCATATGGACACGCGTCAAAGCCGCGATCGATCCGCTGGAACCCGATGCGATGCTGTCGATGGACGAGGCCGCACTGCGCGGTCTTGGCCTGTCGCGCCCAAAGATAAGGACGCTGCGCGCCATCGCATCGGCAACCGCAAACGGTGAAATCAGCTTCGCGGACCTGCCGGACATGAGCGAATACGAAATTCGCAACCATCTAACCGCCCTCCCCGGGATCGGACCGTGGTCGGTCGACATCTACCTCATGTTCTGCCTGGGTGCACGCGATGCCTTTGCGCCAAGCGACCTTGCCCTGCAGGAAGCCGTGCGCATGGTCTATGGACGCCAATCACGACCCGGTCCGGACGAATTGGAGGCCATAGCGGAACGCTGGCGCCCCTGGCGCGGAGTCGCAGCCCGGCTGCTCTGGGCCGATTATACCCACCGCCGCGCACGGCCTGAACGGTGAAATACCACCGTGGCAGGAGACCCGCCTCCTTGCAAAACGCCAGCCGCCGCGCCATCTGAGCGATGCGCGAAAGCCCTGATCAGGCTGCTTGCCGACCACCTAAAGCCTTCAAATCCACAAGAGAATGCGTGTTGTCGCGAGGAGCTTCACAGAGCTGACATGCATGTCTAGTATCCGAACACTGGTCTGGTGGCGCGGACCGATTCTTTAAAAGAACCCAACAGGAGGCAAGAACGTGATGCGTTCTGCTGCAATGCTGGAAAGATCTCCGGCCCTGGTCCTCAACGCCGACTTCCGGCCTTTGAGCTATTATCCGCTGTCTCTGTGGAGCTGGCAGGAGACGGTCAAGGCTGTCTTCCTCGATCGCGTCAACATTGTTTCCGAATACGATCACCAGGTTTCAAGCCCCACATTCAAGATGCGGCTGCCGAGCGTGGTGTCGCTGAAGACCTACGTGAAGCCCGCGCTGTTCCCAGCCTTCACACGCTTCAACGTGTTTCTGCGCGACCGCTTCTCATGCCAATATTGCGGCGCTCAGCACGACCTGACGTTTGACCACTTGATCCCGCGCTCGCGCGGCGGGCTGACGCGTTGGGATAACGTCGTCGCTGCTTGCGCACCGTGCAATCTGGCCAAGGGCGGAGATATGCCGGAGGTCGCCGGGATGCTGCCGAGGCAGTCGCCTTATCGTCCGACGGTCTTCGAACTGCATCGAAACGGCCGGTTGTTCCCGCCCAACTATCTGCACGAGAGCTGGCTCGATTATCTCTATTGGGATACCGAACTGGAACCCTAAGCGGCCGGCCGACAAACAAGGATACGCTGAAGGGCGCCAGTACGGCGCCCTTTTTCGTGGACTTTGATCATGCAGCGCTGCGCTGGACTGGAGCGCACATCACTTCGGCGATCAGTTCCACTGCCTTGCTCCAGTCATCCTTGACGGTCGCCACATGGCTGCCAAGTCCGAACGCTTTCAGCGCATCGGCGGGTGCCCCACCGTCCCGGAAGACGCGCGCACAAACCTGCCGGGCGAATCCGAGCGTCTGGTGCCATTGCATCTGATCAACGTACTCTGGGGTCATCTGCATCTCGAGGGTCTCCATGAACTTGGTAGCGACCGGCGCTTGGCTTAGGTGGCAGGCACGAGGAGTGCAGACATGCTGTAACGCGCAACCTGGACACACAGCACTTTGATGAAGCGAACTTCACCGCACTCGACGCACCTGCCAGCTCTTCGGAGATCGACCGAACCGGTACTGATCTCGCATTCGAATTAAGCAGCCAATGCCGGAGGGCTGACGAACGACAAACTCGGGATACGACGCAGACAAATCTTATCGAAAACTCGAAAACTCACGCTTACTTGTCGACGCTGACGCCACCGACGACTTGGGACACAACTTCGCTGATCGGACGCCACGTCTCTTCACGACTGTTCACGACGCTTCTCACTTGACTGGGCTGCGACCGGCACTGCAGGCGAACCGCACCTCGCTCGCACCGGCCACAGCTGACTGACTGTTACTTGAGGTGGATGGGGCTTACATCCAGCCTCGCTCGATACGCTTACTCACTTCACTTTCTCGCAAGCCTCGACATCTGCGCACCGATAAAGCGGAACTTCATCCGACTTGCCTTGCGCTTGGAGCCTTCGAACACCGCGGGGAGCGTGTCCTTTGGCGAAGCGCCTGGCGCAAACTGAGACTGGCGGGACTGACGGAACGCAAGAAACTCTGACGCACTGAGGCCTGGCCGCGGGGCCGGACCTGAAACAAACGCGACATCACGCAAAACCAACTCGGACGCGGACACGAAGCTACAAACTGGACTGAAGGACATGGGAGAAACGCCACTCACCGTTACGACGCGACTGGATACGACGCTGTTACAAACGCGGTTACGAGAAGACGAAGCCAGAACGAACGCGGCTTCCGCACTTCACAGGCTTGGCGGGACGGCCAATCGCCTCGAATACTCTAACGACGCGTACGAACTCGAACAGGCGGGGTAGTGGGCACTTGCCGGGAATGCTTCATCGGCTAACTCAAAGCCGGTTGCGGCGTTCCCTTCGTTGGCGAGCCGGGTTGTCCCCCGGCGCTGAAGAGTAATTAACTGTTCCTTTTGGGCTACATAAAGGCGTAAAAACGCTCCATCCCCGGCAAATAAATTAACAAGGGATAAACAAGCAACAGCAGCCTCCGAAGTGCCATACTCTGCACCTGAAACCCCCTGCCTAGCGTGTTGTTTAAGAAGGAAAAAAGGTCAGCGACGGTCGACCGAAGCGAACGCCGCCTTTAATGAACCAGCGAAGATCAGGAAAGACAGCAGTGCGTTCCAGCCGGGAAATGACAGTCCCAGGAACCACCATTCAGGCTTGTCGCAGCGCACCACACTTGTGCTCTCGATCGCTCCGATCAGCCCGTCTGCGGAAGTTGAAATCTCCTGCGCACCCGAACAGGCCGCCGGACCGGGCCAGAACCCGTATTCTGCGCCGGCCTGATAGACACCGAGTCCGGAGTTGGCCAGAAAGGCCAGCGACACGAAAAAGAAGACAGTGGCGGCCGGCTTGGGCTGATCCGCGCTCAGCATCACCAGCGCCGCAAACAGCGCCGGCACGCCCGCATAGTACGCATAGCGTTGCTGGTAGCAGAGCGGGCAGGGCTGATAGCCGCCGATATACTGGAACGCGAGCGCCGCCAAGATCACCGCCGCCGCCAGGAACAGCATCGTTCCGCCGAGTTCATAGGCTTTTGATCTGATTGGATTGGCCGGCGCGGTACGCATACTGACACCCTCGTTGCTGCACTCAGTTCTACAAGAGATACCTGATCGCAATGAAGCCGCCGAAGAGCAAGACCACGAACACGGTAAACACCAGCCCCAGCCGCCTCTCAATGAAATCCCGGATTGGCGGGCCGAACCAGTAGAGCAGCGCCGCTACGACAAAAAATCGCAGGCCCCGGGACAGCACGCTCGCCAGCAGGAACATGATGATGTTGAGCTGTGTCGCGCCGCTGGCGATGGTGATGACCTTGTAGGGAAACGGTGTCACCCCGAAGACGAAAACGATCCATGCGCCGTAGTCGTTGTATTGCGCCGCGAAGGTCGCGAATTTCGCGGAGTAGCCGTAGAATTCGAGCATCGGCTTGCCGAGCGACTCAAGCAGATAGTAGCCGATGAGATAGCCAAAAACCCCGCCCAGCACCGACCCGACAGTGGCAACGGAGGCGTAGAACCACGCCTTCGCCCGCTTCGCCAGCACCATCGGGATGAGCATAAGATCGGGGGGAATGGGGAAGAACGAGCTTTCGACGAAGGAAACGCCGAACAGCGCGGGGACGGCATGCTTGTGGCTGGCTGCCCGCATCGTCCAGTCATAAAGGGATCGGATCATGGCACCGGGGGAGTAGAGAAGGGTTCACGGATTGTCTACACGCCTTACCACACCCTCAGGTTAACGATTCCGCGACATTTCCAGCCGTAACGAAACTCGCCGAGATTTGGCGGACCAATTCATTGACCAGGAACCGGCCCCGGCCGACAGCCCTTAACCGCCGTCCCTCACCGACGCTCTCGAGTACGCCCTCCTCCACCAGCCGGCCGACAGCGTCCGAACCGGCACGAAGGCCACCGACTTCGGTAAGCCGATGGAGGTCGACGCCCTCGCGCAGCCGCAGTCCCATCAGCAGCATCTCGTCGGCCGCCGCCGCCCGGGATATCGGCTCCAACTCCGTGATGCCGTGGCCGCTGGCCTCAACCTGCGTAACCCACGTCTCAGGATGCCGCTCGATTACCGTCGCCAGCCGCCCACCATCCGTGACGATCCGCCCATGCGCACCCGGGCCGAGGCCGACATATTCTCCATAACGCCAGTAGATGAGGTTGTGCCGGCTTTCCTCACCGGGGCAGGCGTGATTGGAAACCTCGTAGGCTGGCAGCCCTGCCGCTTCCGTTATCTCCTGCGTTGCCTCGAACATGTCGGCCGCCGAATCCTCATCCGGCACCACGAGTTGACCTGACGCGTAAAGCTTTTCAAACATTGTCCCCGGCTCGATGGTCAGCTGGTAGAGCGACAGGTGCGACGGCCCGAAAGCCAGCGCCTCGGCGAGTTCCGACCGCCACGCGGCAAGGTCCTGCCCGCTACGCGCATAGATTAGATCGAACGACGTCCGCTCGAACGTGCCGGTGGCGATTTTCAGCGCCGCCTTGGCCTCCTCGACCGTATGAATCCGCCCCAGCGCTTTCAGATCCGCCGCGACGAGTGACTGCACGCCGACAGACACCCGGTTGACGCCGGCGGCGCGATAATCGCGAAACCGCCCCGCCTCGACGGAACCGGGATTGGCTTCCAGCGTGATTTCGGCGTCGGCATCGATATCCCAGAGCCGGGCAATTTCATCGAGGATGGCCGCAACCGTCGCCCCCTGCATCAGCGACGGCGTCCCGCCTCCAAAGAATACGCTGCTGGCACGACGCGGCCCGGTCAATGCGCGGAAGTGCTGCAATTCACGCAGGTATGCCGACAGGAACCGGGCTTCATTCCAACCCGAGCGTCCATCCCGTCCGCCAAAGCGCACGTGGCTGTTGAAGTCGCAGTAGGGACACTTTTGCGCACAGAACGGCCAGTGCACGTAGACGCCGAACCCCGGCTGGTCAGCACGCAGCTGGTCACCCTCCGCCATCGCTAACCGGTCCGGCTGCCCGCCAGCAGCGCTTTCGCCAACAACCGCCAACGCGGCTCCTCCTCGAGGTTTCGATTGCCCGCGATCCAGCGCTGGAGCGCTTCAAGAAAGGAGGCAAGATCGTCATTCTGCCATTGCGCGCGATTGGTCTCGAGATCTGCGCGCAGATTACCGATGAAAGTGGCAAGTTCGGCCTGCGTCGACAAGTTCGCCGCCGCTGCAGCGAGCCCCTCGTAGGCCCCGGCACCTTGCGCTGCCCTGCAAGAGGCCAACGCCTCTAAGGCCACCAGCCCTTCCAGCTTTGCCGCCTTGAATGCCGCGAAGGCCCTTGAGCGATGGCTCATGGCGTGCTTTTCGGCCGGCTCCATCTCGCCAAAGGTCTGCGTCTGGCCCTTCGCCAGGAACATCGGATCGTATCCAAACCCATTGCCGCCGCGCGCCGGCCAGACCAGGACGCCATCGACTCGTCCTTCGAACAACTCGGTTTCGCCGTCCGGCCAGGCAAGACAGAGCGAGCAGATGAAGTTCGCTTTCGGTCCCGATTCGGCTCCATGCGCCGCCCACCCATGCCTCGCCGAAACTTCTTCGGCGACCTTCTTCATCGCCAGCGCGAAATCCTTCGTCGGCCCAGCCCAGCGCGCCGAATAGACCCCCGGCGCGCCCCCGAGAACGTCCACCTCAAGTCCGGAATCGTCGGCCAATGCCGGAAGCCCCAAAGCCGTCGCGGCGGCCAGGGCCTTCAGCCGCGCATTACCAGCAAACGTCGCCTCCGTCTCTTCAGGCTCCGGCAGATCGAGATCCCCCGCCGACACCGCATCGAGCCCGAACGGCGCGAGCAGTTGCTTGATCTCCCAGACCTTTCCGGCGTTGTGGCTCGCAACGACGAGCCGCATTCCCGCCACCAGCTTTTGCGTCATCGAAATCCCCAGATGCGTGGCTCCGCGAACTCCAGCGAATTGCCTGCGGGATCGCGGAAATAGACCGAGCGCCCGCCTTGCGGCCATTCGAAATCGAGTTCGATCGCGACATCGTTTGCTTCAAGATGCGCCTTCCAGACCGCGATCTCTTCTGCACTCGCCCGAAAACAAAGATGCCCGGGCCCCGACGCACCGTGCGGCGACATCTGGATCTTTGCCTCAGGGCCCGGAGGGATGGCCGTGGATTTCGGGTTGAACACGAGCAGCATCTGCCCCCCGCACACGAAGAACACATGCCTTTCGGACTGCTTGGAGAAAACCTCGAAGCCCAACACCTCGCGGTAGAACTTTTCCGCCGCATCGAGATCCTCGGCATAAAGGCTCGATTCGAGGATCCCGCTGGGGACGAGACCTTTCATGATGTCCACCTCCCTGACCGAATCCCTGGCCAAGACCGGCCCGCAGGCCTTAGCTGATCGTCAGCTTTTGGAGTTGTAACAGCTCACCGATGCCCTTGCGCGCAAGCCCCATCAGCCCATCGAACTCTTCCTGGCTGAACGGCTTCGTCTCCGCCGTGCCCTGCACCTCGACGATGCCCCCCGAACCGGTCATCACGAAGTTGGCGTCGGCGTCCGCGCTGGAGTCCTCGGCATAGTCGAGGTCGAGGACAGGCGTCCCCTTATAGAGCCCGCATGAAATCGCCGCGACCTGATCGGGAAGCGCCTCCCGCGTAACCATTTCGCGCACCTTCATCCATTCGATGCAATCGCTGAGCGCCACCCAGGCCCCGGTGATTGCCGCGGTCCGGGTGCCGCCGTCGGCCTGGAGGACATCGCAGTCGACCGAGATCTGGCGCTCGCCGAGCTTTTCCAGGTTGACCACCGCCCTCAGCGACCGCCCGATCAGCCGCTGTATTTCATGTGTCCGCCCGGACGGCGAACCGCGCGTCACCTCGCGCCGCGTCCGTTCGCTGGTTGCGCGCGGCAGCATGGCGTATTCGGCCGTAACCCATCCGCGCCCCTGGCCCTTGAGCCACGGCGGAACCCGTTCTTCCAGCGACGCCGTGCAGAGAACCTGGGTATTTCCGAACTTGATGAGGCAGGAACCTTCGGCGTGCATCGAGACGGCGCGCTCGATGGAGACGCGGCGGAGTTCGTCAGGCTGGCGATTCGAGGGGCGCATTGAAGGTGCTCTGTAAATTGGGCTCGGCGCCGCAGCGGTTCTGGCACCGGGTGCGACCAGCCTGGATGTTGGTTCGTGAAGGTCGCCGGACCCTAAAAGAGCCATCAACCGTGTTCAACCACAAAAGCCGCTTCCAGGCGCATTGATTGGGTACCTTTGCTGTACCGCCGCGAACAGTTCGCGCATTCAGCATTTGACGGCGGACCTGCGCGCGCCTAGCTACATGGGGAGCATCCCGGCGCCATGGGCGAGATGAGCAACATGAATTCGGCGTGATGAAGGAAACGAGACTGGAAACGACAGACAGGCTGTTCACCGTCGACGCTTTGAATGAGCGTTCGCGCGCAATTCTCCGCCAGATCGTCGAATCCTACCTCCAGACCGGCGAACCGGTCGGCTCGCGAAATCTCGCGCGCGTCCTTCCAATGAACCTTTCGCCAGCCTCGATCCGCAACGTCATGCAGGATCTCGAGCACCTTGGCCTCATCGCGGCCCCCCATACCTCCGCCGGCCGTCTACCGACTCAGTCGGGCCTGCGCTTGTTCGTCGACGGCCTTCTTGAAGTCGGCGACCTGTCGGACGACGAACGCAAATCGATCGAGTCGCAGATCCGCGGCCGCCAGACCGGCGGCACCTTCGATACTCTTCTCAGCGAAGCCGGCGACATGATCTCCGGTCTTTCGCACTGCGCCGGCGTTGTTCTCGCCGACAAGCAGGTCGAGCGCCTGAAGCACATCGAGTTCGTGCCTCTGTCGCCCGGCCGCGCGCTCCTCATTCTCGTTGGCGAATCCGGCGAGGTGGAGAACCGCGTGCTCGACCTGCCCGCCGGAATGCCCCATTCGGCGCTGAATCAGGCGACCAATTACCTCAACGCCCACGTACAGGGTCTGACGATTTCCGAAGCCATCGCCAAATTGAAGGCCGAGCAGTCGAAATCCCGCGCCGAACTCGACGAGTTGACCCAGAGCGCCATCAATGCCGGCCTCGCCGAGTGGTCCGGCTCACTGGGCGACCGCAAGAGCCTGATCGTCAGCGGCCGCTCGAATCTTTTGAAAGAAGTCTCGGCTCAAGAAGATCTCGAACGCATTCGCCAGCTCTTCGACGATCTCGATTCCAAGCGCGACCTGATGCAGGTCCTCGGCATCGCCGAGGCCGCCGAGGGAGTCAAAATCTTTATCGGCTCCGAAAATCAACTTTTCTCCCTCTCCGGTTCGTCGATCATCGCCGCCCCCTTCCACGACCAGAACCGCAAGATTGTCGGTGTCATCGGCATCATCGGACCGACGCGCCTCAATTACGCGCGCATCATCCCGATGGTCGACTACACGGCGAAGTTGATGAGCAAACTGCTCACCTAGCCTGGCTTTCTCACGGGGCGCCATATGAACGGCGTTTCGCCTGAAGTTGGCGGCAGGGTTTTTGGTGTCGGAGGACAGGCCGAGCGCCATCGTTGCCAGCCGTTGGGTGGCTCGTCCGGTCAGCGCTGATCCTCTTCCGTTGGCCCACGGGCTTGCGTGCGGCGTTGCCGTTCAGGCGCACAATCGTCGGGCGGCTGTTGCGAAGACTTCCCGATCCGGACAACTCGACGCGAATGCGAGCTTGACGCGCCGGACCGAGATCGTCACCCGCGCGCCGACCTTCAGGAGCTTCAGCCGGATCGTGCCGCAGGTCGCAACGGCAAGCCTGGTGCCGGCAAGCCCGATGCGGCGCACCGCGCACATGAGGACGTAGGCCAGCGACGACAGCCAGAGCCGGAGCTGGTTGGCGCGCATTGTCGGCGTCGGCGTGCGGTCGGCGAACAGATCGCCCTGGCACTCCTTCAGCCGGTTCTCCATCTCGCCGCGTGCGCAGTAGACGTCCTCGTAGAGGAAGCGCGGCGCACCGAACGCGGGATG
>LOEV01000039.1 GCA_001516065.1 Alphaproteobacteria bacterium BRH_c36
CCTACGTCATCAAGGACGGCACCCTCGACATGGACGCCCTGTCGTCTGCCACAGGTGACGGCGTGACCTTCTACTTCACCGGCGCCAACACCGGCATCGATATCAAGAGCGGCTCCGATCTGGTCCTGCGCGCCCCGACCAGCGGTTCATACGAAAGCTTCGTGTTCATTCAGGACAAGACGTCGAACCCCGGTGCGGTGGTCAACATCCAGGGCGGCGGCCACGTCAAACTGGAAGGCGTGCTCTACACGCCGACCTGGCAGGTCTCCATCGGCGGCAACGGTGAAGTCAATCAGGAAGCCAAGTTCTGGACCATGGTCGCTGCGACCTTCCACATGGAAGGCAATGGACAGCTCTACATCAACTCCGACGCAGATGGCATCGGCATGAAGAACGTGATGCCAAGGATCCCGACCGGCCCGCTGATCATGAACTGACGATCACGCCGACACACGAAACCCGAGCGGCCAAACTGAACCGGCCACACCAATACCGCTCCTTTCCCCGGCCAACTGGGGCAGGCCCGCCAAGGCGCCTGCCCCGCTTTTTCGTTCCGGCAGCCCCCGCCTCGCCGCTCCAGAAAGCGGAAGGCGAACGAGATGAAGCAAAGGGTCCTCGCGGTTACATAACTGAGCGGAATTGAAAGTTAACGTCTTAATGGTTCAATGTCGGATTATTTACTGGTTTCGAAAAACTTGCGTTTTACCAGATGTCAAAGCAAAGCGATTTGAGAACAACGGTTGATAAAATTCCACTTATTAATGAAACCCTCGTGCAACGCGGCGCGTGCAATCTCCACTTTATACCGGCTTCGAACGCTTCATTATGTTATGAGAGTCAAGACTATGCAGAAATTGAACAACACTGATTCCTTATATTTGAAAGACAGTCGGGGCACCGTCGTCCCGCTGTTCGGACTGATCGTTATCCCGATGCTCGCCATCACCGGCGCCGCTATCGATATCGGCCAGGCGATTTCCGCTGAAAGAACGCTGCAAAGCGCCATCGACTCTGCGGCACTGGCGGTATGCTCGGCCTCGCCAAACGAAGATCCGAATGATGTGGTCAAGGCATTCCTTGCTGCCGGGCTGACAGGCTCAAGGATGCAGCTTACCGATGGAACGACAGCTGCGGCCAGCGGCAAGTTCCCGGTGCAGTTGACGCAGGTCGGATTCAATGCCGACGAGAACAGCGTCAACCCGATTGCAACGGCCGCCATGCCGACAAGCCTTCTGCGCCTGTCCGGCATCGCGGACATCACCATCAATGGGCAAGCAAAGGTCCGTTGCGGCGCCAAGGACCTTGAACTGTCGATGGTGCTCGACGTCACTGGGTCGATGAACAGCTTCGCCGGAGGCAAGCGCAAGATCGACTCCTTGAAAGACGCAGGCCTCGATGTGATCTCCATTTTCGAGCGAAATATGACAGCCGGCGCAACGCGCGTTGCACTTGTACCGTTTTCGGAAGCCGTCAATGTAGGAGACGTTGCATCAAAGGTACGCGGCGAGATCACCAGCGGTACAAGCCAGAACCCCGGCCAGGCCGGCTACACGTTCACAAACGAAAACAACGAGTATAAGGCCTACCAGATCACCAATTGCGTTTCCGAACGCGTGGGCGGGCAGGCCTGGACCAGCACGCCCCCGTCGTGTTCGGGAAAGAACTGCACGCATCCAGTCGGGCTCGTGTACACTTCCGACGGTATCTGCCGGCCGCAGAATGAGTTCATGCCGCTTTCGGGTAGTGCCGAGGCTCTGAAAACCGCAATCCGCGGCTACCAGCCCGATGGCTACACGGCCGGGCATATCGGAGCGATGTGGGGCTGGTATGTTTTGCGCCAGGACTGGGGACAGTTCTGGAGTGGCTCGGGAGCTGCCGCGACCGATGCGGACAAGCTCATCAAAGCAACGCTCATCATGACGGACGGCGAGTTCAATACGCAGTATCTCAACGGCGTCCAGGATCGCAACCGCTCCGGCACCTCTCCGAACGGCTCCTCGAACGATCAGTTCAAGAAGATCTGCGACGCGATGAAAGACGACCGTATCGAGGTTTACACGGTCGGCTTCGGGTTGAATGCGGGCAGCGCCACCGCCGAGCGGCTGCGGTCCTGCGCCAGCGATCCCAGCAAGTTCTTCCTGACTAACAACGGCGATGGACTGCGCTCGGTATTCAACGCCATCAGCCGGCAGCTGTCGGCAGGCCAGGCGGTCGTCGAACAATAGGAACGCTAAACAGCGCCGAGTGAAAAAGGGCGGTTCCGGATAGGGCCGCCCTTTGCTGTTCTGGAAAGCCATTTGCGATCACCTTGGCGAAGTATCACTTTGCGGATTTATTCAATCGCGAAGGCGCGATTTTGCATTCAATTTACCAGTTCAAAAATCGATGCAATTCAAAAACGTGTTTGTGTAAAAGCCCACTATTTTCAGAAAAGAGGTACAAAGAGGAGCCAGCCAGACTTGCCTCAAGCTCGAATTCTGTATCAACTGTGGCGAGGCTTGAGACAAATGACGACCCTTAAGAAAAGGCCCCGCGAGGGGTCTTCTGATTTGCCCACATTTCCTTTGCTCAACACCGCGCAAGCTTGTTCAGAGCTTCCCTAAAGTCGTGTGGGGCTGAAACGACAAAAGGCCCCGCGAGGGGCCTTTTGGGATGCCTGATAACTTGTTTTATCAGGCGGCTTTGACATCGAAGGCGGGCGCGTTCTTATCCCCCTTCAGTCCTACTTCGGATTTTAGTGCGATACCGATGTACCGTACACGTCCTGCAATCTTTGCTTTCTGAACTCCCAACTCTCCGAATTCACGACCGAATGTCGGAAGTGCTAGAGGCTCCTTTTCCTGTTCTTCACACCAAGCACAGTAGTCTTCATAGAGTGCAGTTGCGGTAAGACTCGAACCATCCTGTGTCTCAACCTTTTCCTTGTAGAACCGCTCCACATCATTTTCGGGAGCAACGAGGCGAGGCGGAGCGACATGAACCGCGACTTCTTCGGTCGGGTTGTCGTTCGCGCCAGAACGCGGCTTTTCTATCGCAACAGGAACCTGAGGCAGTGCCTCGGGTACTGCCACCGCTGCCGCAGCGGTGCTGACCGTCGCCATCCGTGGCGCGGCCGGCGCGTGACGCTCATAGATGCGCCACTGTGAGAAGGCGATGTACATGCCGAAAGCGGAGCCGATCTCAAGCAGCAGGGCGATGAACACTGTCATCGCGAGCTGGATCTTTTCGAGATCGATACCGGACAGCTTGGCAAGGACGGCGGCCTGCGGGTCGGCGTGCGTATTGGCACCCCCACTGAAGCCGGCGAGTTGCGTTTGCGCCTTCATGATACGCGCGTCGAGCGCGTCAGCCTTTTCGGCCGAAGCAAGCTCAGCCATCAGAGTGCGATATTGATCGCAGAAAGCGATGCTTTCCTTGATCGTTGCGTCCGTACAGGCCTTGGTGGAATTCCACCGCTTGCTGTTCTTCACCCCATCGATTTCCGCCTGGACGGCCATCATCGGACGGTGCTGCGGGATCCAGGCAAGCTGTTCCCGAGCGCTCGCCAAATCAGCGCGCGTCGATTCATAGACGGTCGATTCATGGGCACGCTGTCCCGCTACATCGAAGCGGTTCAGAGCGGCGTGGCCAAAAGCGGAGGTCAACGAATAGGCCGTGACCACACTCCAGACCAACAAAGACGCGGCTGCTTGACTCCACGCCTTGTTCTTGATTGCGGCGAACAAGAAGAACGGAACCAAAGCTTTCATGATGTCAGCCGCCGCGCTGGCTGCACCATAGATCTGTCCGTCAAACTCGGTTTTCCCGAGACTCAAACCAAACCGGTAGTTCATGGCACACGACACGGCGAGTAGTACGCCGGCAGCCAGAACCCCTAATACGCCCAGAGCATGTCTCATTGCCCTCTCCCTCAGAAGGGCTGGAATTACGCAACCGGCCCAGCCTGTGCACTAAACCTGCCGAGAGGCGGACAGGGTTCCAACAGACGCAGAACAGCTTCGTGCTTGATCAACAGACAACAAACCCTCGTGAGCGTCCGGCTCCATCCCCAAATGGAATCCGGCAAAGGCAAGTGTGTGATCAAAACGACGCAGCATGTTGGCTAGCCCGCCAGCCGTTTCGATATCCACAGGGTCAAGCGCCGCTTGCTTTGAGTCTGTGGACAATTCGTCGGGCTGTGCAGGCTGTCGCAAAAAATACGCAAGACAAGTCCCTCTCTGCCTCGGACGTTATGCGATTCGCTTCTAAACGTTAAGAGAATCAGCCCGCTAGAAAAGTGCGGTGACTCCTCAATACGAGTGAGGTCTTTTGCGGCGGCTCGGTAGGGAGGCGCAGCGCGCGAGTTACCCACCGCCTCTGTGAGTTGTTATCCACAAATTGTCGTGGCTTTATCAACGGCTAGCGCAAGATGATGTGTGTGGCCGATGCGCTGCGGAGCGGTGACCGGGATGCACCTGTGAGCGTCCGGCGGGCTGAAATCGTTGCACTTGTGCACCGCGGCCAGCTCCAATACCCAACGCTTTGGAACAAAATCAGCTGACTTTCGGTTGTATCGACTGTTGCCCAGCAACGGCGTTAGCGTTAATGTTGTCGGCATACGGAGACTTTGGTTGTTTTCCCCGATGTGATCGACAAACGAGCGACATTGTTCTCCGCTACATTGCGATAATAGCAGTTCAGTTTGGCGTGCTGGAGTCGGGCGGACGCCAGCACGGCTGGTGCGCTGGCACAGGGATTTGAGTGTTATGCGGAGTATGACAGGTCTATTGCTTATGCTGACCGGTATCGCGGTCGGTGCTCATGCCTACTATCCCGAGACCATCGAGAAGCACGTGCATATCGCCCAGCTGGCGCGAGTTCTGACGTCGGCAGCGCCCTACGCCGCGCCGGCCCGGGAAGTCAACGAGGAAACGATACGCTCGTTCTCGCCGGGCCACCGCATGGCGACGACGGAATCGGTCGACGGGCCGGCGAACGTCCGGACAGTCGAACAGCCGGCTTCGCCTATTCTCAACACCGCTCCGAAGCTCGTCCGGTCGACAGGCTGGGGTGCAACCGTGGTGCATACCGCCGGTCTGCCCGACAGCCAGACCCGTCCGCTGAGCGACGCCGACCGCTGGCGGCTGGTGCGAAATATCCAGAGCGAACTGCGCCGCGCCGGGTGTTATTGGGGCAAGCTTGACGGCTCTTGGGGCGCCGGGTCGAAGTACGGTATCCAGGAGTTCCTGCTGCAGGTCAACGCATCCTTACCGACCACGTCTCCCGAGCCGATCATGCTGACGTTGCTGCAGTCGCATCCGGGCACGGTTTGCGGAAAGGAGTGCGAGGACGGCTATACGAAGTCGGCGAATGGGCTATGCCTCCCTTACGCCATCACGGCAGAGAAGCGGCCCGAACTAGACCACAACGTGGTCACGCCGCCAGCGCGGCTGGTGCGCAGCGGCACGGTCGACGCCGCCGGCACGACGCCCCGCTTTGCACAGGCTGATCGCCAGTATCCGGAAGGCCGTATGGCCATCGGCGGCCCGGTCGACGCTATCGACCCCCGCTATTCGGCGCCAGACGTGGCTTCCGCCCCGCCGCTGATCGACGTTGCTCCGAATCCCGTGCAGCTGGCCGACCCGGTGTATCGCCCAGGCGGCAGCAAAAAGAGCAAGGCCATCAGCCGGCGGAACGCGAGCAAGAAATACCGCAGCGCCACCAACCAGAAAGCGCGGAGAAAAGCCCTGATCCGCCAGGCCTTCGGGGACGGCTTCGATTGATCGAGCTCGGTTCCGCCCGATGCCTTCGGGCGGGCTGCGATCCGCTCTCGCCGCTGCCATCATATAGCCCGCCGTCAGCGCTCCTTCGGGCTTGTCATCTGCCTGATCCAATCGATGTAGGCCTGCGATCCGCCATTGGCTGCGAAGGTCAAGATGGCCGGCGTTTCGTAGGGATGCCGGCGTTCGACCTCGCGCACGAGGTCATCGACCCGTCCCGCCCGCGTCTTGATAATCATGACTACCTCTTCGCCGGTTTCGGGCACTCCTTGCCAACAGTAGAGCGACACCATCCCCGGCAGGATATTGACGCAGGCGGCAATACCTTGCCCAACCAGTTCACCTCCGACTTGCTTTGCTGATGTGGAGTCGGGAAAGGTCGTGTAGACCAGAACAACGTTTTCCTTATCTTGCGGATTATCTGGCACGATCACAGGCCTCCGTTCGAACGAACACCGGCTGCAACGAAAAGACGACACCTGGACATCATGGATCAGTCGCCGAAAAAGTTCGAGTCTATCTGTTTTGTCGCCTCATCGGTCCCTGAGGCGCGGGCCTCATTGCGGCGACTGGCGCATCGCTACGGCAATGCCGCGCCCGAGCATGCCGACGCGATCGTGGCGCTGGGCGGCGATGGACTGATGCTGCAGACGATCCATGCGCACATGCACGACCGCATCCCGATTTACGGCATGAACCGCGGCTCGGTCGGATTTCTCATGAACGAATACAGCGAGGACAACCTCCTAGAGCGGCTGCAGGCGGCGACCGTGACCAAGATACACCCGCTGGCCATGGTGGCGGTCGACCGCAGCGGTGAAGCGCATCGCCGGCTCGCGGTCAACGAAGTCTCGTTGTTCCGCGAACGCTATCAGGCCGCCAAGCTGGCGATCACAGTCGACGGTAAAGCGCGCATGCCAGAACTTATCTGCGACGGGGCGCTGGTGGCAACGCCGGCCGGATCGACGGCCTACAATCTCTCGGCCTATGGACCGATCCTGCCGATCAACGCTCCGCTCCTGGCGCTGACGGCCATCAGTCCGTTCAGGCCGCGCAGATGGCGCGGGGCGCTTTTGCCCAACACGGCCAAGATCAGCTTCGAAGTTCTCGAACCTTTCAAGCGGCCAGTCAGCGCGGCCGGCGACCACTATGAAATCCGCGACGTGATGAAAGTCGATGTCGCGCAGGAGAACGAAGTCGCCATCTTCATGATGTTCAACCCCGGCCACGACCTCGACGAGCGCATTCTTCTCGAGCAGTTCAGAAACTGACGCGGACAGGCCGGGGGGACAGTGGGCTGCCTGCCGACGGCGACTGGTGACCTGACGCGTCGGCGTGCCAATAGCGTGTCGTTACTGACCGCTGCTCGAGGCTCAGCTGACGTGATCCGCGCGTCATCAACACGACGGTCGTTGCCCCGGAGCGGTCCTGAGCATTTGCAGCACAGAACAGATAAGCCGCTTCGCACTTCGCGTCACTCAACTGGTAACAGCGCCACCTTCGTCCAGCCGCCCGTCGCGCAGGCTGAAGATTCGATCGAAGCGGTCGAAGATCTTTTCGTCGTGGGTGACGGCGATGATCGCTGCCTCCTGGTCGACGGCAACCTTGCGCAAGAGGTCCATCACGATGCCAGCGCGCTTTGAGTCGAGCGCCGCTGTCGGCTCGTCCGCGAGGATGATGCGCGGTCTATTCGCCAAGGCGCGCGCAATGGCGACGCGTTGTGCCTCGCCCCCGGAAAGCTTCGCCGGCATCGCGCTGCGGCGGTGTCCAACTTCAAGATAGTCGAGCAACTCCATCGCACGGGACCGAGCCGTCGTTGCGTCCGCGCCGGCCAGCTGCAGCACGAGTGCCACGTTATCCGTCGCGTCGAGGAATGGGATCAGGTTATGGGCCTGGAAAATGAAGCCGATCTTGTCGAGCCTCAGTTGCCTCAGATTCGATCTCGTCCAGTGGCCGCTCTCAAGCACTTTCTCCCCGTCCAGTTCCATCGAGCCAGACGACGGATCGAGGATGCAGCCGATGACGTTGAGGAGTGTCGTTTTGCCCGAACCCGACGGGCCGAGCAGCGCCACCACTTGGCCTGGATAGATGTCGATCGATACTTCGCGAAGTGCATCGACGCGCGCCTCACCTTCTCCGAAGTGCTTCGAGACGCGATCTACCCAGACGAGAGGGCGGGGTTCAGGAGCAGCAACCACATTAGCCTCCGAGCGCCGTGGCCGGATCGACCTTCAGTGCCGCGCGCACGCCAAGACCGCTCGCTACAAGGCAAACGGCAAAGACGATCAAGCCTAGGATCATGACGTTATCGGGCTCGAGAACCACGCGCCGCGGGAAGTAGTCCTTAATGTTCACGATAAGTGCTGCCCCGATGGCGAATCCGATGAAGCCGAGGGCCAACGCCTGTTGCACGATCATGCCGATGATGGTGCGGTCCGGCGCGCCGATCAGCTTCAAAGTGGCGATCTGCTTCAGCTTCTCCATCGTCATCGTGTAGATGATGAGCGCGATGATAACGGCGGAAACGACGAGCAACAGCGACGTGAAAAGCCCTATCTGGCGCCGCGCGCGATCAACCAGCGAGCGCGTCAGGATAAACTCCTGCGCCTCCTGAGTAATCGCGGAGAGATGCTTCCATCGATGCACTGTATCGGCCACCGCTTCAGGCGATGCGTTGGCGTGCAATCGCGCGACGACGGCATTGACGGTATCGCGGCTGGAGCCGCCGGTGCCACGCGCCAGTTCGACCCGCGCGGCGGGCGGCGCCAGGTCGAACTGCAGCTTCTGCGCATCGGGCAGAGTGATGTAGACGGCGGGGTCTCCGCCGGAGTTCACTTGGTGGCGCGTCAGTCCGACGACGGTGAACACATGGCGTCCAAGACGGATGCGATCGCCCAGGGTCAGGCCTGCGCTCTTGTCAGCGACCATCTCGTAATGGCTGCGGGCAATCTCGCGGCCTTCAGCGATCTGAGGCGGTCCGCCGGGGCGGGTCAATTCGTAGCCGATGACGTATAGCCTGAGTTTGTCACCTCCATGCTCGATCTCGACGGTCTGATAGGTGATGCTGCCAGCAGCGGTCACGTCGGCCATGCGCGCCACAGCCTCGCGAATATCGCCGGGAATTCGCGAGGCTTCGGCGAAGGGGCCGCGCGTATTAGCTTCCACTACCCATAGATCGACGGCGGGGGCCCGCGCGATCGTCAATGCATCGACGACGAGCCCTCGATAAATGCCGATCATGGCCAGCACGACGCCAAGGAGCAATCCCAACCCGACGCAGGTCAAGAGGAAGCGGCCGAGGCTGTGTCGAATATCACGATAGGCGAGGTTCATTGGAGCTTCGCCTCGCTCACATGCACGGCCCGTCCTTCCTTGAATTCGCTACCGAGGCTGACAACGACGCCAGCGCCTTCAGGCACCCCATCGACGATCTCCAAGCGGGCGTCCTCGGTTCGATGCCGGAACTTGATGAGGCGGCGATGCAGCCGACCGTCCTCGACAGTCCAAACCGTGCCCTGACGCCCGTCGTATCCATGCACGGCGGCCGCAGGCACGAGGAGCGCCTTGTCGAGTGTGGCGACGGTAATCCAAAATTCCACCTGCTCGCCCAGGAACACGCGGGGCGGGGGATTTTCGCCTTTGATGTAGACACGGCGTTCCTCAGTGACGCGGTCGCTTTCGAGTCCGATCCGCTCGACGTTACCGTTGAATGATTCCAGAGGGCGCGAGCGCAGACGAGCGTTGACCTGTTGGCCTTCGTTGATGAACCCGGCACGAGCTTCGTCGACATAGGCAAGTCCCCAATAGCTGCCCGCAGCAATCAAAGTGAAAATCGGGTCTCCGGCTTTGACGACGGTGCCTAGCTCCTTGTGCCGTTCGATCACGATGGCATCGTAGGGTGCAACGAGCGTACGGTGGCGCAGTAATGTCTCTTCGAACTGAACCTGAGCCTTGGCATCGGTCAGCTGTGCGCGTGCGCTGATGATTTCACTTTCTGCGACCACAACATCAGCCTTCGCCACCGCCTCGTCCCGCACGGCCTCCTCCGCGACCTGCTGCGAAACGATGTCGCGGCCGACGAGCGCCTGCTTACGTCTGTTGGCCTCCTGCTTCTGAGCCAGTACGGCCCGGGCCTTCTCCAGGTTGGCCTCCGCACGTGTGATGTTGACCATGGCAATTTCGAGTCCGGCGCGGGCCTTTGCGACCTTGGCCTCTTGCTCACCAAGACTGAGGCGCGCCAATACTTGGCCCTTCGTCACGCGATCGCCATGGTCGGCATGCAGCTCGGTAAGCGCGGCGCCCACCTCGAAACCAATCCTTGACAACACACGCGCTTCGACTGTGCCGAGGCCAAAGACGCGGACAGGCACGTTTCGCTCGACCGAGGCGACGCGAACACTAATGGGACGATTGGCGTAGACAGCGAAGGCCAACACGATCGCAGCACCGACAACGGTTGCCATCAGCGCGTACCTGACCGCAGGCCGGCGAAAGACTGCCGACACGGGTAACCCACCTTTCTGCATCTGCTTCACGACCTTGTGCTCGGGTGCGGGCGATTTCGCAGCGCTGCCGCTCATACTCACTCAGGCGTCACCAAGACCTGGCCAGCCTGCATGTTCGAAGTACTTCGGGTAAGTCTCAAGGGCCTTTCGCATGACTGTGATCCCGCGCTGCGGGTCATTCTTCTTCGTGACGAGATCGGCACCTTCCAGGAGGTCGGCGATCATGACGTGCAGGGTCGCGTCGGCCGCAGGCGCCAACTTGCAGTTTGCGACGAGGTAATCCACATGCTGGCGGATGCCGTTCGCGCGGGCCTCCATGCTGGAGCCGCCGGACGGGTTGGCGGCACCGACAAGCCCACGGATGCGCTCCATGCCCTCGCGGAGAGGCTGGTCGGTCTGCCACTTTTGGCCGGCATTGAGCTGCAATCCGCCCCCGTCTCCATGACTATGGCCATGTCCGTGGAAATGGTAGAATGCCAACGCACCTCCGGTGAGCAATACGAGCGCAAGGACGGGCAATTTCATTCGCATATTCACTCAACCTTCTTCTTGCTTTGTTTCGTCTCTTTGCGGGCCTGCATGTCCCGTCGCCCATCGCCGGCACCCAGGCCGCGGAAATAGATGCCGATCACGCCTCGTGCGCTGGCCCTCGCCGCACGAATGTTGCCTGCCAGCATCGACTGCATGACCAAGCCTTGGATCATTCCGATGAACAGGATGGCCGCCGCCTGAGTATCCGTATCGTCCCGAATCTCACCGCCAGCCTTGGCTTCTTCCAGCTTTTGGGCGAGCCGCTCCGCGTAGCGCTTCATCAACGTGTGCGCGACCTTCTTCGCAGGCGTTGTCTCGGCACGCTGCAACTCTCCGAACATCATCCGCGGGACGCCGGGATGCTCGATCACGAAATCGATGTGGCTCATGAATATCGCGTGCAGTGCAGCAAGCGGTGAGCCTGACTGCTCCGCTGCCCTGTCAATCCGATCCAGCAATCTGTCGGCGACCCACTCCATGACGGCCTGCCAGATGGCCTCCTTGCTCGGAAAGTGACGGAACAAGGCGCCTTGAGTGACGCTCATTTCACTGGCGATGGCCGCTGTCGTGATCTCGCTCGGGTTCTGCGTGCCGGCAAGGGCAACGACGGCCTCTACAGTGCGCTGGCGGCGCTCCTCGGCAGAAAGGTATTTGGATTGCATTTTCGACAACTCCAAAAGTAGTAATTACTAGCTATCTTTTAGATATGCCTGTGTCAATGCATTAGAACGCTGCCCTGCCACTGTGAGCAACTTTTGGGAAGCGTTGTCGCGGGCATCGGTGTGGCCTTGGCCTCGCCTAACTGCACCCGAGTTCGGGACTGTGTGCTCCGCAGCATCGTCATAAGTGCCGGGTGCGGCTTGTCGCCCCTTGCAGAAATCGCCCGACGGACCCGCCACTTTGGTGATCCGCGCAACAACAGCCCTCGCCGTTCACCCCTGCCAATGCGTGACGATCTCGGGGAGGTTGGGACGGTCGCGGTCGTCCTGGCGCTCCTTGGCCTTGCCGATGTAGACGAAGCCGGCGACGCGCTCGGTTTCGCTCAAGGCCAGGCCTTCTTTCACGATCGGCGAATAGGCGATCCATTCGGTGATCCAGCAGGTGCCGTAGCCCAGCGCGTTGGCGGCAAGGCACAGGTTGAAGGCGGCGGCGCCCGCAGAAAGGATCTGCTCCCATTCCGGCGCACCCGGTTTTTCGACCGGACTGGCGATGACCGCGACCACGAGAGGGGCGCGCAGGAAGCGTTCGCGTTCGGTTTGCAGGCGGATCTCGGATGGTTCCTGGCGGTCTTCGGCGGTACAGGCTTTGGCGAACAGCTCGCCAGCTTTCGCACGCGACTCGCCCGAAAAGACGATAAATCGCCACGGATTGAGCTTCTTATGGTCCGGGACGCGCGCCGCAATCGTCAAAATCCTGGTCAGTTCATCGGGGGAGGGGCCCTGATCGGCGAACATGGTCGGCTTCAGGGAACGGCGGGCACTAAGAAAGTCGAGGATTTCCGTGTTTGACATGCTGGTCCGTTATGGTCGGGATGGCGCTCTCAGTGGCTTCGGTATATTTCAAAACGCGAAACATGTCCCGGCATCAGGTCAAAACTTCTGCTGGGGGCGCTCGTGTTGCGACTCCGACACTTCGCACCCGAAGTGTCCTGCGCCGAATAACGAGGCAAGTTTTGTTTGTGTTCTGGATTCACGGGCGCTTGACGACCCCCGCCCGGCGGATCAAACGTCCGATCCAGAACACTGGCCACGTGGAGGACTGCTGTGTCGGTGAATATTGCCGCGCCTAGAAAACACGCTGCGCGCGCTGGCATTGCGCTGTTCGCGGTCGCCGCCGGCGCGATTGTGGCAACGACCCCGGCGCCAGCGCAGCAGGCGACGGGATCGCTTATCGTTGTCTTCGACAGTTCCGGATCAATGTGGGGAAACCTACCTGGCAGCTCCGCAACCAAGTTTGAACTCGCCCGCGCCGCACTTGCAGAATCGCTGCCTCGTACCGATAGCGGCGTTAAGACAGGCTTGGTAACGTTTGGACCCGGATGCAGTAGTATCAATGTCGCAACAGCGCCGGGGCTTCGCAATGGCAGCGATACGGTCGCGCCGCTGCAAACCCTGAACCCCAAGAGCAAGGGGCCGGTCGTTGCAGCGATCGAGCAAACGACGTCACTCCTGGAGGATGGCCAACCTGCCGCGTTGCTGCTGGTGGCAGACGGTCCCGACAACTGCGGACGGGATCTGTGCGCATTGGCCCAGAAGATCGCCGGCGAACGTCCCGGCATGAAAATTCATACCATCGGGCTCGGGATCGAACAGGCACCGCCTGACCTTGCCTGCGCTTCGAGCCTGACCAAGGGTCGCTATTTCTCCGCTGCAAGCGCACCGGATGTGGCGACAGCGATCGCGGCCGCAACCGATGTCGCACTCCTTGATTTGCAGATCCAGCCGAAACCCAGACTCGTGGAGAAGCCGGCGCTGGCGCAGCGGCCAGGGCTGCAGATCGATCCCAAGGGCGCGCCGCACCTCAGCGTGAGTGCCATTCTCGGAAGTGGCGGCGAAACGGTTGCGAAACCGGTGCGCTGGCGCCTCTATCGTTCTTCATCTCCGCCTGAGCCCGACGCTTTGCCGGTGCTCGATGTTCTCGAACCGCGCTTCGCGGTGCCGATGGCGGCGGGAGAGTATTACATCAAAGCCTCGCTTGGACGCGCCAAGTTCGGCCAGGCGGTCAAAATCGGTGAGGCCGGAGCCTCGAATGTGCAGGCGGTGTTCGACGCGGGAATTGTAAAGTTCTCCGCAGCCGCTGACCAGCAAGCGGCGAGCGAGTCGGGTGCGGCCACGCTGATTACAGTGCGGCAGGCGGACGATACATCCAGATCGGCGCCGCTGATCGTCAGTCCCTACCCGGAAGGCGAACTCATCTTGCCCGCAGGACGCTATGAAATCGAGGCAGCAAGCGGGACGCTCGAGATCAAGCGCGTCATCGACGTCGCCGCTGGCGCACGACAGGAGGTAAAGCTTGCCTTGAACGCCGGTGAACTCGTTCTGTCGGCGCAGGCTCCGATCGCTGGCGTGCAGGCGAAGAATCTGGAGTTCACAGTTTCCGTTGACGACCCCGACAGGCCTGGTGGTCGGCGGCAGGTGGCGCGCTCGGCGGCACAAGCTCCCGTGTTCGACCTGCCGGCAGCAACCTACTACGTCGAAGTCCGCTCGGGCCTCGCCAGCACGAGCGACCGCATCGCGCTGGGCGCCGGCAAGCGGGTCGAAAAATCGCTCATCCTCGAAGCGGGCAGGCTCGATGTTGAAACCGATGCACCGCTCGGCGAGGATTCGCGACCGCAGCCGATCGTCTACAAACTCTATCAACTCGACCCGCTGCGCGCGCTGGCCCGCAGTAGTCAGCGCTCCCCATCGTTCGTCGTGGCGCCCGGACGCTATCGCATTGTCGCCGAAATCGGCGCCCGCAACGTCAAGGCGGCCGAGGAGATCCAGATTGTGGCCGGCCAAGCAAAACGGGTGTCGCTCGGCGTTCTTGCGGGCGACGTGCGGCTCAACGTCTCCAACGAGAACGGGACAGCGCTCGGCGGCCAGTTCTGGGAAGTGATCGATGCCGCAGGAAGCGTCGTGTGGCGTACGCAGCAAAGATCGCCCCGGGGACTGCTTGCGCCTGGGCGCTACAGCGTGCGATGCGAAACTCGCAAAGGTCTCGTCGAAGGCACTTTCGAAGTTACCGCTGGCGACACGAAGACGGTGGAATTTCGCGTGCAGTGATCGGTACGGCGGAAAGGATGTGCATGGCGACAATCACAAGAAGGTTGATGCAATCACGGGCGGGCCTGGCTTGGGCATCGCGAATTGCGGAGGTCACGGCGATCATGGCCTTTGCACTCGGTATCGCTGCGAGCTTTGGCGCGGCTGGCGCGCAGGACGGCCAGGAATGGAGCCCCGGCATTACGGTCAGCCCATCGCCGCCGGGTGATGCCTGGGCCACGGAAAACCGTCCGGCCGCAGAACCCCAGCAGCTACCTGAGGCATCGGATGCGGTGCAGAGGGCGCGCGAAGCCCTTGCCGCGGCGGCCGCCAGCCCCGGAGTGATCCTGTCGGCAAGGCTGACGGAAGACGGCCGCACGCTCAATCGCGATCTTACGTGGCGTATCTATGGGGAACCACAGGAGGCGGAGGCGGCTCCGCAGCTTGTGGAAAGGCGGGACAACCCCTCGCCGCATGTCCGGCTCGACCCCGGCACCTACCTCATCAACGTGGCTTTCGGTCGCTCGCATATCACGCGGCGGGTGAATGTCGGTCCCGGCCCCATGAAAGAAGAGACATTCATCCTCAATGCCGGCGGTTTGCGGCTGACAGCCTATGCCGGCGAACAGGAGGTGCCCGACAAGACCGTGACCTTCGATGTTTTCGAAGCCGATACCGACCAGTCCGGTCAGCGGCGATTGGTCCTATCGAATGCGCGACCGGGCGTTATCGTACGCCTGAACGCTGGCATCTATTTTATCCGCTCGACCTACGGGGAAGCCAACGCGCAGGTCGAATCCGAAGTCTCGGTCGAAGCAGGCAAGCTTACCGAAATCGCGATGGCACATGCGGCAGCGAAGGTGACGCTGGCATTGGTGACGCGGGCTGGCGGGGAAGCTCTTCCGGCAACCCAATGGGAGATCGCCACGCCGGACGGCGACCTCATCGACCGAAGTGTCGGAGCTCTGCCGACGCACATTCTCGCGCCCGGTAGCTACAAGATCACAGCCACCAACGGCGGCAGGGTGTTCTGGAAGGACGTCAACCTGGAAGACAACCAGACGGTCCGCGTGGAGATCCTCGCACAATGACCGGCTGCGTTGGAGCGCGCCCGGCGCCCGCGCATTCTGCGGTTTTCAGAACTGGTTGAGCACCCAATCAGTCGGGCAGCGATTTTTGATCATGCGCTTCTCGCACTTCGCAGCCTCTTGCGCGCTACACTCGTCCTCGAAAAGCGAACGGGCCATCTGCCAATGCTCGCAGGCCGTCTGCAAATCGCCTTGGGCTTCTACGATATCGCCCAGTTCGAGGCGGGCAGCGGCGTGGACCGCGTGGCTCGCCGACTGTGTGGCGATTATGATGGCAGCGCGCAAGCACTCGGCGGCCGTGGTGTCATTGCCTGCAGCGCGCTCGCTCAGCGCTTCATCGAGAAGAGCACGGGCAGCAGCCTCGCAAGTCGCTGAGGGTGCCTCGCGAAGGGCCCGATGCGTCAAGTTGACGGGTGTTGCGTCGATAGCCGTGTCCTCGGTTGCCGTCGTCGTCATGACGTTGGTGCTCAAAGGGCGGGGCGGATGTTGGTCGAGCGGCTCGGCTCGCTGCTTCTTCAGAGGCTCGAGCGTTTCCGCGCGAGACTCAGTATCTGCCAAGTTGCTTATGCCAGATTCGGGCGGTGATTCCGACGAAGTGGAAGGTGGGGCGGCCGACGGGCCGACATCGTCGCGCCAGCCGCCGTGGACGGTCGCCGCAGCCCGGTGCGGCCAGAACAGCGCCATCATCAGTGCCGCGGCCAGGAGCAGGAGCGGGGCGGCAAGTACCGCCCATCCCGCAAGCCCTCCGATTTCCACCACCGAACCCATTCGGCCCCACTGGTCACTGCGCTCGGCCTCGCCAGCTGAAGCGTTGGCAATCTGGCGGCCCCGTCATTGTGATCGAAGTTACGCTAATGCTGCAATGCACAACAGTCTAATCTGTTGCCTCATCGGCGATCGATGGGCGATCAAGGATAGCAATGTTGCCGTGAGGTCGCATATTGGACGGCAAATGGCTCTGGTCCATGCAATCCGCCGACAAGACGGACATCCGCTAGTGTCCCGTCTCCGAAGTTCGCCTCCACTCTGCGGCAACTACTCGAGCGAACTTCGGAGACTAAAGGGACACTAGAATCAGAAAGTTTCTAGTGTGATTCAGATTCAGAAGTTCGCTCTGAACCTAGCCGCAGGTGGTAGCGAACTTCTGAATCATCACACTAGTGTCCCGTCTCCGAAGTTCGCCTCCACTCTGCGGCAACTACTCGAGCGAACTTCGAAGACTAAAGGGACACTAGAATCAGAAAGTTTCTAGTGTGATTCAGATTCAGAAGTTCGCTCTGAACCTAGCCGCAGGTGGTAGCGAACTTCTGAATCATCACACTAGTGT
>LOEV01000040.1 GCA_001516065.1 Alphaproteobacteria bacterium BRH_c36
CACTTGACGCTCGCTTCTGAGCGAACTTCACGATCTGAACCACACGAGCAACTCTATGATTCTAGTGTCCCTTCTTGATTCCGAAGTTCGCTCGCGCGGTCTCTGTCGGGTGGTGGCGAACTTCGGAATCTGGACACTAGCGTTGCGCGGGCTCAATTGC
Source organism: Alphaproteobacteria bacterium BRH_c36 (assembly GCA_001516065.1). GTDB lineage: Bacteria > Pseudomonadota > Alphaproteobacteria > Rhizobiales > Hyphomicrobiaceae > Filomicrobium. Next base: position 161 of record LOEV01000040.1, read on the forward strand.
AGGCGTGTGCAATTGGAAATCTGATCGCAAAAAAGCCCCGCGCAGATCTCTCCGCGCGGGGCCCATTCATCGCAGTTCCAAAAGTACCCGTCAGACTTTCGCCAGCCCTACTTCTTCTTCGGCGCTTCGGCGGGGGCAGCAGCAGCGGGAGCGCCAGCAGCAGCACCGCCGTCAGCCTGCTTCTTTTGCTGCTCGGCCTGATAGGCTTCGTAAGCTACCTTCTGGCGCTCGCGGATCTGAGCCATAAGCTGGCCGCGCGCCTGTGCATAGGCCTTGTTATCGACTGGTGGGCCATCATAGGCGGCGGTAAATCCGTCAAGCGGGACCGGGAAACCGATCGGCTGGGTTGCCGCATTCATGGCGAGAACCATGATGCCGCCGCCCTTCTTCATGCTGTCGATCATTTCCGGCGTCGCTTCGATTTCGGCCGTGCAACCAGCCGGATGGCACAACGAATACTTGAGCGTGAACGGCTTCAGCTCTTTATCCTCGACCTTCTCGTTCTTGGAGGCCTTGGCCCACTGGTCAGTCGTGTAGACGGCCGCGCGAACGCCCGCTGGAATCGCCATTCCAAGAGGCACCATCACCATGAGGCTCTGCTTGTCGTTGCCCTCGACCTTGCGCAGCGCCGCCGAAACTAGCACCATTCCCGTGTTGCCATCGAGGCGCTCATGGTGCGTCAGACAGATTTCCTTTTCCGTCTTTACTTCCTTGCCGTCTTTATCGACGTTCACCAGCGGCGCTTTTTCGCAAAGCTTGACCCAGGCGCTCTGCGGCTTTTTTGCACCTGCATCTGCAGCAGCAGGCTTCGTATCCTGTGCGAGGGCTGACCCGGCAGCACCCGCCAGTACCAGGAGCGCCGCGCCAAGCGCGTGGGTCTGCGACTTCGGAATCGTTGGCATCATAAGAATCATCGACCTTTTGTTTGAGAGCTGGCCCCGCCAGCTTAGCCCCACTGAACAGCACCCTTTGGCGCGCAGGTCCGGGCGCGCTGTGCGCCCCGCGAAGGCGTGTAAATGCCCCGAATGAGGCAATCCCGTGACGTAACAGGATCGTCCCCCGTGGTATCTGACGTCAACCGGCCGTTAAGTGACAAACCCGCCACGCGTCAACATAGAAACGGCCCACTTTGCCGCACTCTTGTGGCCGCACGACTTTCCGGCGACAACCACTCCTCCACCGACGCCCGGAGCCGATATGATAATGACCCTCGCACGCGCACTGCCGCGGGCCGCCAGCTTTGCAGCCGAACTGGCCATTGCCGCGTTGCTGCTTGCACACCCATCCGGCGTCGGAATAGTTGCGGCAGCCGACGAGACACCTGTCGCCGCCCGCCATGCGATTGCGATGCACGGCAAACCCCTGCTGGCGGGAGGCTTCGAACACTTCGCCTACGTCAATCCCGCAGCCCCTGAGGGCGGCACGGTAACTCTAGGAATTCTCGGCTCCTACGACAGCCTCAACCCCTTCATCATCAAGGGCGTGCCCGCAGCCGGCCTGCGCGACTTCCTTTACGAGAGCCTGCTCACGCGCGGCCTCGACGAGCCGTTCACGCTTTACGGCCACATCGCCGAAAGCATCGAAGTTCCCGACGACCGCAGCGCCATCACTTTCAACATTAATCCCAAGGCGAAGTTTTCCGACGGCAAGCCCATCACCTCCGACGATATCCTGTTCTCCTGGAAGACACTGCGTGATCACGGCCGCCCCAACCACCGCGCCTATTATAAGAAGGTGACGACGGCTGAACGCATCTCCGACTTGTCCGTGCGCTTCAACCTCGAACCCGGCGACCGCGAACTACCCCTGATCCTTGGATTGATGCCGGTCCTGCCCGCCCATCTCCTGAGCGAGGATTCTGTCCAGCTCACGACGCTTACCCCTCCCATCGGCAGCGGCCCCTACACAATCTCGCACGTCGATGCCGGTCGCGCCGTCGTCTACAAACGCCACAAGGACTGGTGGGCCAACGATCTGGCCTCCAGCCGCGGCCGCTTCAACTTCGACGACATCCGCTACGACTACTTCCGCGACGACGCCGCCATGCTCGAAGCCTTCAAGTCCGGCAGGATCGACATGCGCATCGAAGAGGACCCCTCCCGCTGGGCCGGAGGCTATGGCGAGCGCGAACGCGGCGGCGCCAAACTCGTCCGGCGCGAATTCGAACTCGGCCTTCCCGCAGGCATGAACGCACTGGCCTTCAATTCGCGCCGCACCGTCTTCGCCGATCCGAAAGTGCGCGACGGCATCATCAAGTTGTTCGACTTCTCCTGGATCAACAAGAATCTTTATCACGGCCTCTATGAGCGCACGCAGAGCTACTTCGAGCGCTCCGTTCTGTCCTCCGTCGGCCGGCCTGCAGACGAAAAGGAAAAGGCGTTATTGTCGGAATATCCCGATGCCGTCTCGCCTGACATCATGGCCGGCACCTACCGCATGCCCGACACGGACGGAACCGGCCGCAACCGCGCCAACTGGCGAGACGCCCTGAAACTCTTCGGCGAGGCCGGCTACCATCTCAAGGACGGAAAACTTCTCAACCAAAAGACTGGCGAACAACTCGCCTTCGAAATCCTCGCCGGAACCACCACGAACGAGCGCCTTTTCCTCGCCTTCTCCCGCGATCTCGAGAAGCTCGGCATCGCGGCCCGCGTCCGCGTCGTCGACAGCGCCCAATACCAGTCGCGCATCAAGAGCTACGATTACGATATGATTCAGACGCGCTGGCCCTCCTCGCTGTCACCGGGCAACGAGCAGATCTTCCGCTGGTCCTCGACGATGGCCGAGCGCGAGGGCACCTTCAATTTCGCCGGCGTCAAGAACAAAGCCGCCGACGCGATGATCGAGGCGATGCTTTCCGCCCGCGAAGAGGACGATTTCGTCGCCGCGGTGCGCGCCCTCGACCGAGTGCTGCTGTCGGGTCACTACGTAGTGCCGCTGTTCCACCTGCCGAGGCAGTGGATCGGCTATTGGACGCGCCTGCGCCAGCCGGAAAAGACATCGCTGTTCGGTTATCAGCTCGACACCTGGTGGGCGGCTGAGACAGAGGACAAATCCGGAAAGAAAACCCAACCGTGAGCGGCGCTCAAAACCTCAAATCGAAACCTCACGGATATTGCGGACCGCTGCCGCCGGAACGTTTCAACATGGCCCGCTATTGCCTTGCGGGCGCGGCCGCTACAACGCCCGACAAGCCCGCGCTCATCGTCGTAACCGCGCTCGATGCAAACGAGCCCGACGAGATCTGGACCTTCGCAGAACTTGAAGACGCCGTCCTGCGCATCGCCGCCGGTCTGCGCTGCAACGGTCTGCAACCCGGCGACCGTCTTCTGATCCAGCTCGACAACACGCCCCTCTATCCGATCGTCTTTTTCGGTGCGCAGGCTGCCGGTATCGTGCCCCTTCCGGCGTCGAGCACGCTCACCCCGACGGAACTCGAATTCCTTCTCTTCGACAGCCGCGCAAGCGCCCTCGCGATCGACGGCGCTTGCTCCGAAGTTGATGTGCCCGCAGGCGTGATCCGCTTCGCAACCGCCGAACTGGAGGCCTTTCGCCGCGACTGCAGCCGGGCAAACTGGGCCGACACCCGCGCCGACGACCCCGGCTACCTGATCTACACCTCGGGAACGACATCACGACCCAAGGGCGTGCTGCACGCCCACCGGGCCGCCTGGGGCCGCCGTCCGATGTATCAGGGTTGGTATGGGATCAACCCGGACGACCGCATGCTGCACGCGGGCGCGTTCAACTGGACCTATACGCTTGGCACCGGCCTAACCGACCCCTGGGCCAACGGCGCCACCGCCATCATCTATAATGGCGAGAAGAGCCCGCAGATCTGGCCATCCCTGATCGAAAAAACCCGCGCCACGTTGTTCGCCGCCGTGCCGGGGCTGTTCCGCCAGATCCTCAAATACGCCGATACTTCGCCGCGTTACTTCACCACGCTGCGGCACGCTCTCACCGCAGGCGAGGCCCCGCCGCCCGGCCTGTTCGATGCCTGGTACGCGCAGACCGGCACGCAGCTCTATGAAGCTCTCGGCATGAGCGAGATATCGACCTACATCTCAAGCTCACCGGCCGTGCCGCGAAAACCCGGCACCGTCGGCAAGCCGCAACTCGGGCGGGCCGTCGCCATCCTGCCTGTCGAGAGCGCTTCCAGAACACCGCTCCCCGCCGGCGCAGAGGGACTCATCGCCGTCCACAGAAGCGACCCCGGCCTCATGCTCGGCTACTGGAACCGGCCGGACGAACAAGGCGAAGTCTTTCGCGGCGATTGGTTTGTCGGCGGCGATCTGGGACGCATTGATGAAGACGGCTACGTCACTCACCTCGGCCGCGCCAACGATCTTATGAAGGCGCAGGGCTACCGCGTCGCCCCGCAGGAAGTGGAGGCCGCCCTTGTGGCTCATCCTCGGATCTCCGAAGTCGCCTGCACCGAATTGCGCGTGCGCGACGACCTCTCCGTCATCGCCGCCTTCATCGTACCGGTCGACTGGAACGCACCGCCCGCTGCCGACGACATCCTCGCCTTCGCCGCCGAGCGCCTCGCCCCCTACAAGCGTCCGCGGGAAATCCGCTTCGTGAAGTCCCTGCCCCGCACGCCCAACGGCAAGGTCACGCGCTCAAGGCTCGCGTCTCCGCAAGATTAGCCTCAACCCCTTCGACAGGACGTCGCGACGTCACAGCCGCTTCAGCACCCTGCCGTCTTCCTTTAGGATGACGTAGCGCGTCCCGTTGGTATCGACGACAAGTGTCGTCTCGCCGTTTCCCTTGCTCTCGCGGCCGTTGCCGCGCACGTGGAAATCGTAACTGTAGGTCAGCTCATAAACGCCTGGCTCTGATGTCTCTTCATGACGGAACGTCTCCTCGCGCACCCGGAAGGCCCGGTCGCTCCAGCGTTGCGCATAGTCGCGCTTGTCGGCGATGATGTCCTCGACGGCCTTGCGGCGCTCCCCGTAATAGTCAGCCTGCGACGCATATGTTTCGCGCAGTTGGGCAGCACTCATTTCTGCCGTGTGGTGGAAGACGTTCTTGACGAAGTCCAATAACAGCTCGCGGCTGACGACGGCGCGTTGTTCGTCGCCATTTTCATCCCGCCGGTTGCGATTCTGCTGATTCCTTTCCCGCGGATCATAGCTGTCGCCACGATCGCCAAGATCGCGATCGGTGTCGCGCTCAGTCTCGTCGCGGCGGTCGAAATCGCGGTCCTCGAAACGACCCGGATCGCGGTCCGCAAACCGGTCACGGTCGCCATACCGGTCACGGCCGCCATACCCGCGATCGGACCCTGTATCGCGGTCCCACGCCGGTGGTCGCTCTCTATCTAAAGTTTCGCTGCGCCGCCCGATGACGTCGATACGCGCCCCGCGCGGCGCCCGAGCTTCGATCACGATTCGTTCGATGAAGCGCCCGAACCTGCGCGTGCGCAGTTCAATTCGGTTCGAGAGCTGGCCTGCGCGAAACGGCCGCCGGAATGTGAACCGCTGCAAGGTACCATTGCCGTAGATGACTGCCAGCTGTTCGATGCGTGCGCCTGCATCCCTCACCCGCAGTTGCAGCGCGTCGAAGCGCCCGCGCGAAAACCCGACGAGGATCGTCAGCGGCTCGCTGTATCCGGCAGCCTCGACCGACCCCAGCGCTGCCCACCGGTCGCGCCCGTCGGTTGCTTCACCAGGAGGCGCGGTGGCTACTCCCGCCTCGTTGCGGTCTTCAAGTTCCGAAATGCGGTCGCGGTAGAGCCGGTCGAGGCAGCGCGAACGCGCGCGGCACGCCCGCCGGGCCTCGATCCAGTCGAGCTGCTCG
>LOEV01000041.1 GCA_001516065.1 Alphaproteobacteria bacterium BRH_c36
GAGGTTGCGGCTATGATGCGATTTAGGCGCGACGGGCCACTAGCCCGTTATCGGTGCGAATGGCAGGTTGCGCACGCGCTTGCCGGTGAGCTTGGCCCAGGCATTGGCGACGGCGGGGCCAATCGGCGGAACGCCGGGTTCGCCGACACCGGTCGGAGCCTCCGCCGACTTTACGATTGCGACCTCGACTTCGGGCATCTCGTTGATGCGCAGCGAGCGGTAGGTGTCGAAGTTCGATTGCACGACGCGGCCCTTGTCGAACGTGATCCCGGAATACAGGATATGGCCGAGGCCATAGCCGACGCCACCTTCCATCTGCGCTCGAATTATATCCGGATTGACGGCGACACCGCAGTCAACCGCGACCCAGACCTTGTGGACGCGCGGCACGCCATCCTCCTCACTCTTCGAGACTTCGGCGATCTCAGCGACGTAGGAATTGAACGACTTGTGCAGCGCGACGCCGCGAGCCCGGCCTTCTTCAACCGTTGCGCCCCAGTCGGCAAGTTCGGCTACCGCCTTGAGGACACCGGTGTACCTTGAATGCGTGTCGCCGAGCAACTTGAGGCGGGCTTCGACCGGGTCGTGCCCGCCCAGTGCAATCAGTTCGTCGAGGAAGGTTTCGGTGGCATAGGCGGTGTGGGTGTGACCGACCGAGCGCCACCACAGCGGCGGCACGGCAAGGGTCTTCTTGTGCACGGACACACGCAAGTTCGGGATCGCGTAGGGCAGGTCTTCGGCGCCTTCGATCATGGTCGGGTCGATGCCGTCCTTCATCATACTGGCGAAGGGCGTTCCTTCCATGATCGACTGGCCGACAAGGACGTGGTCCCAGGCGGCGATGTTGCCGTCGGCATCGAGCGCGCCCTTCAGCTTGTGCACGAAGAGCGGGCGGTAGAAGCCGCCGTGGATGTCGTCCTCGCGGGTGAAGATGACCTTCACCGGGTTCTTGCGGCCAATGGCGTCGACAGCGGTCGCGGCTTCGGAAGCGACGTCGGCGATGGGGGTTGCCCTGCGCCCGAAGCTGCCGCCGGCGAACAACGTTTCGATCTCGACTTCCTCAGGGCGCAGTTTCAGCACCTGTGCAACGGCGCCCTGATCGATCGTCTGCATCTGGCTGCCCGCCCAAACCCTGGCGCCGCTGTCGGTTGCCTTGATCAGGCAGTCGAGCGTTTCCATGGGCGCGTGCGCCAGATAAGGGAAGACATACTCGGCCTCGATGATGTTGCCGGCTGCGCTCAGCGCTCTTTCAGCGTCACCGGCTTCCTTAACGAGTTTGCCAGGCGCGGCTGCGGTTTTCGAAAAGTCGGCGACAATCTCGGCGGTCGAGCGGGTCTCGGCGCCGCTCTCATCCCATTCGACGCGGAGGGCGTCGCGGCCCTTCTTTGCCGCCCAGAATCCTTTCGCGTAGACGGCAACACCGCGCGGTAGAAGCTTCACGTCGACGACGCCGTTGACCTTGCGTGTCTCGGTATCGTCGAAGCTCTTGGCCCTGGCGCCGAACAGAGGCGGGCGCTGGATCAGAACGGTGAGCATGCCTGGGCGCGTTTTGTCCATGGTGAACTGGGCCTGCCCGGTGGACTTGGCCGGGGTGTCGAGCCTGGGCAGATGCGTGCCGATGAGAACAAATTCCTTTGGCTCCTTGAGGAATGGTTCGGATGGCGGAGTGAGCCTCGAGGCGGCTTCCGCGAAATCTCCGAACGCGCCGGTCTTGCCTGACTCCTTATGCGCGATCACCCCCTTCGAGACCGTGATGCCGTCGGCGGCGACACCCCACGTGCTGGCGGCGGCCTCGACCAGCATGTGGCGAGCGGCGGCACCGGCTTTGCGCATCTGCTCGTAGGAGTTGGCTATGGCCGTCGAACCGCCGGTACCCTGCACGCCGAAAGCCAAATTCTTGTAGAGGGCCGCGTTGGCAGGAGCGGCCTCAGCGCGCATCTGCGACCAGTCGGCGTCGAGTTCCTCGGCGACGAGCGTCGCCAGGCCGGTATACGGCCCCTGGCCGAATTCGATGTGCTTGATGAGTACGGTGACGGTCGAGTCGGGGGCGATACGGACGAAGGCGTTCGGAGCGAATGTGGCATCGCTGCCATCTCCCTTGATGACGGCGGCGGCGCCCGATTCGGCCTTGGCGGCTGTGGGCAGTTGCAGGCCGAGCACCAATCCCGCGCCTACGCCGCCGATGCTCTTGAGAACGGTTCGGCGGCTGGCTTCGGGCGGCCGGCGAGTGGCGCTCGAATCCGCGTTGGGCTGCGTGGCGTATTTGTCGAACAGGAATTGCATGGGGAATCGCTCCGGGTCAGCCTTTGAGAGTCTCGGCGGCGGTCCGAATCGCCTGGCGGATGCGGACGTAGGCGGCGCAGCGGCAGATGTTGCCGGTCATGCCGGCGTCGATTTCGGCATCGCCTGGCTGAGGTGTTTCGCGAAGCAATGCCACCGCGCTCATGATCTGGCCGGACTGGCAATAGCCGCATTGGGGAACATCGTGCTTGATCCAGGCGTCCTGGACGGCTTTGGCCTCAGGCCCGGCAATGGCTTCAATGGTGACGATGTCGCCACCGGCTGCCGCTTCGATAGGGGTAACGCACGAACGCTGTGCCTGTCCGTCGAGGTGAACGGTGCAGGCGCCGCACTGCGCAATCCCGCAGCCGAACTTTGTCCCGGTCAGGCCGAGTTCATCGCGCAAAACCCAAAGGAGCGGCATGTCGGGATCGACGTCGACCTCATGGGGCGAACCGTTTACGGTGAGGGCGAATTTCGCCATGGCGTATCTCCAGATTGCGAACGGATATAACTACGGACTTGGCAATGGTCGCATATGGATCAAACGCGCGTAAGGCGGGATCGGTCCATTGAGGATCGAAAAGTTTCCGGATCTTGCACTAAAACTCATTGCGGCAGTTCGAAGCGTAACTGGGGTCCAATAGAGGGAACAAGGGCGGGCCAGCCATGCGCCGGTGCCCGGCCAGGCACTCATGAAAGGTTGATATGGGGTCGTCGTGGCTGACCACCAACAGGCGCGCGCGCCTCGGCAGGCCGCTTCGTTTCCCACTTCAACGCCACGCCATTGCGCCAACAGAGCGGCCAACAAGCGCCGCATACTGCCAAATTTGAGCGAACTCACGCGGTCTTGATGTCGATGAACTCGATATCCTGGTGGCGGTCGCGGGTGGTCGATAGGTTGTAGATCGACGGGGCGAGATAGACGTAATCGCCGTCGAGGTCCTTGGCGATGTAGGAGCGGTAGCGCTCGATGAATTTCTTCATCGCCTTGTCGTCATCCGATCGGACCCAGCGGACGGTATCGCAAGGGGCGGGATCGTAGGCGGCATCAAGACCGTACTCGTGCGTCAGCCGGTCGACGAGCACGTCGAGCTGCAATGCGCCGATGACGCCGACGACGGGCTGGGTACCGTCAATCGGGGTGAACAACTGCACGACGCCTTCTTCGGCCATTTCTTGCAGCGCGTCTTTGAGCTTCTTGGCCTTGATCGCATCCTCGAGGCGGACACGGCGGAGGATTTCTGGAGCAAAGTTGGGAATGCCGAGGAATGTGATGTCCTCGCCCTCAGTCAGCGCATCGCCGATGCGCAGGAGGCCGCGGTTGGGGATGCCGACAACGTCGCCCGCGTAGGCTTCCTCGGCAAGCGAGCGGTCCTGGGCAAAGAAGAACTGCGGCGCCGTAACGGCAAAAGTTTTCCCGGTGCGCGGGACTTTCACCTTCATGCCGCGGGTCAGCTTGCCCGAACACACACGCATGAAGGCGATGCGGTCGCGATGGTTGGGGTCCATGTTCGCCTGAATCTTGAAGACGATGCCGGTCATCTTCTTTTCCGTCGCCTGCACCGTCCGGGTGACCGCTGTCTGGGCGCGCGGCGGTGGGGCATGGGCCACCAGCGCGTCGAGCAGATCGCGGACCCCGAAATTCTTCAAGGCACTGCCGAAGAACACAGGCGTCAGGGTGCCCTGGCGGAACGCCTCGATGTCGAAGGAGGCGGCCGCGTCCTCAAGGAGGGCGATTTCCTCGCGCCAGTTGTCCAGCTCCTGGCCGTCGAGAAGCGTTGCGAAGACCGGATCGTCCGGTCCGGAAACGGGCACTCCATTGGGATCCTCGTCGACGCGGCGCACGCGGCGGGCGGCCAGATCGTAGGTGCCGCGAAAACTCGCTCCCTTGCCGATCGGCCAGACCATCGGTGCTGTATCGAGAGCCAGTGTCTGCTCCACTTCATGGAGCAGTTCAAGCGGCTCCTGGGCCTCGCGGTCCATCTTGTTGACGAAAGTGATGATGGGGATATCGCGCAGGCGGCAGATCTCGAACAGCTTCAAGGTGCGCGCCTCGATGCCGCGGGCCGCGTCTATGACCATGATTGCGGAATCCACCGCCGTCAGCGTGCGGTAGGTGTGGTCGGAGAAGTCTTCGTGGCCGGGCGTATCGAGGAGGTTGAAGACGGTGCCGCCGTATTCGAAGGTCATCACCGATGTGACTACCGAAATACCGCGCGATTTCTCGATCGCCATCCAATCGGAGCGGGTCGAGCGGCGATCCTTCTTGGCCTTGACCTGGCCGGCGAGCTGGATCGCACCACCGAACAGCAGCAACTTCTCGGTCAGCGTGGTCTTACCGGCGTCGGGGTGGGAGATGATCGCGAACGTGCGGCGGCGGGCGATCTCGTAGTCAAGATCGCCGGGTTTGCCCTTGCGTTTTACCGGCGCGGAAGATGCCTCCGCCGGCGCGCCGCTGGTCGTGGACGTGCGGTCCTGCATGGCCTCGGTTGCCTGTGTCGTGGGGTTCGAAGTCCGGCTTCTATCGCACAGCGGCCAAAAACGCGAGGGGAATGGGCAAAAACGGGCCCGACGGGGCCAACGGGACCGAGAATTGGCCGGTAGCGCCGCTAAGACCGGGTATTGTGTGCCAAAGGGCCCTCGGGGGCCGGGGGAAAGCCCCTGAGGATGAGCGCGGTTTTGAGGTTGCGCCGACGCGGAGTGTTGCGCTACATGAGCGCTCCGCCGACAAAATTGGCAAACGGTACGTTTACGGGATGCGTGCTATGCCAGTTTCCGTCCGCGACGGCCGCGCCCGACGCGCCGCCAGATGCTGCCGTAGCTCAGGGGTAGAGCACTCCCTTGGTAAGGGAGAGGCCGAGAGTTCAAATCTCTCCGGCAGCACCATATTTGAGCTCACGGGCCAAAGGCCCACCGCAGGGGCGGCGCTCTTTCCGCCAACACTCGGCAAGCCGGTGTTGGGCTGCGCCGGGTCGCCTTGCTCCCGGATCGCATGCGCGATCAAAGAGTCAAAAAAACTACGTCTGTCCGCACCATCCAAATACAGTCAAGTACGGCTCCCCACACTCGTGCAGCATCGCTTGGGTACCGAGCCGAGCTGGGACGACAGCTGAGCTGTGAAATGCAGTAAAGGCGAAGCGTGGGGCCGCGACTTCAGGAGTTATGTCGCCTTGAATGACGACTTGAGGAGAATCGCTTTAGTCCTTCGTGTGGAGATAGGCCTTGGCGAGCAAGTGAGCCGAAATCGGCGCCGTCAGGAACAGAAACAGGCTGATCAGCAGCTCGTGGATCGTGAACTTCTCCAGGATCAAGTTGAAGTAGATGATCGAGGCGACAAGCACACTACCGACGCCGAGAGTCGTCGACTTTGTCGGCCCGTGAAGCCGCTGCAGCGTGTCCGGCAGCTTGTTAAGCGCCATTGAACCGACGAGCACGAAGAAGGCACCGATGACGAGCAGACCGGTGATGACGATTTCCGCGAAAAGGCTCATGCTTCCTCCTATTCGATAACGTTGCCGCGCAAGAGGTACTTGCAAAAGGCGATCGTTCCGACAAATGCAACGGTGGCGAACAGGAGGGCCGCCTCGAAATAGACCGTCGTGGCGTAGACCATCCCGAACAGTACGATGAGCGCGATGGAGTTAACCACCAGGGTGTCGAGCGCCAGCAGCCGGTCGACCGCCAATGGCCCCGCAATGAGGCGGTAGAGGTTCAAGGCCATTGCGATGCAGACGACGGTGACGGCGAAGGTCAGCGCGGTGGCGATCATGTCAGGATCCTCTTGAGGCGAAGCTCGTAGCGCTCCTTGATGCCGGCCACCAGCGCGTCCGGGTCGTCGACGTCGAGGCAGTGGACGATGATGCTTCGATTGTCTGCAGCCACGTCGACGGACAGCGTGCCGGGCGTCAGCGTAATGGTGGCCGCCAGCGCGACGATCGCCTCGGGCGACGTGACGTCGAGGGGAACGGTTACGAAGCGAGACTTTAGTCTGTCCCCGCTGCGGAACAGCACGAGGCGGGCAACCTGGATGTTGGACAGCACGATATCCCACAGAAATACCGCCATGTAGGCGATGATCTCGCGGGGGTTGCGCACGCGTGTGTCACTCGGCCAGTAGACACTCGTGAACTTCGTTACCGAGATGGCGACGATGATTCCCGTCACGATCGTACCCGGCGTGAAGCTGTTGAACAGGAGCGTCCACACAACGACGAGGGTGAGTGCGAGCAGCGGATGGGGCAGGACGGCGCGCAGCATTTCAGGGAACCTCCGCGAAGGTCTTCGGCAGAACGGCATCGACGTAGCGTCCAGGCGTTGCCATTTCGGTTGCAGTCGCCGCAAGAATCGTCATGACCTCGCCGCCGAAGACGCTGAGCGCGGCAGTCAGCCCTATCAACACGGCGACCACCGCGATCGGTGCAGCTGCTATGCGGGG
>LOEV01000042.1 GCA_001516065.1 Alphaproteobacteria bacterium BRH_c36
GCTCGGCGTCGACCTGCCGATGCCGGAGATCGTTTTCGTCGGCGAGCCGACCGGCATGGAGGTGGTCGACGCCCACAAGGGACCCGCCCGCTGGAACGTGACGATTACCGGCAGGGCTGCCCATTCCAGCATGGCCCATCTCGGTATCAACGCGATTCATGTCGCCGCACAAATGATCGGCGAACTCCGCCGCATCGAGGATGAACTTCGCAACAACCACCGCGACGAGCGCTTCGAACCGCCGTATGCGACCTTGCAGGTCACGACCATCGAGGGAGGCGCTGCCTCCAACATCATTCCGCTGTCCTGCAGCTTCGGCTTCGAAGTGCGAGCCTTGCCGGGCGTCGACGTGGACGCAATCGAACGGCGCGTTAGCCACTTCGCGCGCGAGCGGTGCCTCCCGTCCATGCGCACGGTGGCTGAAGAAGCCGCAATCGACATCGAGCTTGTCAATTACGTCCCGCCGTTCGCGGCCCGTCCTGGTTCGAAAGCCGTCGCCCTCGCATTGCATCTTGCTGGCGCCAACCGTATTTCGGCAGTCTCCTACGCCACCGAAGCAGGCCTCTTCCAGAACGAGGGTCCCGATACCGTCGTATGCGGCCCTGGCCAAATCGCACAGGCGCACACAGCCAATGAATGGGTCGCGGAAAGTGAACTTGCTGCGTGCATGGCCTATCTCAAGCGCCTCGCCGACTGGGCGGAAAAGTAGTTCGAAGTTTGATCCAGCTCAGTGCCGCTTCGCGTGCGCGCAACAAGAATCGTGACTGGCGGCACGGGGCTGGTATGTGGTATACCAAAGGGCCAGAACCAAACCGAAAATGGGCTGTAGAACCGCGAGCACCGGCGGCACTCAGGGCGCCACAAGGAGGATAGTACGGATGGCCATCAAAGATCTTCTCGTCGCCTACGATGGCAACGAAGCTTCGGAAAAGGCGCTCGAATTTGCGTTGAAGATGGGCGCCAAGTACGGCGCGGTGGTGACTGGCATGAAGGTCAACACCCCCCCGAAGTTCGACAGCCACGTCCGCCGCTGGATGCCCGAAGACGTCCTCAAAAGCATGGCCGAGGCACAAAACGAGGCTTCCGCTGCGATCAAGGCGAAGTTCGAAGCCCACGTTGCAGCTTCAGGTTTCCAGGGCGAAACCGGATGGATCGTCGAGGAAGGTCAGCCCGACGTCATGCTCGCCCGTTCCGCGCGCTTCTACGATCTCCTGCTGATCGGCCAGTTCGAATCCGCCTTCCGCCCGGAGATGCACCGTACCGTTGATCCCAAGGAACTGCTGTTGCGCGCAGGCAAGCCAATTATCATCGTACCGAAGGGTTACACCGTCCGCGATTTCAACGAGACCGCGGCGGTCGCATGGGACGGAAGCCGCTTTGCCGCGCGTGCCCTCACCGATGCCATGCAGATCCTCGAAACCAAGAAGTCACTTGACGTCCTTACCGCAGAGACCAGTCCTTCGAGCGATGCAAAGTCCCGGATGCCGGGCCTGGATATTTTTGTCCACCTGAAGCGCCATGGCGTGACTGCCAACGAGGTCAGGCTCGAGAAATCCGGCGCCTCGATCGCTGGTGCGATTCTCGAACACTGTGCAAAAACGGACCCCGACGTGCTCGTCATGGGCGCGTACGGTCGCGGAACATTCTCCGCGGCCCTGTTCGGCAGCGTGACGCGAACCGTTCTTGAAAAGCAGAACGTTCCGGTATTGCTGTCGCACTGAGCGTGATGACCCGCCCGCTGCGCTCGCTCCAACAGTGGCGCAGCGGCGCTATCTGCCCAAGATGCCGAATTCGGAAAACGGGATGAATGCGATTGCGTCTCCATGTGAGACCGCCGGCACGTCTTCGCCGACTTCGATCAGCCCGTCGGCTACGCGTAGCCCGGAAATCAGCCCTGAACCGTCGCGGGCGAACTTTTCCGCCATCAGCCCGGCTGGTCCCTCGATAAGACTCGCGCGCCAGAATTCGCGCCGCCCCAGTTTGCGGTTTTTGAATTCGAAGGCTGCGGGAAGAGTAAAGCGGCGCGGCTCCGGCCACGCGGCGCCCGACAACCGCCGCAGCAAGGGATAGACATACATCAGGAAGCACACGAAGACGGCGACCGGATTGCCCGGCAGACCGATCATCGTAGCGCTGCCGATCTGGCCGAACATCATCGGCCGGCCGGGCTTCACTGCGATTCGCCAGAAATGGCACGAACCGAGCATGCCGAGCGCCGCCGACATGTGGTCTTCTTCACCCTGGCTGGCGCCGCCGCTGGTGATGATCACGTCGAGGGCCTTCGCGGCTTCCGCCAGCCTGCTTGTGACGTCGTCGCGCCTGTCCGGCCAGATGCCGAGATCAACGATCTCGGCACCGGTTAGCCGCACGAGGGCTTCGAGCATCGGTGCGTTCGCATCATAGACTTCGCCGATGCCGAGATCCCTTTGACCCGCCCTGATGACTTCATCGCCCGACGACACGATGCCCACGCGCAGCCGCCTGCTGCATGTAACGCTGCCGCGGCCGACGGAAGCGAGAGCGGCAAGATCCTGCGGCCGTAGAATGTGCCCGCTGGAGAACAATTCCTGACCGGCGCGCACGTCTTCGCCGGCCTTGCGCACGTTGGCTCCGGGTTTCAAACCTCCGGGGATGCGCACGCGCCCGCCGCTGCTGCTGTCCGCCTCGTCGCTGAGTTCGACATCTTCCTGCATCGCGACGGTGTCGACGCCTTCCGGTAGGACGGCGCCAGTCAGGATGCGAACAGCCTCTCCGGTACCGGCCTTTTGCTGCAGTGGATGACCGGCCGCGGCGCGGCCCGCCAAGGCAAATGAGGTGCCTTCGGTGCTGGAATAGTCCCACGAAGCGAATGCGTAACCGTCGACGGCTGCGTTCGTATGCCTCGGCACGTCATGCGGCGCACAGATGCCTTCGGCGAGAATCCGCCCGCCTGCTGCCGATAGCGCGACGGCCTCGACTCCGCCAACAGGTATGATCTGTGACTTCAGCAGGCCGACGGCCTCGCCGTGCTGCATCAGCCCTGCGCTCGGTGTAAAACAATCGTTGGGCAAGTTGTCAGACATGGGTCCTGCCTTCGGCTGGCGAACGGCTCGGCCACGACATAGTAACGAACACTAGTTTGGTGATCGCGAAGTTCGCAACCACTTGACGCTCGCTTCTGAGCGAACTTCACGATCTGAACCACACTAGCAACTCTATGATTCTAGTTTAGCTTCTGCACCTGACGTTTGATGGAGAGGCCGAGCCGCTCCGGGGGTATCAACGTCAGATGCGCAAAACTAGCAGATCCCTAATCGCGCAGAAGCTCGTTGATACCGGTCTTGGAGCGGGTTTTTTCGTCGACCGTCTTGACGATCACCGCACAGTAGAGGCCGGGGCCCGGCGATCCGTCGGGAAGGTTCTTACCCGGCATCGTTCCAGAAACCACGACCGAATAGGGCGGCACGCGGCCCATATGCACTTCGCCGGTTGCCCGGTCGACGATCTTCGTGGAAGCGCCAAGATAGACGCCCATCGACAAGACCGAGCCTTCGCCCACTATTACGCCTTCGGCGACTTCGGCACGCGCGCCGATGAAGCAGTTGTCCTCGATGATGACAGGGCCCGCCTGCAGCGGCTCAAGTACGCCGCCAATGCCGGCACCGCCCGAGATGTGGCAGTTCCTGCCGATCTGTGCGCACGATCCGACCGTCGCCCAGGTGTCGACCATGGTGCCGCTGCCGACGTAAGCGCCGAGGTTGACGAACGAGGGCATCAACACGACGCCCGGCGCAATAAACGCTGAGCGGCGCACGATGGCTCCAGGAACGGCACGGAAACCGGCGTCCTTGAACTGCTGTGGCTGCCAGTCTCCATACTTCAGCGGAACTTTGTCCCAGCCATGCACGCGGCTGGCGTAAGTGCCGCTCTTCTGGAACGGCACGATTTCGTTGTCGGAAAGGCGGAACGACAGCAGCACCGCCTTTTTGGCCCACTGATTGACCACCCATTCCCCGGCATTGTTTTTTTCGGCGACGCGAACCTGCCCTCTGTCCATCAGGTCAAGTGCGGTTTCCACCGCCTCGCGAACAGCGCCCTTGGTCGCAGTGGTGACGGTGTCGCGCGCCTCGAAGGCCTCTTCGATGGTCTTGATCAGCTCGGCGTGGCTCATACGGGTCGTTCCGTTTCTTGTTTGACGTGATCTATCGGGAATGCGTTCGCGCCGACGGCGCTCGCCTTGGATATCCGCGCTTTTCGCCCCTGCCGCCGGTCAAGTCAATCGGCGTGCGGGTCTTGGAACGGTTCGCCAGCCTCGCACGTTCAGCTACCTTGGCGCCAGCAGCACAAAGGAGGTCCGGATGACAGGAGTGTTGATCCGCGAAGTTCAGATTCGCAAAGACGAGTTTATCCGCCAGCTACCCGATGCCATCGGTGATTTTTCATATTCGGTGGAAGGTGACGAAATCCTGTTGCGCGACGGCGATAAGCGCGTCGAAATAAAGCTCGTATATCAAGGCGATGAGCAAGTGGGTTCAATGGAACTGCCGGTGCAACAGGTCCACTTCGTTTTCGAGAACATGAGCGATATTGAGGCGCGCAGCTTCATGGAAAGGTGGGACAATCACAAAATGCGCATGGGTGGTGGTTGATTTCGGGCTGCTTTTCTTCCGGTCATCGCAAAGCTGCGGCAAGGCAGCATTTCTGCTAACTTGGCTTGTTAGTCAGCACGCGACGTCAAACTGCGGGAGGTGGCCGTGCAGCAAGAAAATTCATTGAGCTACTCGATTGTCGGTGGACTGGGCGCCTTTTTGTGGGCGCTCGTCAGTTCCCTGGCGCTGCTTGTCGTAGAACTGATGGCGGCGCTCTTAACCTACTTATACCTCGCGATCTTCGAGCGCGAATGGTTCGGCTGGCTGATTGGCCATTCGCGCGAGGTGCTTAATTTCTCCATCGGCCAGATCGAGAGCTGGTTTCCCTCGTTCACCAATGCCGCCAACGCCACGCTTATCGGAGAACTTGCGCCAAAGTCGATGCTGCTTTTGCTGATCGGCCTGGTGGTCGGCGCCGCAATCCGGCTCGTGATCTGGCTCGCCCGCCGCTTGGCCGGTGTCGACAGGTGATGCCCGTGAATCCGACCGGCTGATTAGGGCTCATTAAGTCGGCGTCATTGGATCGCGGCCTGGACCAGTTTTTTTGCTTCCTCGCTGTCCCAATGCGCCGGGCCCACCAGACGGCCCAATTCGCGGCCGTCGGCATCGATGAGCAGTGTCGTCGGCATACCGATCACCCGCAGCGCCTTGCTCGACTTCCCAGTTGCATCGACGTAGGTGCCAAGCGACTTGACGTTGATCTGATCGAGGAATTTCTTGGAAGCTTCGATGCCGCCCCTGTCGAGACTGAGGGCCACCACCTCGAACTTGTCGCTTCCAAGCTCGGCCTGCAATCGGTCGAGAGCCGGCATCTCTTCCCTACAGGGTGCGCACCATGTCGCCCATAAATTCAACAAAACGGTCTTGCCCTTGAAATCGGAGAGCGTTTTTGGCTGACCTTTGCCGTCGGTGAACGCGACCTCGAGCAATTCTGCAGGTTGTGAGTGCCTGACGAACGCGGTCAGCCCGCTTCGCGCCGGTTCGGCGGCCGGAACGACTGCCGTGTCGGCTGTCTCCGCGCCAATTCGCGTTACGGCGTTGTCAGGAGGTGTTGCGGTAAAGTATACCGCCGCCAGAGCCAACAGCGCGAGCGTCGACGCGATCCATGATATCGCGGAGGGCGAAATCGCCCGGGTTGCTCGCTGGGAGGACTCGTTCGAGCTTCGTTCCATCGCTTCGTTCAATCCCGGTTGTTTTGTCAATATGTTAGACTCGCCCGTCGGCATACGCGTCCGGCGGTCAGCAGGCCACCCAAAACGGAGCACGATGCCGTGAGCGACAGTGACGCGAACAAGATGTGGGGTGGCCGCTTCAAAATGTCACCAGCCGAGATCATGGAGCGGATAAACGCGTCCATCGACTTCGATCAGCGCATGGCCCGCGACGATCTTGCCGGCTCCAAGGCTCATGCAGCCATGCTGGCCGCGGCCGGAATTATAACAATTGAGGATGAGGCGGCAATCCACAAGGGTCTTGACCAGGTCGCCGACGAGATCGCAGCGGGTACGTTCCAATATTCGCGCGCCCTCGAAGATGTCCATATGAATATCGAATCGCGGCTGCAAGAGCTGATCGGTGAACCGGCCGGACGCCTTCACACCGCGCGCTCCCGCAACGATCAGGTGGCTACTGACTTCCGCCTTTACGTCCGCGGCCAGGTCGACGCCTTTGATTCTGCATTGGCGGCGCTGCAGGTTGCGTTGGCGCGCAATGCGAGGACCCACGCGGCGACCGTGATGCCGGGATTCACACATCTGCAGCCGGCCCAGCCCGTCACCTTCGGACACCACCTTCTTGCCTACGTCGAGATGGTCGCCCGCGACCGTGGCCGCTTCCAGGACGCCCGCAAACGCTTGAACGAATGCCCTCTCGGCGCCGCGGCCCTCGCAGGAACCTCTTTCCCGATCGACCGCCACGCCACCGCCAGCGCGCTTGGCTTCGACCGGCCGACCGCAAACTCGCTCGATTCTGTGTCCGACCGCGACTTCGTCCTGGAGACGCTGGCGGCGGCCACCATCTGCGCGGTGCATCTCTCCCGCCTAGCCGAAGAAATCGTTCTATGGGTGACGCCGCAGTTCGGCTTCCTGAAGCTTTCCGACCGCTTCACCACCGGCTCATCGATCATGCCGCAAAAGCGCAACCCTGACGCCGCCGAGTTGTGTCGCGCCAAGGTCGGGCGGATCGCCGGCGCCCTCAGCAGCCTCGTGATCGTCATGAAGGGACTGCCGCTTGCGTATTCCAAGGACATGCAGGAGGACAAGGAAGTCGCCTTCGACGCCTTCGACAGCCTCAATCTGGCCATTGCCGCAATGACTGGCATGGTGGAGGACATGCAACCCCAGCCCGAGGCGATGCGGAAGGCGGCCGGTTATGGCTATTCGACCGCCACCGATCTGGCCGATTGGCTGGTCCGCGAGCTCAAGATGCCATTCCGCCAAGCCCACCATGTCACGGGCTCGATCGTGGCGCTCGCCGAGAAGGATGGCGTCGACCTGGCCGAACTACCGCTGGCTGCAATGCAATCGGTCGAACCGCGCATCACCGACGCCGTGTTATCGGTCCTGAGCGTCGAAAATTCGGTCGCTAGCCGCACCAGTTATGGGGGAACAGCGCCACACAACGTCGAAAAAAACGCGGCTGACTGGGTCAGCCGGTTGGAAAAGGAACAACAGACGGGCTAAGTCTGAAATTGGCCACACGAACAAGGATCGTACTGGGGGTTACGGGCTGACGCCGGGGGACCAGGAGTCAGGGTCGGAGCACTAGTGTAGCGCATCAAACGTTTGGTACCCACTGGCCGGCTGGCGTCTCGACCAAACGTTCAATGCAAATGCTACACTAAAATCATAGGCTTGGTAGTGTTTCTTATGGTTCTGTGACATTTGCTCAGGAGCTCGCCGCACTGGGTAGCAAATGTCAGAACCGGAACACTAGAGCCCGTTGGAAGGTTAGGCGCCAAGAGCATGTCGAGCGTTAGAACGATTGCTATCCTGCTGTTCGCTGTTGCGCTGCCGCTTGCGGGCTGTGGCGTGAAAGGTTCGCTTGATGCGCCGCCTGAAGCGAAAGCCGCGGGCACGGCGACATCGCCGGATGCCCGGGGGACCGCAGAAAACTCGTCCGGTCCGAAAAAGGAACACAAGCCCTTCATTCTCGACGGTATCCTGCGTTAGAGTTCGATGAAGGCAGCGGCCCTACGGATGGGGACGCGGCCCGGCCGCCGTCCTTCGTTCCTTCGCCGTTAACGAGCTTTCATGCATCACTTCACGTATAAGGCCGGCATCCTGCATGCCGAGGACGCCGATCTCGTCAGCATCGCCGACGGTATCGGTACGCCGTTCTATTGCTATTCCACCGCCACCCTTGAGCGCCACTACAGGGTCCTCGCCGAAGCTTTCGCCGACCAGGACGCGCTATTATGTTTTGCCGTGAAGGCGAATTCCAATCAGGCCGTCCTCACGGCGCTGGCACACCAGGGGGCCGGCATGGACGTCGTCTCCGAAGGCGAACTGCGCCGCGCCCGCGCCGCGCGGGTGCCAGCCGATAAAATCATCTTCGCAGGCGTTGGCAAGACGCGCGGCGAGATGGCCTACGCGCTGAACGAAGGCATCCTCGGCTTCAACGTCGAGAGCGAGCCTGAACTGCGCGCCTTGAGCGAAGTCGCCAGCGAAATCGGCCGCAAGGCCCCCATCGCCATCCGCGTCAATCCCGACGTCGATGCCAAGACGCATGCCAAGATTTCAACCGGCAAGTCGGAGAACAAGTTCGGCGTGCCCTTTGCCGACGCACGCGCGCTCTACGCCGAAGCCGCCGGATTGCCGGGAATTGACGTCGCCGGCATCCATATGCACATCGGCAGCCAGATTACCGACCTGGCCCCGATGCGATCGGCATTCACCTTGATGGCGGAACTGGCCCGCGGCCTGATCGCCGACGGCATCGCGCTGCGTCACCTTGATCTCGGTGGTGGTCTCGGAATTCCATACGAAGCTGGCGGCCCGGTGCCGCCGTCGCCGGCGGCATATGCCGCCGTTGTCAAGGAATGCCTCGGCGCCATCGGTCTGAAACTGGTGTTGGAGCCGGGCCGCATGATTGCCGGCAACGCTGGCATCCTCGTCACTCGCGTGGTGCATGTGAAAGAGGGCGCCGACAAGACCTTCCTCATCGTCGATGCAGCCATGAACGACCTCATCCGCCCGACGCTTTATGATGCCTATCACGACGTCTGGCCGGTCGTGGAGGAATTGAAGTCAATGCCGCCGGTTATTCAGGACGTAGTCGGGCCCGTTTGCGAGACCGGTGATTACCTTGCCCTCGACCGCTCGCTGCCGCCCTTTCAGGAGGGAGATCTTTTGGCCCTGATGTCGGCTGGCGCTTACGGTGCGGTGATGTCATCGACATACAACAGCCGGCTTCTGATCCCAGAAGTCATGGTCCGCGGTGAAGATGTCGCCGTGGTCCGCCCGCGTCTGGCCTTTGACGACCTCATCGCTCAGGATCAGGTGCCGGGCTGGCTGCGAAGAGAGTGACATTGACGCCGACGGGCGACAAACAAAAAGTGAACAAAAGCCTTCGGAAATTTGAGGATCGCGTCTGCCGGTCCATGCTAGTGTAGCGCACCTGACATTTGGTACCCGACTGCGGCTACCCTCGAAACCAAACGTCAGGTGCAAAAGCTACACTAGAAACATAGAGTTGCTAGTGTTCCTTATGGTTCTGACATTT